>JAZNRW010000134.1:0-4180 GCA_045590835.1 Faecousia sp.
GAGTTGCAGGAAGCAGTCCCCCAGGTGGTAAGCCTGCTGCGGAATATGTCCCCGGTGTGGCGGGATTTGCAAACCGGCGTCAGAACCTATATTTTGTAAGGAGAATCACGATGGCACTGTACAGTGAAGTTGTAATGGACCATTTTACCCACCCCCGGAATGTGGGCTGCATTGAAAATGCAGACGGCATCGGTGAGGTTGGCAACGCCAAGTGCGGCGATATTATGAAGATCTATTTGAAAATTGAAAATGATATTATTGTAGATGTGAAGTTTGAGACCTTTGGCTGCGGCTCGGCCATTGCCTCCTCCTCTATGGCTACGGAGATGATCAAGGGTAAGCCGATCTCCGAGGCGATGAAGCTGACCAACGACGCGGTAGCCGAGGCCCTCCACGGTCTGCCTGCACACAAGCTGCACTGCTCCGTACTGGCGGAGGAAGCAATTAAGTCCGCCCTGAAGGACTACTACGATAAAAACGG
This sequence comes from Faecousia sp., assembly GCA_045590835.1. Taxonomy (GTDB): domain Bacteria; phylum Bacillota; class Clostridia; order Oscillospirales; family Oscillospiraceae; genus Faecousia. The sequence continues at coordinate 482 of JAZNRW010000134.1, forward strand.
CATCGAGTATGATCATAGCCAGTTCCCCGACTGTGAGCATTGCGCCCACTGTCATGAGTAAGCTATGATCGTATCGACCAAAGGACGCTATGCCCTGCGTGTGATGGTGCATTTCGCCATGAAGGGCACAGAGGAGTATATTCCGCTGAAAGAGATCGCCGAGTCGGAACAGATCAGCCAGAAGTATCTGGAGTCCATTATGACAGTGCTTTCCAAGGCCGGCTTTGTGGATGCGGTCCACGGCAAAGGCGGCGGCTACCGGCTGAACCGAAGACCCGAGCAGTACACGGTGGGCAGTATTTTGAAGCTGACCGAAGGGAGTCTGTCTGCAGTATCCTGCACCACCCAAGGGCCGGCTGCCTGCTCCCGGTCCACCTGCTGCCAGACGAAACCTATGTGGGAAAAGCTGGATACTATGATCGACGCCTTCTTTGAAGGAATTACGCTGGCAGACTTACTGAAAGAAAATAAATCTGAAAAATAAAATATGTGAGGAACATACTATGGCTATTTTATCTCCGTCTATCCTCTCCTGCGATTACATGAACATGGAGCGGGACTTTACCGAATGTAAGAATATGGGCGTCAAGTGGCTGCATGTGGATATTATGGACGGCCATTTTGTGCCCAATCTGTCCTTCGGCTATTCTTTGGTCAAGGCTATGCGGCCCGTTACCGACCTGGTGCTGGATGTGCACCTGATGATCGACACCCCCATTAAGTATGCGGAGAATTTCTGTAAGGCCGGCGCGGACTATTTGACAATCCATGTGGAGGCAGATACCCCCGAAAATATTCGCAAGACATTGGAGCTGATCCGCAGCCTGGGTGTCAAACCCGGTATCGTGGTGAAGCCCAAGACCCCTGCAGAGGCCGTTGCAGAATTCCTGCCTATGGTGGACATGGTGCTGGTGATGACCGTAGAGCCGGGCTTCGGCGGCCAGAAGTTCATGGCGGATATGATGCCCAAGCTCAAGCAGCTGCGCACCATGCTGGATGAAGTGAATCCTGCCTGCCACCTGGAGGTGGACGGCGGTGTAGACCTGAACACCATGATTACCTGCAAGGAAAACGGAGCAGATGTGCTGGTGGCAGGCTCTGCCTACTTTGGCGCTGCTGACAAAGCTGCCTTTACCAAGGCTATTGAGGCATAACCATCCTACATAAAACCCACGTGCCCGACACCGCCCGCGCGGGTTTTTTGGCATTTTATGGGAAATTTCTACAAAGTATTTCTATTGTACTTGTGCAAGTACACAAAACCAAGGTTTACCCTTGGGAAACCCTTGACAAGTACTCAAACGAGTACTATTATTTGGGTGTAAGTACTTAAACGAGTACAAAAGGAGGTGCAAACAGAAAGGGTGTTTATTTACTTAAGACCCCAAAAGGGTCGTCCGGTTTCTTTCAGAAAGCCGATCTGGCCCTGGGATGAACAGGCGGCGATCCCTGCCGGGTGGTGCCGCAATTGCGGGAAAGAAATATTCGCATCTGGTGACGATCTGTGCCGCCGTTGCCAAAAGGAGGAAAGAAGGAATGGTTAGTAAAAGCGTCAGTCCCTGCTTGTATTGCGCCCGGGTGGCCTGCCCTGAGGCCTGCGAGAACAAGACCTGCAAAGAATGGAAGCAATGGTTTTTAAGCCGCTGGGCGTTGATCTACGGATATGGTCAAGCCCACAGAAAAACAAAGGAGGAAAACAAATGAAGTGGAAGAATGAGGCAATGGAAAAGCTGCGGCAGTATGATGCTATGTGCCACGCCCTGCGGAACATCCCGGAGGAGATAAGCCGTCTGAAAATGGATGCAAGCACCCTGCGAGGAGCAACCACCGACGCCACCCCGGTGAAGGGCGGGGGCAGCCGCCGGGAGGAGGCGCTGATCAACAATCTGGTGGAGCGGCAGGAGCTGGAGTGGACGCTGCAGCAGGTAAAGCGCTGGCTGCGGGTCACCGAGAGGGGATTGAGCGTACTGCCGGAGGACGAGCGGCTGGTGCTGCAGCGGATGTACATATACCCGGAGCGGGGCGCTGCCGACCGGCTGTGCGCGGAGCTGGGTCTGGAGCAGTCCTCCGTCTATCGGAAACGGGATCAGGCCCTGTACCGATTCACCACCGCCCTGTACGGATTCCCGGAATCCTAAATGTAAGGTTGGGTATGTACTTTTTCCGCTTTTTTCTGTATAATGAAGAAAATATGCGGAAAAGGAGAAGGGTATGAGCAGAGTCAAGGATATGACCGCCGGCAATCCGGCAAAGCTGATTTTAAGCTTTTCACTGCCGCTGATTCTGGCTAATTTGGGTCAGCAGCTGTATATGATCGCCGATGCGGCCATTGTAGGCCGGGGGGTAGGCGTGAAGACGTTGGCTGCGGTGGGCGCTACTGACTGGAGCTACTGGGTGATTTTATGGACCATCACCACCATGACCCAGGGGTTTGCCACCTTTGTATCCCGGTATTTTGGAGAGCGGGATTTTGGGAAAATGAACAAGGCTATAGCTATGTCCTGCCTGCTGAGCGCCGGGATCGGCGTGATCCTGACGGTGGTGGGACTTGCGCTGACCCGGCCGGTGCTGGAGCTGCTGAAAACGCCGGGGGATATTCTGGATGACGCGGTGATCTACCTGTCTACCATGATCGCCGGCAGCCTGGCGGTGGCGGGGTACAATATGACCGCTTCCATCCTCCGGGCCTTCGGTGATGGGAAATCTCCGCTGATCGCCATGGTGATCGCAGCGGTGCTGAATATCGGATTGGATCTGGTGGCGGTATTTCTGCTGAAATGGGGCGTGTTTGGGGCAGCCATTGCTTCTGTGACCGCTCAGCTGGTGGCATTTATTTACTGCTTTATGCGGATCCTCAAGGTGGAGCATGTGAAGCTGGACAGGGAAGCCTTCCGCCCGGATGGACAGATGATCCGGGAGCTGTTGGTCTTCGGCCTGCCGCTGGCGCTGCAGTATGTGGTGATCAATGCCAGCGGTATGCTCCTGCAGTCTACGGTGAATCTGCAGGGCAGCATTTTTGTGGCAGGCTACACTGCCAATAACAAGGTCTACGGCCTGCTGGAATGCTCGGCCATCTCCCTTGGCTTTGCAGCCACCACCTTCTTCTCTCAGAACTACGGCGCCAAGCAGCTGGACCGGGTTCGCGCCGGTATGCGCGCCACCATCGGCATCGGCATCGGCATGGCGCTGGCTGTTGGTGGATTGATGGCGCTGTTCGGACGGCAGCTACTGAGCCTGTTTATGGACAGCGCAGAGGTTGGATCCGGGCAGGCGCTGGCCATTGGACATCGGTATTTGATGACGATGTCGGCGTCCCTGATCATCCTGTTTTTGATTTATGCTTACCGCAGCGCTCTGCAATCTGTGGGTAGCTCTCTTCCCTCCATGATCTCCGGCTTCACCGAATGTGGCGCTCGGGTGCTGGTGGCCAAGGGGCTATACCTGTGGCTGGGGCAGGAAGTGCTGTATTTTTCCGAGCCGGTGGCATGGCTGGGATCCCTGGTGTTCATTATGGGCGCATACTATGTGCTGCGCAACCGATACTTAAACCCGCAAAAAACCTGCCCATAGGGCGAATGTCACTTTGTTAAAAAGTTGTCATTCCGAGGCTGCGTAAGCAGCCGTGGGAATCTCTATATCCTGGCGGAGATTGCCACGACTTGCTTATGCAAGTCTCGCAATGACGCTTATGAAAAGACC
>JAZNRW010000135.1:0-29563 GCA_045590835.1 Faecousia sp.
AGCCTAAGTGGCTGTGTAGTTCTTTGAATAGTTAGAAAAACACCGTATTTTGCGATAAGCATCGCAAAATACGGTGTTTTTGTTTCTAATTTGCAGTAAAAATTTGCCGTACTTGGTGGACAGAATGCCGATGCCGTTGCGAGCCAAAAGTAGTTACACTATAGGCTGCACGCTCATTTTTCTTAGTAGAGGCATTTTCTACACCCACCGCATCCTCCAATTCGGAGCGGATCATGTGAAACATCAAAGATCTTTCTTACATGTTATTATACTTTCTGCGAATCAATGGGATAAATCACCCAGTTTTCGCCGTAGATGCCCGGGTAGCCACCCCGCTGCACCAGTGATGTATTGTCTTCGTGGGCAAGCAGCCATTTGTTTTTTGCCCACAACAGTCCCTGCTTGCGGTTTTCAAGGGGATGGTTTGTACCCCGCTGCAGTCCTACGATACAGGAAAAACCGTCCTTTGTCACTTCACAGGGGCAGAAATGCAGTGTGTCTGCAAAAATTTCCACCATTTCTCCCGGAGCAAGGTAGAACGCTTTGATTTTATTTGCGTCCAGACGGTGGTTTTCGTCCATATCGCTGCGCTTGGCAAGCAACAGCACCAGTTCCCTTGCGGCAATATTGAATTCGTTGCAGGTGTGCCATTCCAAGGCGTTGAGCTGGTTGGCATGGCCCAAGCACAAACCCCACTGTTCATCCAGTTGTCCGCAGTACTCCTCGTTCAGCGCTGCAGTCTCCGGCAGGGCCTCCAGTTCCGGAACAGATGCCAAATATTTGCTGCCCTCTGGGGGAAATTCCACCGCTGCTTCTGCTGTTTTGCAGAATACGGTGGTATCGGCGGTGATTACCCGTCCATAAGCACGAAAGGCTTCCTCATGGACGGAATAGATATGGATGTGAGGATTGGCCTGATTCAGAGCCGTTAATTTATCCATAGCAGATACTCCCTCGATTTTCTTTCATAAAGCTTAACGCTTAATCAATATAATCAAAGCGCAGACCGGGCACATACTTGCAGAATTCCCGGATGTGCTCAATGAAGTCGCCCTCGATTTCAGACATATGGTGAATGTAAGGTCCTTCAATGAGCTTGCGTTCCACGTTGGAAAGATTGTTGAACTTACCCCACAGATAAGTACCGTTGGTGTAGGGACCTTCTGCGCTGTCGCAAGCGCAGACGGCAATAGAGTAATCACCGTGGTCTTGGTCGATTCGGGCAACGGTGTAGTGACCGTCCTTGACCTGGAACCACTCCTGCATATTGACAACCTTACAGGGTGTGCCTTCTTTATGCAACGAATAGGCAAAGGGTCCGCAGTGCCACAGCAGCTCGATGTTCCGGTCGGTGGGGTGGCGGGTGGTGAACTCACCCAGGAAGGGCAGTTTCTTGCCCAGAGTCAGGCTCTTGAGCAGCACCTGGGTCATCACTGCGTGGACATCGCTTTCGCAGCCGATAATATAGCCCATATCTGCCAGAATCGCATAGGCAGCGCAGGGCAAAGCGCCCACCAGCAGCCGCATAGCAGACCAGCACTCAGCAGAAATGGCAGCTACTTTATACTCTTCAAAGATTTCCTGATACAGCAGTACAAAAGCATAGATCTTTTCTGCTGCTGCATCGGAGGCTTCATCCAGCTGATACATTTGGCGTAACTTGTCAGCACCGGCAGCCAGCTCGTTCTTCTTGGTATCCAAAATGCGGTTGTACTTATCCAGTGCCACTGCCAGATTGATGGGGATCAGTCGAATGTCAAACTTCTCCATCAGCTCGCTTTCGTTGCAGATAACGGAGCAGAAAGGCTTGGGACGGCAGCCCACCTGTGCAATCCGCATGCCGGTAAAGTTCTTCACGGCACATGCCACACCGGCAAACTTCAGAAGACCTTCAGCAAAAATGGGATCTTCAATATGGCAGTTTTCAATGTAAGAGAAGGGGATGTTCATCCGCTGCAGCATCCGGCTGGTACCGAACAGGCCGCATTGGGAGTCGGTATAGCGGGTGCCGTCCGGCTCGAACACATCGTCCTGCGGGCCCCACAGAAGCACCGGCTTGCCCAGTGCCTTGGCAACCATACCGGCAGCCTCTTCGTTGCCGAAGTTGCCGTTGATCAAAAATACCGCATCTACACTTTCTTCCTGAAAGCGGTTGACAACGGCATCCACATCCTGCTCGGAGTAGAGAACGCCCACGTCGTTGATGCCCTCTAAATCCACAAAACTGATGGTCTCATCGCTGAAATGATTTTTAATATAGCTGACCGATTCGGCACAGCGAGCCTCCGCTCTCTCCCAGTTGAATGCGCCTGGGCGTGCGGTTACATCTCGCCGCAGGGGGACAAGGCCGATTTTTACCCGATATTCCATGACAAGGCACCTCTTTATTATTTTTATAGTCTACAGTGCAGTAGCTTACGGAAAAAGCATAGCACATTTGTTAGGGAGGCACAATGGATTAAATTACATAAAAATAGTAATTTTCCGTAAAGTCGATACATCTATATCGATTGACATTCCTATGTGATTTTACTATAATCATAACAAGGGAGGCGGTAAGATTGCGTATTATAGAATGGAAAGATCTGTATCTTGCAGATTACAGCCTGTTCCGTCTGGCTGCCATTGACCAGCAATGGAATGACGGACAGGAATTTCTCATGCTCTCCAAGCCCCGACCCACATCTGCACTGTTGTATTTAAAAGACAGTCGGGCGGAATATTTGCTGCCGGACGGCAGAAGACTTTCTTTTCCCCAGGGTTCTTTCCTGTATTTTCCGCAAGGCTGCCGTTACCGCGCCCGGTTTTACGCTTGCGGTGGTAAGTATGCCATCACACAATTGATTGAATTTGAACTGCGTGATACGGAAGGTCAGTCCTTTACCTGCAGCCAAGAGATTATGCCCTTGATTGCAAACAAAATTGGCTCCTTTGAAGACAATGTTGCTGAAGCAATTTTGTGTTACAAGCAGCTTTCCTTTTCCTTTAGTGCTTTCAGAGCAATCCTCTACGATCTGCTAACCCGCATCGCCAGGCGTTACCAAAAGGAAGCTGTGTTCTCCAGAGAATACTTCCCCATCGCGCCTGCGATCCGCTATTTGTTGGACAATCCCTATGGGGACACAGATGTTGCATCTTTGGCAAAAATGTGCCATGTCAGCGAAAGTTGTTTCAGAAACCTGTTTAAGCAGTATTCCGGTAAAACCCCGTCAAGATATTGCTTGGACAACCGGATGCTTCGGGCTAAGCAACTGCTGGAAAACGGACTGTGCTCCGTAGCAGAGGTTGCGGCAATGGTAGGCTATCGGGATGCTGGATATTTCACAAAGGTATTCAAAAAGGAAACCGGCATTCTCCCCGGACAGTACGGTCAGCTCCGGTGAGTTGTCTAACCATCAACAAACGTCAAAAACAAAACAGCACCGCCCAAGCAGGCTGGTGCTGTTACTATTTAACGTATAAAATAAGGAAACGAATCACCGCCGACTTCCAAAAAGCAACAATAACCCCCAAGGCGTAAAACCGGGGCAGTTCACCTTTAATCCTCCGGGGTTACCTCTATGCGCCCCACCTGCTTTGTATTATCTCAATATTTCTTTTCCTTCAAAGCAGTTTCTGTGCGAAGAATCGCTTCCTTGGAGGATGCATTGGCATTTGCAATGATGTATGTATAAATGGCATCAAAAATCGTTAACTGCGCAATACGGGAGCTCAGCGCTAAAATAGAGTTCTCTGTTTCATCGGATTTTGTGTACAAGCAAATGTCAGATACCTCTGTAATGGGGGATGTATCGTGATTGGTGATGCAGACGGTGGTTGCGCCATTCATCCTGGACAGATGCAAAGCCTCCACAATATCCACAGACCGCCCGGAGTGGGAAATGCCGATGGCAACACAGTCTGCATCCAAATGGGAAGCTATAATCGCTTGCATATGGTTATCGGAACAAGCAACTGCGTTTAAGCCGATTCGCAGAAACTTATGCTGCACATCGTGTGCGATGGCGGCGGAGTTGCCCAGACCAAACAGGACGATCCGCTTGGCGTGCATGATCTTGTTTGCTGCCGCATCCAAGGAAATGGGGTCTAAGGTATAGCGTGTCTCCTGGAGTGCAATCAGAACATCCCGTAATTTTTGAGAAAATATGCCATAGCAGGATTCATCTAACGAAGTCGGCTCGTTTTTCGCGGAAAGTGTAGAAATCTCTTGGGCAATGGCAATTTTCAACTCTTGATACCCCATAAACCCGAGCCGTTTGGCAAAACGAACCAGTGTTGCAGTGCCACACTCTACTTTTTGGGAAAGCTGCGTGATGGTAAGGGAAAGAATGGAATGTGGGTCGGACAAAATGCAGTCAGCGATCTTCCGTTCTCCGCGCCCCATTTTATCGTAATTGGAACGAATCTGTAAAATGATGGATTTCATATACCTAACCTTCCTGTCTTGAATATGCCGCGTATTTATTTATGTAGTCTATTATATATCAAAGTGAAAAAAATTTCCAGTACCAAAACAAAAATGAAAACAAAAAAATATTTATGAAATATATTTTCGAAAATTGCTTGTGCACTAGATATAGAAGCAGTATAATTCATATTGGTAAAACTTGCGTGGTAATAGAAGGTTCTTAATTAAAATAGCAAAGGAGAAAATGCAAATGAACGACTTTTTGTTTTCCATGATTTTGACCGAGTTGGAAGATGCGGTGGGCAAAGAAAATTGCTCTGTAAAGGAAATTGATAAACTGACACACAGCGTGGACTATTACTGGCTGTCCCGTATGTGGGCAGATCGGGGCAGAAGAATGCCGGAAGCGGATTTTGTGGTCGCGCCCAAGGATGCACAGGAAACCTCCAAGGTTCTAAAGATTGCCAATTATTACAAGATCCCTGTGACCACCTGGGGCGCAGGCGGCGGTTCGCAAGGCGGCGCTCTTCCGGTATGTGGCGGTATCGTTTTGGATACCAAGCGTATGAATAAGATCTATGAGATCAACACCGAAGCCATGTACATAGAGTGCGGCACCGGCGCTATTTACAAGCACATTGAGTGGGCAGCCAATGAGGTAGGCAAGGCTACCATGCACTATCCCTCCAGCCTTACCTGCTCCACAGTTGGCGGATTCCTTGCCCACAGAGGCATTGGTGTCTGCTCCAACAAGTACGGCAAGATCGATGATATGGTCCTGCAAATGGAAGTGGTTCTGCCCAATGGCGATATCATCTACACCTCCCCCACGCCAAAGCATGCCGTGGGTCCCGACCTGAACCAGATCTTCATCGGTTCTGAGGGCACGCTGGGTGTAATCACCAAGGCGCAGCTGCGGATTTACGACCAGCCGGAGGAGCGCCGTTTCCGGGCCTTCCTGTTCCAGGATATGGATGCTGCTTTCAAAGCCTCCAAGGAACTGCTGCAGAAGTTTAAGCCCTCTGTCATGCGTCTTTACGACGAGGCAGAGACCGCTTCTTTGATTAAGAAGGTTGTGGGCGTGGAACGCAAGGGCGCATTTATGAATATTGCCTACGAGGGCGTAACCAAGCTGGTGGATGTGGAAGAAGAGATCCTGCTGGAGACCTTTGCCAAGTACGGTGCAGAAGATCTGGGCAGTGAGTACGGTGAGAAGTGGTGGAAGGAAAAGATCACATTCTTCTACCCCGGACATGCGCTGGATCTGCCTAAGCTGTACGGCACCATGGATACCATTGCGCCTTACGGAAAGATTGAAAAGATCTACTACGCCATGAAGGAAGCCATTGAAACCAACTTCCCCCAGGCAAAGTTTATCGCCCATTTCTCCCATTGGTATGAGTGGGGCGCTATGATGTACGACCGGTTTATTGTGGAGCCGGAATTTGTGCCGGAAGATCCGGAGGAAGCCCTCCGGCTGCACCAGGCTATTTGGACCACCGGTATCCGGGCCGCATTGGAAAACGGCGGCGTGGTTAACGACCACCACGGTGTAGGCATCAAGTTGGGTCGCTATGTGAAAGAGCAGTACGGTCCTGCCATGCAGGTGCTGGAGGGCCTTAAGAAGCAGCTTGACCCCAACGGCATTATGAATCCGTTCAAGTTGGGTCTGTAATCAAAGGGGAGGTACGAGAGATATGATCATGACAGAAAAAAGCAAACAGCATATTGATGCCTGCCGTTTTTGTTGGATGTGCCACCATATTTGCCTCATCGGCAATGCCTCCGGTCTGGAGCGCAACACCGCAAAGGCAAGAGCCTTGGGACTGTCCCTTGTCACCCGTGATGCGCTGACGATCCACGATGTTGCTGACAGCCTGTATGAATGCGCCTGCTGTGGCGGTTGTGTCCATGACTGTACAACCGGCTGGGATCCTGTAATGTTCACCAAGGAGGCAAGACTCCAGGCTGCCCTGGAGGGCGCGCTGCCGGAATACATCAACGCTTTGGTAGAAAATTGCCTGGAAACCGGTAATGCCTACGGCAAAACCGAGCTGGATGCTGCACTTCGTGCAGCCATAGAAACGCACAGTGCAAAGACTGACCTGCTGCTGTTTTTGGGTGTAGATGCCAGATACCAGGTGCCGGAAGCCGCTGTCAAGGCTATCCGGGTGCTGGAGAAAGCAAACATTGCCTTTACTGTTCTGGCAGAGGAGCCTGTTAGCGGTCAGCAGCTGGAATACTTGATCAGCGCAGCAAACGAGACCAAAGAGCAGATGACTGCCTGCGCAGAGACCCTGAATGCTTACAAAAAGGTCGTCGCCTACGATCCTCAGGATGCAAAAGTTTTCAAGCGGGAGTATAAGGAATGGGACATCGGTCTGAACGCAGAGATCGTCACATTTACCGCTTTCCTGGCGCAACTGTTGGAAAAAGGCGCATTGACCGTGGCACCCACCGGTCGCGAAGTGACCTACCAGGATCCGTTCCAGTTATCCCGTGACCTGGGTGAAACGGAAGATGCCAGAAAGGTCATCTCCGCCTGCGCTGAGCTTAAGGAAATGCTTTGCCACGGCGCCGAGACTATGTGGGCGGGCAATCTTCTGATGCAGGAGTGGCTGAAAAATGTGATTATCGACGTTGCCAAGTGCCGCATTCAGAACGCGAAGGGCGTTGATGCAAAGGTTATCGTAACCGCAAGTGTTTCCGAGTATGCCGCTTTGAAGGCCGCTGCGCCGGACGATGTAGAAATTCTGTCCATTGAAGAATTGATTCTCTAAAAAAAGAGGGAGTAAAATATGCTAGTAACACTGCAGGAAATGATCGCAATGGCCGAAGCGGGCGGATACTGCATCCCGGCCTTTAATGTGTATAATGTGGAAACTGTAATGGGTGTCATCCAGGCGGCGGAAGAGGAAAAAGCGCCGGTGATTATGCAGGTTTATCCCCGCCTTTTAAATCAGGAAGTGGGTTATTACCTGTCTCCGGTCATCGTTGCCGCAGCCAGAAAGGCATCCGTTCCGGTGTGCTATCACCTGGATCACAGCCCCGGTGAAGCGGAAGTGATGAAGGCTCTGTACTGGGGCGCAACCGGCATTATGCTGGATGCATCCGCCCTTCCTTTTGATGAGAATGTTGCGCTGACAAAGCACATCGTAGAAACCTGCGCCGCCATCGGCGTGGGCGTAGAGGGCGAGTTGGGTCACGTGGGCAGCGTCAATGACGATGCTATGGAAGAATACACCGATCCCCAGGAAGCTGCCGAATTTGTGAAGCGGACCGGCGTAACCTGCCTGGCGGTTCTCATCGGAAATGCCCACGGTCATTACAAGAAAGAGCCGAAACTAGACATCGACCGGGTCAAGGCAATCCGGGAAGCAACGGGCGGTTTGCCCCTGGTGCTCCACGGCGGCTCCGGCATTCCTGATGAGCAGGTAAAAGCAGCGATTGCTGCAGGTGTCCGGAAAATGAACATTGGCACAGATGTATGCTGCGCTTTTGCTGAGGGCACCAAGGAAACGTTGGATGACCCCAACAGAAGTCTTGCCATCGACCTGTTTATGAAAAAGCCCATTGAAACGGTAAAAAAGCTTGCCGTGGAGAAGATCCGACTAGTCGGTGCCAACGGAAAAGCAAAATAATATAGGAGCAATCAAATGCCTAATAAGACCAAATTGAAAGTTGTGGGTATCGGCGCTTGTGTGATGGATACGCTCATCACCGTCCCCAGTTTTCCGAAAGAGGATACCAAACTGCGGGCATTGTCCAGCAAAATAGCCGGTGGCGGTCCAACCGCTACCGGCATTGTGGCTTGTGCAAAGCTGGGCATCCCCGCCGGATTTATCGGCACGCTGGCAGCAGATAACAGCGGAAAATTTCTGCTGGAGGACTTTGCAAAATACGGTGTGGATACCTCCTTGGTAAAGCGAATGGAGGGGTATCGCAGCTTTGCATCCACCATCTGGCTGGCAAAGGATACCGCTACCAGAACCTGCGTTTTTGACAGAGGCGATGTGCCTGCGCTGCAATTGGATGCAGCTATGGAAAAAGCCGTTGCGGAAGCCGATATTCTAATGGTAGACGGTAACGAAATGAATGCAGCAGAAGCTGCCTGCTGCGTGGCAAAAGAAAACGGCACCAAGGTTTTGTATGACTGCGGCGGTCTTTATGAAGGTGTGGAACGCTTGCTGAAGCTGACGGATGTGATGATTCCGTCGGAAGAATTCGCAATAACCCACACCGGATGCACAACCCCGGAAGCAGCTGCAGCAAAGCTGTATGAGATGTACCACCCGGAAGTGGTGGTGGTTACCTGCGGCAAGGAAGGCGGTGTTCTCTATCAGGGGAATGTGAACAGATATCCTGCTTTCCCGGTTGATGCGGTGGATACCAACGGTTCGGGAGATGTTTTCCACGGTGCATTTGCAGCGGCAATGGTTAAGGGTTATAACTACCGGGATTGCTGCATCTTTGCCAGCGCAGTTTCCGCATTGAAATGTACCGGCACCGGCGCAAGAGAAAGCGTCCCGGACGAGGGTCGGGTTTATGAATTTCTTGCAGAAAGAGGTTTCCGTTTGGAACAGTATTAAACGTATTGCGGAGGTGGGAACAACGTGAAATATTTACTGGGAATTGACTTTGGCGGCGGTTCTTCCAAAGCAACACTCATCAGTACGGACGGCAGCATTGTGGCGGAGAATATGGTGGAATATCCTACCTATTATCCCCAAATTGGCTGGTGCGAGCAGAATCCTGCTGACTGGATCCAGGCGCTGTGCCAAAACTTACAGGAATTACTGCAAAAAAGCGGCATTGCTCCCACAGATATACTTGCGTTGGCTGTTGATGCCGCCACCCACACATGGGTTATGTGCGATGAAGCTTTTCAACCCATCCGTCCTGCAATTTTTTGGACAGACTCCCGTTGCCGTGAGCAGTCACAGCGACTGAAAAAAGCGCACGGAGAAAGAATTCTGAACATCACCTACCACAAGCCGGATACCCTTTGGACCCTGCCTCAGATTTTATGGGTACAGGAGCATGAGCCGGAGAATTTTGGCAAGCTGCGCTATATTTTATTTGAAAAGGATTATATCCGCTACTGTCTGACGGGCGTGTACTGTACAGACCATATTGAAGCCCAGGGCAGTATGCTCTTTGATGCTGCAAAAAAACAGTGGAGCGAGGAGCTGCTGCGAATTGCCGGTATCCGGAAAGACATGCTGCCGCCTGTTGTAAAACCGACAGATATCATCGGCAGTGTGACGGCGGAGGCTGCGCGCCTTACTGGATTGGCAGAGGGCACACCGGTGATCTGCGGTACCACAGATACCGTTATGGAAGTATTTGCTTCCGGCGCAGTAAATCCCGGCGATGTCACTGTGAAACTGGCAACAGCCGGACGTATTTGCGTCATCACAAAAAAACCTTATCCCTGTCAATACCTGGTCAATTATGCCCACATTGTGGATGGCCTATGGTATCCCGGCGCAGGCACTAAGGCAGCAGCCGGTTCTTACCGTTGGTACCGGGACACCTTTGGTGGTGATTACGGGGAATTGAGCGATCATGCTGCTGCTATTGCCGTAGGAAGTGAGGGGCTGCGGTATCACCCGTATATTAACGGTGAGCTGACGCCCTATGCAGACCCGACACTCTGCGGAAGCTTTGTCGGTATTCGGGCGCATCACACAAAGGCGCACTTTACCAGAAGCGTGCTGGAGGGTGTGTCGCTATCCCTGCTTCATTCCAGAAAAGCCTTGGAAGAACTGGGTCTGCCCCTTGGAAAAAAAGCTACGGTCATCGGCGGCGGCGCCAAGGGTCAGCTGTGGCGGCAGATCACGGCAGATTGCTTAGGTATGGAGCTGGTGAAAACCGTCAGCAGCGATTCTTCTCTGGGTTCTGCCATGCTGGCAGGTGTTGCCGTGGGTGTGTTTGCTTCTCCCCAGGAAGCGGTAAAGAAGTGTATCAGAATAGAATCCATTACCTCTCCCATCCCGGAGAACACTGAACAATACGAAACCATTCTCAAAGAGTATATTGCGGTGCATGATGCTTTGGCGCCCATTTATCAGGAACGGTAAGCTATGCGGATTGTAGTATGTGTAAAACAGGCTGCATCCGGGGAGATAAATCCCTTTGATGCATGTGCCTACGAGGCAGCGCTGCGAATAAAAGATGCGCAGGTCATACTCCTGTCTATGGGCCCGGAAAAATCGAAGGATTTTTTGCTGGAGCTGACAAGGTTGGGCGCAGAAAAGGCATATTTGCTTTGCGACAAAGCCTTTGCCGGGGCGGATACCTTGGCAACGGCATATGCCCTGTCCCTCGCTGTGCAGAAATTACAGCCGGATCTGGTGATCTGCGGCAGACAGACGGTGGATGGAGATACCGGGCAGACCGGTCCGTCCCTGGCAAGAACTGCAGGCTTGTCCCTAATCACCAATGTAATGGAAATCAAAAACACCGAGGACAGGCTTATTTGCGCCACCAGAGATGCAGAGAAATGCACGGCAGAGTACCCTGCGCTGATCACGGTTGAGAGAATTCACCAGTTGCGGCTTCCCAGTATCCGCTCTAAGCGGAGTGAAGTGGTCCTCTGGGATGCAGTAGCCTTGCAGGCGGATGTAAGCAGATGTGGAACAAAGGGTTCCCCCACAAAGGTGCTGAAAACCTTCCGAAACGAGGAAGGCAAGCGAAAATGCCAATTTGTGGAAGCGGCTATGCTGGAATCTTTGATTGAACAGGGACTCTCCAAAGAAAAGCAAAGAATCCTTCCGGAGCACAACGGCGCAGATACAAAGCTGAAAAAAGTTTGGATTGTTGGTAAAAAATGCCTGGAAATGGCAGAAAGTATCAGTGATGATATCACCCTTATTCCCAAAAACGATACAAACGATGGTGCCTTTATTACTCACTTCGTGGAGCAAATAAAAGAGCAAAACCCCTCAGCTGTCCTTTGGGACAGCGATCCCTGGAGTAAAAGGATTGCGCCCCAGGTGGCGGCGCTGCTGAAAACCGGTCTTTGCGCTGATTGTACTGCGCTCCAGACCGACGGCGAGAATCTGTATATGTTCCGCCCGGCATTTTCCGGAAACGTGATTGCAAAAATCGCCTGCGAAACAAGGCCCCAAATGGCTACTGTGCGCACACTGACAGAAGGAAGCGCAGATGTGATTTGCGCCATCGGTCGGGGCGCAAAAGGTGCCCAAAAGGCAATTGAAGCATATGTTGCCCAAAAAAACAGCCAAACCGGGCAAATCCGGTTTGAGACAGCCGCATCCAGAGGCGCAGTGGACTTGGATTTGCTGCCTTATCTCAAACAAGTGGGTCTGACGGGAAAACAGGTCAGCCCGCCGGTTTATGTAGCAATCGGTATTTCTGGTGCAGTGCATCATATTGCAGGCATGCAACAGTCCGGTACGGTAATTGCGATCAACCCGGATCGGAACGCACCGATATTTGACTATGCCGATTTTGGCATCGTTGCCACTGCAGAAGCGGTATTTGGGTAGATAAAAAACAAACGGTGCAAATTGCACGGAAAGGATAATCTATGAATTTTAAGAAACGTTATGAAAAGGCGTCCGGTTACACCCCCATCAGCACAATTGGTCAGTCCAGCCTGAAAATGCTGGAATTCGGCATCATTGAACTGGAAGACGGTGAGAGCATTCAGTACAACACCAAGGACAAAGAAACCGGCTTTGTTCTCCTGGAAGGCTACTGCACCGTGCGTTTTGACGGTCAGGTCTGGGAGAAAATCGGCAATCGGAATACGGTTTTTGAAAACAAAAAGGCTGTCAGCTTCTATATGCCCATCCAGCAACAGCTGACCATTGAGGGCAACGGACACGTAAAAATCGCAGTGTGCGGCGCCACCGTAAAGGAAAAGACCGCACCGCAGCTTTTGGGCGAAGACCACGTGGTTCTCAAGAAACTGGGCATTCAACCCTGGGAGCGGGAAACCAGCTTTATTATTGACGGAAACTCCAACGCCAAGGCATTGACGATCGGCGAGTGCTACGTAACCCCCGGTAACTGGGCGGGCTTCCCTCCCCACAAGCACGATGAGGACAATATGCCCGCAGAATGCATTGCAGAAGAGATCTATTACTTCCTGTTTGACCCCAAGGAAGGCTTTGCGGTGCAATGTCTTTACACTGCAGACGGTTCTGTGGATGAAGCCTACCGGGTAAAGAATGACGAGCTGGTGGAGTTCCCCTACGGATATCACGCAGCGGTCAGCACGCCGGCATACGCCACCTATTTCCTGTGGCTGATGGCAGGTGAACACCAGGGCTTTAACCGCTCCAATGACCCGGATCATGCCTGGATTGCGGAGCTGGAAAAGAAGTAAACTTTTTTGAAAGCACAAAGGAGCGATAGGACTATGGATGGTCAATTGACCGGTAATATTGTGTTGCCGGATAAGATTCTCTACGGCGGAACGGTCCACTGGAAGGACGGCAAGATCACAGAAATTACTGCAGGCAAAGAAACGAATACCCGGGATTTGCCGTACATTTTACCCGGACTGGTCGATATCCATAACCACGGCGCATTGGGTCACGATTATATGGAAGCAACTGAAGAAACCTTTTCTTTGGTATCCCAATATCTTGCCGAGCATGGTGTGACTTCTGCCCAATGCACAACCGTAACAGCGCCCATTCCCCAAACCCTGGACTTCCTGAACGCATTTAGGATGTGGAAGACCGGTGGAGGAGAACCGGGTTGCCGCTTTACCGGCATACATTTGGAAGGTCCGTATATTTCGGTAAAGAACAAAGGCGCTCACCCAGAGGAAGCGCTGCTCACGCCGGAGGATGGCTACGCATGGATTCTTGAAAATCGTGATGTTGTCAGCGAGGTCACTTTGGCACCGGAGCTGCCCGGAATGCCTGCCATGATAAAAGCACTCCATGAGGCGGGTATCGTTATTTCCGGCGGACACGACGATGCAGAGCCGGAGGATGTGGAAGCGGCGATGGAAAATGGCATGACCCATTGTACCCATATTTACTGCGCTATGTCCACCTTGCATAAGACGGGTCTGCAGAGAAGATGCGGATTGTGCGAATATGCCATGACCAGTGATGCCATCACCGCAGAAATGATTGCGGATAACCACCATACACCCCCGCAGCTTGCCCAGATGATCTATAAATGCAAAGGCGCAGACAAGGTATGTGTGGTGTCAGATGCTATTGCAGCAGCAGGTGGCACAAACGGTCAGCGGTTTACCCTGGGCAGCGGTGAGAACTGCACAAAGGTGTTCGTAGAAGATGGCGTTGCCATTATGGAGGATAAAACCCATTATGCCGGAAGTGTGCAGGCGCTGGATCAAATGGTTCAGAATCTGGTGTATGATGCGGGTATCTGTCTTGTAGATGCCGTGCGTATGGCCAGCCTGACACCGGCAGAGGTGGTCGGTATTGCCGGCGAGTGCGGCAGTATTCAGGAGGGAAAACGGGCGGATTTCTGCATCGCAGACAGTCACCTGCATGTAAAAAAGACAATCGTAGAAGGAAAAATCGTATATGAGGGGTAAGGCACTATGGAGAAAACAGTAAACGGTGTTCGGTGTAAAGTTGTACAGACAGAGTGGGACGTCTATTTTGACATGGCGATGACCATGCTGGAAGAGATCATGGCTCACAACGCCAGAAATGAGAAAACAGTAATGATCGTGCCGGTTGGTCCCACAAATCAGTATCCCATCCTGGCAGATATGGTGAACCGGCTGAACGTTTCCTTGAAAAATGTCCATTTTTTCAATATGGACGAGTATATGTGGGATCCCACCACTGTGATTGCCAAGGATGATCCTATGAGCTTCTACGGGAGAATGCAGCGGGAATTTTATGAGCGGGTAAAGCCGGAGCTTGTGATGCCGGAAAGTCAGCGGCATTTCCCGGAGCCCGGCAAAGAGGCACAGTACGATGCCATGATTGAAGAATTGGGTGGCGTTGACCTGTGCTTAGGTGGCTTAGGCATCAACGGTCACGTTGCCTTTAACGAGGCGCTGGAGCCGGATGACCCTATGTCTGCAAATGATTTTGCTGCGTTGGGTACCAGAGTCCTGCCCATCACAAGAGAAACCCGCACCATCAACGCGTACGGCTACCAGAGAGGCGACCTGCTGGGAATGCCTCAGTGGTGCATCACCATCGGTATGCGTCAGATCATCGAAGCCCGGAAAATTTACATCGCCCTTAACCGCCCCTGGCAGAACGGTCCGTTCAAGCACGCTCTTCTGGACAAGGAACAGGGCCAGCTGCCAGCATCCCTGCTTCGCAGAAATGCAAATTTGTGTTATTGTATGGTAGCAGAAATTGCCGAAGGTGTTATTTAAGGGGTTTGCGTATAAAACAGAAAGCTATCTAAATAGTTAGCAAAACACCGTAATTTGCGTTAAATTCGCTAATTACGGTGTTTTTTTATTCGATATTTATAGTTGATATTTTGCTCTTTCCCCAGCGCTTTTCTTATAAAGCAGCATAAGTAGATTCTTCCGTCTTTGCAGATACTGTTTTAATAATATCCAGCAATTGTTTCGTTAAGTTCTTAAAGTCATAGTATTCCGCAGCTTTGCGGGCATTGCGGGACAATTCTTCTTTTCTTTCCTGAGGCAAATGCACGCATTCCATAATGCCACGGGCAAGATCTACAGCAGAGAACCCATCAGTCACAATGCCACAGTCAAATTTTTCCGCAATACCATAAGACGGACGCACTGTGTAGAATATAGGCTTTCCGGCGGCGCAGTATTCAAAGACCTTATTACAGCTTTCGCCCATTCTCACCACCAACGGAGTCATCTTCCAGTGGGCAAGATTCAAATCTGCGCGACAATCAATAGAGGGGATAAACTGCTTGTTGACACGCCCCTTAAACACCACATTATCAATTTCTTCATCGATCAGGCGTTGCTGTAATTTGGGCAGTAAACCGCCATCGCCAAAAATGAGGAATTTGATCTTGGGATCTGTGATCAGTTTTGCCGTATCCAAAATTAAATCGATATCGTTTACCGGGCCAAGCGCACCGGCATACACGATCTTATACAATTCCGGGTTATCCAAATCCGCATCTTCATAGACAAACTCGCGGGCATTCTGATCAAATGCCTGCAGATCGACGCCGTTGTTAATATGGTAGACCTTGGACATATCGATCGGTCCGCCGTTTTCAAGGTCCCACTTATGGGCGCGTATGTAATCTGCGCCACCTTCCTGAGTAAAAATCAAGGCATCGGCTTTAGAATAGATCCATTTTTCGCCCCGATAGAGCAGTTTTCCGATCAGGCTATCGCCCTTGAGCCTAGAGTAAGCAAAGATTGCTTCCGGCCACATATCCCGCATCTCACAAATGCATTTCACCTTAAAGTGCTTTGCCAGCTTAAGTCCCGCAACCAATGTCAACGGATGGACAGAGGAGGCCAGGATCACATCCGGCTTTCCCTCGGTTTTGGCATATTGCTTGGCAACCTTTTGCACATTGGAATAAAAGCTGAGCATGCTCCGTATGCGGCTAAACTTTCTCTTGCGGTCTCCCTGAATATTCACATACACAAAAGGGGTATGGATATCTTCAGCAAGTTCAACGGCATTGGTGTTGTCCTCTGATCTTGCGCAAAACACCACCGGCTGATGACCCTCTTGGTTTAAAAACTTGGCAAACCAATAGTGTCTGCCACCTTTGTTATTTTTCATATTCGTGGCATAGTGGTTCAAAATCCATATCTTCATGCCTGTTCTCCTAACCGCTTGATCCGTAATTCGTTATACTTCATCATACAGATGTCGCTATCATATTCTCCAATTCTCGGTGCATTGACTTTGCCTTCTAAATTGTTCAAGATTAACTTCATATGATCGCAACCGCACTCATAGGCATGGGGATAGCCACCACCGAAGCGGGGATTCACCTCAGAAATGTAATACTCACCGTTTACATCGAAAATATCAATATCGATCTGTCCGGACCATCCGCTTTCTTTCACAAACTTTTCAATCAAAGAAAACAGTTTTTCATTCTTGAAAGAAACCGCTTTATCCGTTTCTCCAGCCCGCATCACGATCTTATTCTTAGTGAAAATCGAAACGACCTCGCCGCTGAGCATATCAATATATACATCCGCGCCAATCTCCTGGCCGTTCAGAAACTCCTGAATCATCAGGTTGTCATTATGCGCAAAAAGCAACTCCAATGTTTCTTTATCATACACCTTGGAGATCGCAATACTTGCGCTGCCGCAGACGGGTTTAACGAACACAGGATATGTAATTACACCCGCATCCACATCCGCATAGAACTTCTCTTTGTCCACATAACTCTTTGCGCATTTATACCCATGGGCGGTAAGCCAATCAAACATCTCCATTTTGTCCAGAGCGCGCTCGCAGAGGGCATAGGAAGAACCGATTATCGTTACTCCAAGGGTCGCAAATTCTTGCTGATGCTTTGCCAGCAGGGACAGTTCCGGGTCGATCAATGTCAGGACACCACTAATCTGTTCTTTTTTGCATATATTAAAAATGATGTCCATATATTCTGAATCCGTAATCCGGGGGACCTGATAGAACTTATCCGCATCGTATATAGCAGGGGCGAGCGCACTCATATCGGTGGCGACCACCTTGCCTTCGGCCCCCACCGCCTTTTTGAAATATTGTACGATCTTATTTCGCGTACCTACGCTAAGAATTAGAATGTTCATAACTTTCACCTAGTTTGCAGATTCATTGTTAAGATAATCAAAAAACAACGGCGTACCGCCTGTATGCAGGAACAGAATATTCTTCTTCTTGATTTGCTGCAAATACTCCGCCATGCCCATAAACGCCTTGCCGGTATACACCCCATCCAAAGGAATACCATAATTCTTCAGAACAGTCTGAATGGTTTCGTTGACTCTTGTGTCCTCTTTCCCATATCCTTGGGTATAGTCATCAATGAAGATCGTGGCTTTCTGAATAGCTTCTTCGGTGATTTTCGTAGCCCCCTGTTCCTTCAAATATTCCCGTATGCTGTCTATCACAACATCCCGGCCTCGGGGATTTTTTCTGGCGATGCTGATCCCAACAATCTTTCTTACATCGTCACTTAGCAGTTGCCCACAAACAAGTCCTGCGTGCGTCGTGCCCGTGCCGGAAGCAAAAAAGATATAGTCAAAGTGCATATCCGCTGCTTTTTCGTATTCTGTGATCTCCCGGTAGCACTGTACATATGCTTCTGTGCCGATATTGCCGTGGCCGCCTCCTTGGATGAAATACGGCCGCTTTCCGGCATTTTGCAATTGGGCCAATTGATTCTCAATGGTATCGCGAACCTCTGAGACAGGAACAATTTTGATCTTGGCACCAAAGAGCGCCGTCATTTGACTGTTAAATGTTGGTTCCGATGCTTCTTGGGGGCTGATAATATAACACTCCAGCCCTCGTTTGCAGCATTCGTTAGCAACTACTCTGCAATGATTGGAGCTGCCGGAACCATAGGTTATAACACAGTCATAGTCCCCACTGTCGATCTGTTGAAAAAAAAGCTGCGCTTTTCTTGCCTTATTGCCACCAAAGGAAAACGGGATCAAATCTTCCCGCTTCACCCACAGGCGATTGCCTTTATACTCACCGAGCTCTTGAATGATTGTTTTCAACGCGCCTCACCTTTTATCACGGTTTTTATGGTATCCAATATAATCTTGATGTCAAACAGTACGCTAAACTTATCCACATATTCGCAATCGACCTTGATCCGATCATCCCAAGGCGCATCGCTGCGAATGGTTGTCTGCACAAGTCCGGTCATACCAGGTCGCATCTGGAAACGCTTTTTGGCCCATTCCGGATAATTTTCATAACCCTTATAGGGATGATAGGTCACAGGAGGGCGCGGGCCTACCAGCGCCATATCGCCCGCCAAGACATTTATGATCTGAGGAAGTTCATC
Organism: Faecousia sp.; assembly: GCA_045590835.1. Taxonomy (GTDB): domain Bacteria; phylum Bacillota; class Clostridia; order Oscillospirales; family Oscillospiraceae; genus Faecousia. The sequence goes on from JAZNRW010000135.1 coordinate 18,362, forward strand.
TAAACTGGTAGCCCGAAGAAATCGGCCAATCTTCGTAACACGGGGGTCGGTTTTCGTTTTTATCACGACACCGGTGCCAATATGTTCCGCGTTAACCACCATGGTGCGAAATTTAAGTATCTTAAAACACTTGCCCTTGTAGCCCAGGCGTTCCTGCTTAAACAAGACCGGACCTTCCGACGAGCATTTGATGAGTATTGCGATGATCAGCAAGATCGGACTAATGATGATCAAGCCCACCAAAGACAAGACAAAATCCATAATTCTTTTTATAGCAAGGTTCAGACACTTCATACATTCATCTCCCAATTTTAAACAAATGGACTTGTTTGCATTAAAAATCTTTCATATTCATTCCATAGATGTAGCGGTCCACATACCTTCCTTTGCTGTACAGATCGTCTCGCAGGACACCTTCTCGCTTAAAACCGATCCGTTCAAATAATTTAACCGCAGATACATTTTCCACTTCTGTAAAAAGGTAAACTCTGTTTAGCATCCGTTCCTTAAATGCATATTCCAGTAGCAGAGCGGTTGCCTTTCCGGCAATACCTTTCCCAAGAAAAGCCCGTTCCCCAAGCATCACATAATACTCTGCTTTTTTGTGCTTACTGTCAATAGATAAAAGACCAATTAAGCCAACGGGGACACCGTCTGCTTCGATCACTGCATCATAGCGATCGCTTCGGTCCTTGATGTTCTCAAACCATGCATCCGTTTTTTCTACCTCCAGGGGGAGATCGTAATGCAGAAAAGTATGATTCTGGGGGTCATTGACCCACCTAACTTTATTGGGTATATCCCGTTTCTCAAATTTTCTGATGCTTATGTTCATCCTTCATACCCTTTCTTGCAACATGCAAATCCTTCACGGCGATCAGTAATATGCTACGACTGCAAAATGAACCTGTAGAACACAGAAAAATTTAAAATTATTCCACTTTTCCGTTTTTTTATAGCACTCGCTATAAATTGTACTCCATAGATTGTCAAAAAGCAAGTGGTACCGATTGACTAAAGCAACGCAAATACTTTTCAAAATCACTAGACACTTTCAAATTTTGTGGTACTATTATTTATGAAGGGCCTTGAAAGAAAAACTTGAAAGTGAGGGATATTTCGTATGAAACAGGAAAAATGGAATGAAGATCTGAATCACCTTGATCCCGACCTTGTGGAAACGCACATCCCACAGAAGGATGAACGCAGTCAGAAAAGCAAACAGCCCAAGAGATTATGGCTTCGCTTGGGGGCAATTGCGGCCTGCCTCCTGCTGATTGTCAGTGTGGCTATTGTCGCGCCAATGTTGCAAGACAAGCCCATTAAGCTTACGGGCAAGCAGGAGATTACATACGGTGAGCCTTGGTCGGGTGGTTTAACCTACATAACGGCACTTCCCCCGCGTTTTAACCTGGACACCGTTGTTCAGGCGAATGTGATCGAGGTGCTGCCCGATTATTATTACAAACCCGATTCAGACTACCGCTATCTGATTGCGCGGCTGTCCATAGTCGAGGTGATTCTGGGCGATGGGTTGCCGGACGAGATATTGTTGCGGTTTCCCTATTACACCGCGGATGTATTTGACGGTTATGACACCTTTATCTTCTCTTTGGATCAGATCGGCATTGAAAACTATATGCTGATCAACGAAACAACCCGTGAGGTCACCTATTTCCCCCATATGTTTGATGGAGGTGATTTGGGATACGGTGATGTTATCGCCTTCAATGGCGGAAAAGTTGACACCAGCTTCTTTGATAAAACAGATCAGAGTGTAAAAGCCTTCCATTATAAAGACGATTTTTTGAAAATGCTTGAAGATCCGTCCGCGCATTCTTACCCTGTGGGTTACGACACCACACTGGAAGAAGCCAAAGCAAATATCCGGGCATTGATTCAAGAGGGTGGTATTGAAAACAGCGCACGGCGCTATATTACCGCCGATGATATATTCATCACCGACGAGCAAAAGCAGCTGATGGCTTATCTTGCGCCGTCCAAAAACAGCGTTTTCTTGCAGAGAGTTACTTGTTATGCGGATAGAGTTGTCGCTAGCTACACCCGTGTGGTGAATGGCTTTCTTACAGATGAAGAAATTGTTTTTAACGGATACTACGCCGGTTTATACGGACACGATGCGGAAAACGGCAATATTCATATAAGCGAAGCAGCCTATAACGAGAAAGATCTTAAAAAAATGCCGAAGCTTGGCAAAATTCTCGCAAATATGGATTTATCCGAATTGCTGCCACCTCACATTGAAATTACGGATGAAATGCAGTTCGTATCCTCCAGAGCAACCGGTATTTATCGCAAGGTGGAAGATCAGGTATACGGTGTTATCCAGGTTAAGTGGCGCTATGACCGAATCTACCCCGACGGAAGAAACGCACCACCCGTAATGGACCGGTGTTATTATCTGTGTGATCAGGAGGGCAGCTGTTCCTTTGTTGAAGCAGACCAGTTGGAAGAACTCTTTCATGACAAATGGTTTATACTCCAGTTTCCTGAATGGTAGGTGGTTTACGCACCCGTTTCCTTTTTCTGCAATCATTCCATCGTTCCGGAAGCAATCGTAGCCGGACACTGCGGTATGCAGGTAGTGGGCGTCAGCTGCATAACAAATATGGCAACCGGTGTATTGCCTGTAAAGTTCAGCCACGAAGAAGTAACAGAAACCGCAAACCGGGTAAAGGAAGCATTCCAAACGCTGGTTGATTTGATTGTGGAGCTTGTGTAAAAAAGAATCGAGCAGAATGGTTCATCATTCTGCTCGATTCTTTTACTGGATATTGCCAATATTCTTTGCCGCTTCGTAAAGGGCGCAGAACCGGCGGTATTTCTTTTCTAAATGCTCGGATTTTACAGGCATATAGGTGCGGTCAAACCGGACACAGGCTTCCACGCAGGAGGCCAGAGACGCAAATGCCCCGTCACAGACCGCCGCCACCATCGCAGCGCCCAGGCACGCGGCTTCCTTTTCCGCAGGAATGCGTACAGGAAGTCCCGTAGCATCTGCATTGAGCTGACACCAAATTTCGCTTTTGGCGCCGCCGCCGGTGGCAATGATGGAATGCAGCTGCAACCCCTTCCCCGTTATGTGATCGCAGTTCTTTCTCAGCACGAAGGACACACCCTCCATAACCGCATGGGCCATATCGTAAGCATCATGCTCCTGACGCAGACCCCAAAACACGCCGGTGGCCTCCGCATCAAAATCCGGCGCGTTGCTGCCCACCAAATACGGAAGAAACAGAAGCGAATTTTCTTCTCTTTCCGCCAGAACACGATTCATTTGATCGTAATCCACATCCGTCATACAGTTTCGGCGGAACCACTCCAGACTGACACCACCGCTTTCTGCTACGGGCAGCATAACGTGGGTATCGGGTCGGAAACCGTAATGCATGGCGATGCCGGAATTTTGCGGGGCCGGTGTATCACACATAGCTGCCAATGCCATCACCGTACCTGTGGAAAGGGTGATGCCGCCGGGCGTAATGTTTCCGGTGCCGATCATACCGGCAAAATGATCCAGGGTGCCCACATTCACCTGGCATCCCCCGTCAATTCCCAATCGCTGCCCAATCTCCGGCAGCAATTCCCCTGCTACCGTACAAGGTTCGCAAAGGGCAGGTAATTGCGCCTCGGAAATACCGATGGCTTCCAGCATCTGCTGCCAATACGCCTTTTTGTAGATATCAAAGTAGAATGAGAAGGTGGCAATGGACATATCTGCCAGCTTTTTACCTGTTAGGTAGTAGACAACATAGTCTTTCAGCAGCATATAGGTCGCTGCGTTATCAAAAATCTCCGGTCTGTTCCGCTTCAGCCAAAGGATTTTTGTGGCAGGCCATGTGGGCAAAACAGCCATCTGACCGGTCACTTTCTCACAAAGCTCCGCAGAAAACTTCTTCCCCAACTCCTCACATTCCTGCACGGAACGCTCATCCATCCAGGAAATGGCATTCATCAGCGGCGCTCCGTCCTTGCCTAAAACCACAAGAGACTCCGCCTGTCCGGTAAAGGCCATTTGGCGAACACTGCGGATACCATTGGTCCGCAGCATATCCGACAAAAGCGCTTCCAGCTGGCGCACATAAAGATACGCATCAAACTCAACATAGCCATTGTCCCGAATATACTCCACCGGGCGGCTCTGACGATCCACCAGGTTCAGCATTTTATCATAGATCGCAACCTTGATATTGGTACTACCAAGGTCAATGCCCAAATACATATCCATCCTCCTGCCCTTAGGATCTTGCAACCACATCGGTTCCGTTGTACGAATACATCTTACAAAGCTTTGTTGTTCAGCCGTTCGCCCACAGCTCCACCGGGGTGGATCAGCGCAAACTGCTCTGCCTGATAACCGGTCTGCTCAATGACCGCAGCCTGCAGGGCGTGGAAAATCATACAAAGCGCCGTGGTGCTGGTGGTTCCCTGGGCATTCCATTTGTCGGTTTCACGGTTGACATGCTGCTTCAGTACCACATCCGCAGCCAGCGCAAGAGGAGATTCCAAGTTCTCAGTGACCGTAATGATTCTTACACCCTTTGCCTTGCAAATATCTACGATAGGCAAAAGTTCCTTGGTTTTTCCACCACGGGAGGCAAACACCATCACATCGTCCTTTTGCAGAAATCCGGTGGCGCCATGCACAGCTTCCGCGGGAGAAATAAACCGGGAAGGACGCTCAATGCAGCACATCAGATGGGCAAAATGCTGACAGATAATGCCGGAATGACCGCAACCTGCAGCGCCGATCCGAGGCGCTTCGCTGAGTAGCTCCACTGCCTTGGAAAACTGTTCATCATCAAAATAGTCCTTCATCTCCCGGATGCAAGCTTCTTCAATATCGTAAGCAGCCCGCGCTGCTGCCAATGCTTCTTTTGTGATCACAGCAAATTCTCCTTAAAATCATATATTTCGTACCAAACGGCACAGATTGTAATCTTTACAGCCCGAACAGCCAACAAACGAACGGTATGCTGGCGCAGGCCGCCACATGGGATACCAACGCCAAACCGGCGCCAACCTTGCAGTTTTCATTCACCAATTTGGGGAAAACAACCGTATTCAATCCGCAAGGCAGCGCCAGCATCAAAACAGCTATGCGAATCACTTCTTTGCTGGCAAACAAGCTTAAAATACCGCCAACTGTCAATGGAATAATAAGTAAGCGCAACGCGGTCATAATATAAACCCGCGGTTCTCGGAGAATCTCGCTAAACTGATATTCCGAAATGACGATACCGGTCAGCAGCATACTCACCGGACCCACACAGTTGTTGGCTTTTCCCAAAATGTCGGTTGCAACCTCCGGAAGCTGAATGCCGGTCAGTCCAATGACCGCGCCGACCACCATAGCCAAAATCGCGGGATTGCACAAAGCCTTCCAGCTGGCCTTTGTTTTGGTCAGACGCGGGTATCCATAGCCAAAGATGTACAGGTTAAAAGGAATTGCGAACAGCATAAAGTTCAGCAATCCGGTGCTACCGTAGAGACCTTGCACCAACGGGTATCCCACATACCCGATATTGGGAGTCACCAGGGTATATTCATATACCCGCTGCATATATTTTTCCCTGCTGAAAAACTTGCCGGCAAAGAAAGCCAAAATTCCCAGGCTTAGAATCATTACCAAGGATGTGGTCACCAAAACATAGTTTTCTTTCAGATAAGCAACTGTAAAGCTGCCGGAGAAAGCTTTCAGCGCACTGCACGGCAGAAACACATTGACCAGCAGTGAAGAAAGAATTTTGCTTTGGCTGGGGTTCACTTTCCCGCATTTACTTAGAATGTATCCCACTGTGATAAAGCAAAGCAAAATCAATACTTGCCGAAAAACCAACATTCCATTACTCCTTCGTGTCTGGCTGTTACTTCCAAAATTTGATTTATTTCCAGACATTGGAAATACGCAGTTTTAATTGTATATTGCCAAGAATAAAACATTTATAAGCACATTTCAATTCGCAATTTCACCAATATTTTCCCCTTACCTTCAAAATAAGTTGCTAAAGTGAAAGAGAAATCAAAAACAATATTGACGAAAAGTAAAAAAGTGGTATAATTTTTATATCGTACAACACTGAAACGAGGTGCCAAATTTTGAAAATTTGTAAGATCAAAGCTCCCTTTTTTGAGATCGGTCCTAAGTCCTATCTCTATGGTGACGACATTCTTTCTTTGGCGCAGGCTGCGGATGCCGCATCCGAAAAATACGGTGTAGACATCATCTTTACCTGCCCTGTTGTTGACATTCGCAGAGTTTCCGAGAACACCAAGCATATCCACATTTTCGCCCCCCATATGGATCCCATCCCTGTGGGCAGAGGCCTGGCAGATATTCTTCCCGAGTCTCTGGTAGCTGCCGGCGCAGAAGGCGTTATGCTCAACCACGTGGAAAAGCCTGTTACCTTTGAGGTTCTGGCAGAAACCATCAAACGCGCCGAAGAAGTAGGTCTGACCACCATCGTCTGCGCCGATTCTATGGCAGACGCTTCCAAGATCGCCACTTTGAATCCCGATATCATCGTCGCTGAACCCTCCGAGCTGATCGGCACCGGTGTCAGCGTTGGTCCTGAATATGTGGAAGCCGCCACCAAGTGCGTTAAGGATGTCAATTCCAACATTCTCGTACTGACAGCCGCAGGCATTTCCAACGGTCAGGACGTCTATAACACCATCATTGCCGGCGCAGATGCCACCGGTTCTTCTTCCGGTGTTGCCAAGGCCGCAGACAGAGCCGCAATGGTCGACGAAATGATCGCCGCCGTCCGCAAAGCGTGGGACGAGCGTCATAATTAATCAACAATATTTTATTTTATGGAGGAAAGAAAAATGGAATTTACTATGATTCAGAAAGAAATTCAGCTGCAGTCCCGGGGTTGGATCCCCACCTTCCACGACATCACCATCGACGTACATAAACTCGTGGAAGAGTCCGGCATCAAGAACGGCACTGTTTCTGTTGTTTCCCACCACACCACCTGCTCTGTTATGATCCAGGAGTGCTCTCACGACTTCGACACCTTCGATCTGGAGTACCTGCAGCACGATCTGCTGGACATTATGCGCAAGATGATCCCCGACTTCGCAAACGAAGGCGACTATCGCCATCCCGGCCCCGTACACGCTCAGTACGGCCGCTATGTTGACGAGCCCGGCAACTTCACCTCCATGAACACCGACGGTCACCTGCGCAGCGTCTTCTTCGGCAGAAGCGAAACTCTGACCATCAAGGACGGCAAGCTGGATCTGGGCGAATTCGCACACATCTACTTCATCGACTGGGATCATGTCCGCGCACGTCCCCGTCAGGTCAACCTGACCCTGTTCGGCACCACCGAAGATATGCCCGACCGCAAGTACAACAACGGCGAGGTCGTCAATACCCTGCGTAAGTTCCCCGCTGAGGAGAAGACTTACCTGGAGCAGTACGACGAGTGGAAGAAGAGATAATCACTTCCTAACCGCAATCGGAGGTTTCTATGAACACTTTACAGGCTGGTTATAGCAGGGTGAATGTGAACCCTATGCTGGGTATGCCCATCAACGGCTATTTTATGACCCGTTATGCCGATGGAATTCTGGACGATCTGGAAATCGTTGCAGTAGCGCTGGCTTGCGGCAATAGCAAGACCCTGCTGATGACCATTGACAATCTTCACGTGCCTACAGATCTTGTAAATTCCTACAGGGAACACATCTCCCAGAAGACTGGTCTGCCCACAGAAGGCATCTTTATCCATTCCACCCATAGCCACACCTCCGCAACTTTGGAAATGGACAGTGAAGACCCGCTGGTGCGGGAGTATGTCGAGTTTGTGGACAAACGTTTTATGGACGCGGCTGTTTTTGCCCTGGAAGATCTGAAGCCTGCTAAGATGGGATGGGCCGTGGGTAAGGCTTCCAACATTGCTTTTGTTCGCCGTTTCCGTATGCGCGACGGCAAGGTTCGTACCAACCCCGGCGTAGGTAATCCCGACATTCTGCATCCCATTGGCGACATTGATGACCGTGTGAATGTGGTTCGCTTTGACCGGGAAGGTTATGACACCATCGTGTTGGCCAATATGGGCTGCCACCCTGATGTCATCGGCGGCAATAAGATTTCTGCCGACTGGCCCGGTATGTTCCGCCGCCGTTTGGAGAAGTGTCTGGACAATGTCAAGGCCATTTTCTTCAATGGCGCGCAGGGTGATATCAACCATGTGAACGTAAATGCCAAAGACGGCGACTTCAACGACACCTTCCACGACTTTGACGATGTGGACCGCGGCTATGGTCACGCCCGTCATATGAGCAATGTGGTAGCCGGCGCAGTTTTGCAGGTCTACGACAAGGTCAACTACCGGGATGTGGACACCATCCGCTACGCATATAAGGTAACAGATTTGCCTTCCAATATGCCTAAGCCCGAGGATATGCCTCTGGCGCACAAGTATAACGATCTGCACAATGCCGGTCGGGACGATTTGATTCCCTTTGAGGCTATGGAACTGACTACCGTGGTTGCTGAAGCTGGCCGCATGGTCCGTCTGGAACACGGCCCTGCATCCTTCCCCTTGGGCATGAGCGCCGTTACCGTTGGCTCGGTTGCTTTGCTGGGTATTCCCGGCGAGCCCTTCAACGGCATTGGCCGTGGTATCAAGGAAGCTGAGGGGTGGGAAGTGGTTATGCCCTGCTGCTTGACCAACGGTTCCGAGGGCTACTTCCCTATGCAGGACTCCTACGACGAAGGCGGCTACGAGGCAAGATCCTCCCGCTATAAGGCAGGCACTGCCGAGCTGATCATAAAAGAAGGAAAGGCGCTGCTGGATTCCCTGCGCTAAACGATACCGATAAGGAGTGTGAATCGTATGCTTGCGATTATCAATGCGGAACTGGTTATGCGGGATCACATAATTCCCGATGCGGTTTTGTTTGTAGATAACGGCATCATTCAGGGTTTCGGCCCCAAGCGGAAGACTCCGATCCCTGAGGGTTGTGAAATTCTGGATGCGCAGGGCGCCTATGTTGGCCCCGGATTTGTGGATATTCACACCCATTCTGACGGCAAGGTTTTCTTTTATGAAGATCCCAAAGTTGTCGGCCATCACTTAAAGCACGGCACCACAACTATTTTGGCAGCGCTTTACTTCAGCATGAACACGGAAGAATTTGTGGATGCTATGGGCAAGGTGCGCAAAGCCATGGAAGATCCCGATTGCCGGAATCTCTGCGGTATCTACATGGAAGGCCCCTATATGAACCCCAAATTCGGCTGTGACCGGGAGCATAATCCCTGGAACGGCCCCGTTGACAAAGAAAAATACCAGCCCATCATCGATGCCGGTTGGGATATCGTAAAAGTTTGGGGTCTGGCCCCCGAGCGGGAGAATATTCTGGACTTTGTACATGCTGTAAAAGCAAAAAATCCTGCTGCCGTATTCTCCGTTGCCCACTCCGAGGCGTCCCCTCAGGAAGTGGAGGCTTTGATGCCCTATGGTCTTCGAATCGGCACCCATCACACCAACGCCACCGGCGACCGTATCTTCTATCCGGAGGTCCGGGGTGTCTGCGTGGACGAGGCGGTCAACTACAACCGGGAAATCTATGCCGAGTTGATCTGCGACAGTATGGGCATCCATGTGGATCCCTATATGCTCCGCCTTGTCCGCAAGATTAAAGGCGAAGACCGGATCATTCTGATTTCCGATGCCTATGCCTGTGACGGACCGGTCCCTGAGGGCTATGACGGTGTTACGGACATCAATTTTGACTGGGAAGGCGAGATCGCCGGTTCTAAGCTGACCTTGGACATCGCCTGTCGGAATATGATGGTTCACACCGGTGCTTCCATTTGTGATGTGTTCCGTTATGCGTCTTACAATCCCTCCCGGGCCATCGGCATGCTGGATCGGGGCGAGATTGCCGTTGGAAAGCGGGCAGATCTGGTCTTTGTGGATCACCGGATGCAAGTGAGCAATGTTATTATCAACGGAACATTGGTAGAATGAACATTCGATTTCCGCAGAGAAATTTAACTCCCAGCACCATGAAAGCTTCGGCTTTATAAAATTATCAAATATTTTAAAGGAGATATAAACATGAGCGACATTATCTTTGAACCCGCCAGCAAGTTTAGCTTCAACCCTGCCGACTTCGTTCCTTTCAAGGACAGAGAAGTCTGCGAACGCGTCCGCAAGATGAGCGGCAAGGAACTGGAGATCCGTGAGCCTTGGTGGCATCCTGAGTTTGATGTCAAGGTCATGATGAATCCCCACCCTGTTTTGATCGCCACCCTGTTCTCTCGTCTGAAGGCTGCTTCCGAAGCAGGCCGCACCTTCACCATGATCCTGGGCAACCCCGAACCCGACACCTACATCCCTCTGGCACAGCTGATCAACTACTTCCAGGTGGACTGCTCCAAGGTTCACATCTTCGCAGAAGATGAGTGGGCTGACGACCAGGGCAACATCGCACCCGAGACCTATGAGGCTGGCTTCGTTCACTCCATGATCAAGTATCTGGTCATGCAGATCGACCCCAAGCTGAGAATGCCTATGTCCAATGTCCACTACCCCACCAACAAGAATATCAATGACTACTCCAAGATCATCAACGATATTTCTGAGGGCGGCGCCGACATCATTTCCACCTCCCCCGGCTGGACCGGTCACGTTGCATTCGTGGATCCCATTCCCGAATTCGTTGGCAGCGGTGATATCGAAGAGTGGCTGAATCAGCCCGCAAAGCTGGTTAAGCTGCATCCCATGACCATCCTGCAGAACTCTCTGAACGGCACCTTCGGTCAGTCCGGCGACATCGCAAACGTGCCTCCCATGGCAGCTACCATCGGCCCCATCGACGTTATGCGGGCAAAGGAGCGTATTGAGGTCCACGCACTGGCAACCAACGGCACCTTCTCTTCCTGGCAGAGAATGACCTCCCGTCTGGTCACCCACGGCCCCGTCACTCCTTACGTTCCCTCTTCCATGCTGCAGACCAAGAAGACCCAGGTCTACATCAGCGAAGAGCTGGCCGCTCCCTTCGAGTGCTGGGAAAAGGTCGGTTACTAATCCACATCCATCAAAAACTCCGGCAGGAAACTGCCGGTTTTTCTTTGTTTGCAGGCAGCCGTCAGCCATGGTACTGTAGATGATCGTTTAGCGGCCCAAAGCCTCCCTTGTCAAAGGGAGGGGGACC
>JAZNRW010000136.1:0-5704 GCA_045590835.1 Faecousia sp.
ACCAAAGAATGCAACAAACACGCCAAGCTGAGCAGCAGCGCCCAGCAGCAGGGACTTGGGGTTGGACAGCAGGGGACCGAAGTCGGTCATGGCGCCAACGCCCATGAAGATCAGACAGGGGTACAGGCTGGTCTTGACACCGATGTAGAAGATGTCCAGCAAGCCGCCATCCCGCATAATCGTACCGTAGCTGTGGTAGGCTTCGTGACCTTCGGTCATAAAGTTGGTCCACAGCTGCTGGTTGTACAGACCTGCGCCGGGCAGGTTAGAGAGGATACAGCCAAAGGCGATGCCGCACAGCAGCAGGGGCTCGAATTTTTTAACGATGGCCAGATACAGCAGCACGCAGCCGATGACGATCATCACCAGGTTCTGCCAGCCACCCTCGGCCAGAAAGCCGGTAATGATTTTGGAGAAGCCGGAGTCGTTCCACAGCTTGCCGAAAATTGCGCCAATATTCATTCGTCTACCTCCTTAATGGAAAGAAAACGCAGCTCATTGATGGGCTTTTGCAGCTTGTCAGCCACAATGGCCATGAGTATAGCGGCGGTCTTGGGGTCTACGCTGTGCAGCTTCAGCTGACCGGCGCTGCCGGGGGCAGTGACGGCGGGAGCGGGAGGTGTGGGAGCGACCGGAGGGGTCATAGGTTTCTTGGCAGAGGACGTAAAGCACTTGCCAAGAAGGATCATTACGGTCATCAGCAGGATCAGTCCCAAAAACACCACCGCATAGCCAAGCAACGCATAAAGGCTTGCCGAACCGAACTGAATATCAGCAATATCTGTCAGAATCATAAGATTCACTCCTTAGGGATTTTTCGTATAGTGGTGCCCAAAGGGCGGAAATATGGGGTTGGCTCAAAGAACCAACCCCGCAGTGGCAATATAACTGTGGTTACTTCTTCTCAGAGAACAACCAGTTAATCAGCAGGGTGGTGAGGATAATCAATCCGATGACCACAAAGATCACCAGCATACCAACACCCATGTTGGAAAGACGGCTTACAAAGCCCATGGGATTAAAGTAAAAGTCCATAGCTTAACCTCCAAACATGCTCAAGATGATGCCGCCGGCGATCACAGAAGCGATCTGACCGGAAACATTCACGCCGATGGAGTGCATCAGCAGGTGGTTTTGGGGATCCTCAGCCAGGCCCATCTTATGTACGATACGGCCGGACATGGGGAATGCGGAGATACCTGCAGCGCCGATCATGGGATTGATCTTCTTTTTGGAGAAGACGTTGATCAGCTTGGCGAACAGAACGCCGCCGGCGGTGTCCACCACAAAGGCGATCAGACCCAGACCCATAATCAGCAGGGTGTCGACCTGCAGGAACTTATCGGCAACCATATTGAAGGCAACGGAGATGCCCAGGAAGATGGTGATCAGGTTTGCCAGCACATTCTGGGCGGTGTCGGACAGGCTGTCCAGCACGCCGCACTCACGAATCAGGTTGCCGAACATCAAGAAACCGATCAGGGCGGTTGCATCGGGAACGATGGCGGAGGCCACAACGGTGATGATGATGGGGAACATGATACGGGTGGTCTTAGAAACGGACTTCTGCTCGTAGGGCATACGGATCATACGCTCTTTCTTGGTGGTGAGCAGCTTGATAACAGGGGGCTGGATCACGGGAACCAGCGCCATATAGGAGTAAGCGGCAACGGTGATCGCGCCTACATAGTTAGAGCCCAGAGTATTTGCAACAGCGATGGAGGTGGGGCCGTCGGCAGCGCCGATGATGGCGATGGAGGCGGCGTCTTTTGCCTCGGGGAAGAAAATGCTGGCCATAGACAGGGTAAAGAAAATACCGAACTGCGCAGCTGCGCCGAAAAGCATCAGCTTGGGGTTTGTCAGCAGCGGGCCAAAGTCAATCATGGCGCCGATGCCGATAAACAGGAGCAAGGGGAATAGCTCGTTGGCAATACCGGCGTTGTACAGCTCCTGGATGGGGCCAACCAAAGCGGTAGAGCCGGGAATGTTCACCAAAATGGTGCCCAGACCCATAGGCAGCAGCAAAGAAGGCTCCATTTCCTTTTTGATTGCCAAAAAGATCAGGAGGCAACCCAGCAGGATCATAACGATGTCCTGCCACTGGAATTTCAGCAGATTCGCATACAGAATGGCAAAATCGTTCATTTTGCCCTCCTATTAACCAATGACGATCAGAGCATCGCCGGTGTTGACGGAAGCGCCCTTGGCAGCAACCACCTGGGAAACAGTGCCGTCCTTGGGAGCGGTGATGTCGTTCTCCATCTTCATGGCTTCCAGAACGCACAGCACATCGCCGGCCTTCACTGCCTGTCCGGCAGTGACATTTACCTTTACGATGGTGCCGGGCATGGGCGCGCAGACAGCTTCGCCTGCGCCGGTAACTGCGGGTGCGGCAGCGGGTGCGGCAGGGGCAGCAGCGGGTGCAGCAACGGGGGCGGCAGCGGCTACGGGAGCGGGAGCAGCGGGGGCAACAGCCTCATACTCAGAAAGCAGCATGGCCTTACCGGCCTCAACTTCAACCTCGTAAACGCGGTTGTTCAGCGTAATTTTGTATTTCATGATCATTCTACCTCCTTAATGGAAATGAAACGCAGTTCGTTTATGGGCTTTTGCAGCTTGTCAGCCACAATGGCCATCAGCAGAGCAGCGGTCTTAGGCGCTACGCCGTGGAGCTTGATCTGACCGGCGGAGCCGGGGGCCAGGGGAGCCTCTGCCACAGGTGTGGAGACTTCTTCTACCACCACAGTATCAGCCTTCTTGTTGGCAATCGCCTTGCGGATCACAGCAATGATTACCACCAGTGCCAGTAGGCCAACAAGACCCAGCGTCAGGAGGTTATCCAGCGTGATGCCTGCAACGGAAATGGCAGTAGGTCCGTCTGCAGCGCCGATGGTAGTTACAATTTCGGCAAGCATACCATTTCCTCCTTAGGCTTCAACGATGGTGTAGGTTACTTCGTTTTCTTCCTTGGCTTTGCGCTCTGCAAAGAACTTCTCGGCCAGGTTGGGGAATGCGATGTAGGACAGAACATCCTCGTCGGACTTGGCGATGTCGCCCAGCTCAGCGCGGGTCTTTTCCACAACGGGCTCCAGAGTGTCGGCATAACGGCCTTCCACTTCCTTGGTGTCGCCCAGGATCTTGGCCTTGATCTCCTCATTGATGGGAGCGGGGGTGGTGCCGTACTCGCCACGGCAGTAAGCGGTGATCTCCTTGGAAACCTTCTTGTAGCGCTCGCCAACCAGAACATTGGTAACCGCCTGCACGCCAACCATCTGGGAGGTGGGGGTGACCAGAGGAGGATAACCCATGTCCGCACGGACCTTGGGAGTCTCCAGCATAACCTCTTCCAGGCGGTCCAGCGCGTTCATCTGCTTCAGCTGGCTCATCAGGTTAGAGAGCATGCCGCCGGGGATCTGATAGGTCAGACACTGGGTGCCCGTAGCCAGCGCCTTGGGGATCAGGGTGCCGTCGGCGATGAACTCGTCGCGAACGCCCTTGAAGTAGTCGCTCATTTCGCGGGTGATGTTGTCGTCCAGATCAACCTCGTAACCCAGCTGACGCAGGGCGTAAGCCATGGTCTCGGTAGCGGGCTGAGAAGTACCGCCGGAGAAGGGGGAGATGGCAGTGTCGATGATATCAACGCCAGCCTCAACAGCCTTCAGGTAGGTCATGAAAGCAAGACCTGTGGTGGAGTGGGTGTGCAGGTCAATGGGCATATCCACGGCATCCTTGATGGCGGAGACCATGTCGTAAGCCTCCTGGGGACCCATGATACCGGCCATATCCTTAATGCAGATGGTGGAAGCGCCCATTTCCTTCAGCTCCTTCACCATTTCCACATACTTTGCGTGGGTGTGGACGGGAGAGGTGGTGTAGGAGATGGTGCCGGAGGCGATGGCGCCGGCGTTCACGGTAGCTTCCATAGCCACCTTCATATTCTTAACATCGTTCAGGGCATCGAAGATACGGATTACATCCATACCGTTTTCCACAGCCTTCTTCACGAACAGCTTGACGAAATCATCGGGGTAGTGGGAGTAACCCAGCACGTTCTGACCCCGCAGCAGCATCTGCAGCTTGGTGTTGGGCATAGCGGCGCGGATCTTCCGCAGACGCTCCCAGGGATCTTCGTTCAGGTAGCGCAGGCACACGTCGAAGGTAGCGCCGCCCCAGCACTCGGCTGCGTAGTAGCCGGCCTTGTCGATGGTGGCGAGCATGGGCTCAAACTTTTCAAAGGGCAGACGGGTGGCAATCAGAGACTGGTTGGCATCCCGCAATACAGTTTCTACAAACTGGACTTTTCTTGCCATGGTAGATGTTTCCTCCTAAATATAATTGGTTTTGTTGTAGAGCAGGGGATTGATTCCGCCGATTAAGGGAGGCCGTTGTATCGCTGTTGCGGTACCCGGCGGGAGCAAGCCCCCGCCCTACAATAGGGTTTTGTAAAGGCAGCCGGGGGACGCGCCCTCGGCTGCGGAAAATCTTTCTGTGTCATTCCCACGCCAGTTTGCGAACTGGCGTGGGAATCTCAAAAAATAAGGTTTTTAGATTGCCACACCAGTGACACGGTCACTGGTTCGCAATGACAACCAAGGGGGTACGTGGCTTACTCAGCCTTGGGGCCAGCCTCCACCAGAGCCTTGCCCTCGTCGTTGCCGGTGTACTTAACAAAGTTCTTCTGGAAGCGAGCTGCCAGATCCTTTGCCTTCTCTTCCCAGATAGAAGCATCTGCGTAGGTGTCGCGAGGATCCAGAATACCGGAGTCAACGCCGGGAAGGTTAGTGGGAACTTCGAAATCGAAGTAAGGGATCTTCTTGGTCTCGGCCTTCAAGATGGAGCCATCCAGGATAGCGTCGATGATGCCGCGGGTATCCTTAATGGAGATACGCTTGCCGGTGCCGTTCCAGCCGGTGTTGACCAGGTAAGCCTTAGCGCCGGACTTCTCCATCTTCTTAACCAGCTCTTCGCCGTACTTGGTGGGGTGCAGCTCCAGGAAAGCAGCGCCGAAGCAAGCGGAGAAGGTGGGGGTGGGCTCGGTGATGCCCCGCTCGGTGCCAGCCAGCTTGGAAGTGAAGCCGGACAGGAAGTAGTACTTAGTCTGCTCAGGAGTCAGGATAGATACGGGAGGCAGAACGCCGAATGCGTCAGCGGACAGGAAGATAACATTCTTAGCATCGGGACCTGCGGAAACAGGGCGAACGATCTTCTCAATGTGGTTAATGGGGTAGGAGACACGGGTGTTCTCGGTGACAGAGCCGTCAGCGAAGTCGCACTTGCCGTTTGCATCCACAGTCACGTTCTCCAGCAGAGCGTTGCGCTTGATGGCCTTGTAGATATCGGGCTCGGACTCGGCATCCAGGTTGATAACCTTAGCGTAGCAGCCGCCCTCGAAGTTGAACACACCGTTGTCGTCCCAGCCGTGCTCGTCGTCGCCGATCAGCAGACGCTTGGGGTCGGTGGACAGGGTGGTCTTACCGGTGCCGGACAGGCCGAAGAACAGAGCGGTGTTCTCACCGTTCATGTCGGTGTTAGCGGAGCAGTGCATGGAAGCCATGCCGTTCAGAGGCAGGTAGTAGTTCATCATGGAGAACATACCCTTCTTCATTTCGCCGCCGTACCAGGTGTTCAGGATAACCTGCTCACGGGAGGTAATGTTGAACAGAACGGCAGTCTCGGAATTCAGACCCAGCTCCTTGTAGTTCTC
>JAZNRW010000137.1:0-2235 GCA_045590835.1 Faecousia sp.
GGCTATACAATGGCCGAGCTGAAGGATATGGATGCGTATTGCGGGTCCATCGGCATTGAACTGATCCCCTGTATTCAGGTGCTGGCACATTTGGGACATCTTCCCCGATGGGAGGATTACTATCTGCACATGGATGCGGCAGATGTGCTTTTGGTTGGAGATGAGCGCGTTTATACACTGATCGATAATATGCTGTCTACAGTTGCAAAGTGCTATACCACCCGAAAAGTCCATATCGGTATGGATGAAGCTTTTTATTTAGGCGTTGGCAAATATCTGCACCAGCACGGCTACCGAAATCGGTCCGATATTTTGGTGGAACATCTGAATCGGGTAAAGGCACTGACGGATAAGCACGGCTTGCAACCTATGATGTGGAGCGATATGTTTTTCCATCTGGCAGAAGATCCCACAGATGGTGGAGAAAAACACATTTCTCAGGAGATATTGGATAAAGTGCCGGAGGGTGTTACCCTTGTGTACTGGGATTACTGCATGAAAGAAAAATCCCGCTATGACAGCAATTTGAAAGCACACAGGCAATTTGCAAACAATAAAATTGCTTTCGCCGGCGGCATCTGCACATGGACCGGTTATGCTCCCAATCTGCAGATCAGTCTGGATGCTACGCAGGTAGCCTTGGAAAGTGCCGGAGAACATGGGGTTGACCACATTATTATGACTATGTGGGGCGACGACGGAAAGGACTGCTCTTACTTTGCTGCTCTGCCGGGTTTGTTTGCAGCGGCGCAGATGGCTTGCGGTAATTTTGATCGGGCGGATATTGCGGAAAAATTCTGTACAATGTTTGGCTACAGCTTTGAGGAATTTATGAATTTAGAGCTTCCCAATATTACCGATGAAGAAGAAAGCCACGCAAATAACCCCAGCAAATATTTACTGTTCAACGATCCATTGCTTGGTCTTTTTGACTACACAATACACGATGGACTGAAAGATCGGTACAAAGCCGCAATCCCTGTACTGGAAAAGAGTATTAACGGACGGCAATATGATTATTTGTTTGATTTTTATACAAAGTTGACGGAGCTTCTTGCCCACAAGTGCGATTTGGGTGTCCGCCTGAAAAAAGCCTATATGGAAAAGGACAAAGAAATGCTACAGAAACTGGCAGACGAGGAATTTCCGCCTATGCAAATTTTAGTCCGCCAGGTTTATGAGGCTTACCGGACACTGTGGTATCGAGAGAATAAGTCCATTGGCTTTGAAATGCAGGAAATGCGGTTCGGTGCATTATTGCTTCGCAACGAAAATTGTCAAAGAATGATCTATGAATACTTGAATGGACAACTACCGGTTATTCAGGAGTTGGAATTACCCCGCTTGCCCGGTCATTATGGCAAGGAAGGCAAGGGAGAGCGCTTTAATTCCTACATTCAGACCATATCGACAAATGTGAATGCGTACTAAGGAGGGTTTTATGAAAAAGATTCATTTGATCTGCAACTCTCATTTGGATCCGGTTTGGATGTGGGATTGGGAGGAAGGCTATGGTGAGGCAGTTTCCACCTTCCATCAAGCGGAACTGTTCTGTCAGGAATTTGATTTTATCTTTAACCATAATGAAGCGGTTCTCTATGAATTTATTGAGGAACACGACTCGGAGCTGTTTGCTCGCATCCAAGAACAGGTAAAAGCCGGAAAATGGCACATTATGGGCGGCTGGTATCTCCAGCCGGACTGCAATATGCCCTCCGGCGAGGCCTTTGTGCGGCAAATCGGGCTGGGTAGAAAATACTTTGCAGAAAAATTTGATGCAAGGCCCACTACAGCGATCAATTTTGACAGCTTCGGTCATTCTGTGGGTTTGGTTCAAATTCTGAAAAAATGCGGCTATGACAGCTATATTTGCTGCCGTCCCAACACCAATATGATGGAGCTGCCCCGGGATTTCTGGTGGGTTGGCAAGGATGGCAGTAAGGTAAAAGTCACCCGAACAACAGATGAAAACCTCTATTGCAGTGCTTTTGGCAATGCAAAAAATGAAATTATTCGCAAAGCGTCCCATTATGCTGACGGAGAAGTCGGTGTAGCCCTTTGGGGTGTTGGAAACCACGGTGGTGTGCCTTCCAGGAAGGATTTGGAAGAAGTAAGCAGGCTGATTTCAGAATGTGAAGATATTATGATGCACAGCACGCCGGAGCAGTATTTTGCGGATCTGCAACCCCAAACGGAATTCCGTAAATCTATGCAGCCTTGCTTAATTGGTTGTTA
>JAZNRW010000138.1:0-22294 GCA_045590835.1 Faecousia sp.
GGACATTATCACAATGCAAACGACAGCTGCGGCGGCCGCAATTCCGGCAAGCCACTTGCGTTTATGTATGGACGGTTTAGATGATGTGTTGTGTTTACTTAATTTTTCTAATATCTCTAAGACCTCCGGTGTTTTCTCAACCGGAATGTCCTTTTCTCTCTCTTCCAGCTCGCGCAAGATGGGCAATACCACCTCCTCGTTGGGATGTTCCTTTTCCAGCTCTGCCTGCAGAATTTGATCCAGTTCCTCTGTAGGCATTTGATTCCATCCTTGATGTGGGCAGGGTTTATTCTCTCTCATGGCGATCCCCCTTTGTTATTGCGCATTCCTGCCAAATTTCCAAAATGTATGCGATTCTGGAAATGAATTCACTGTTTGTTGGTTTATTTATAACAGCACAGCCCTCATAAGAAAAGTACCATTCCCACGCCTCTTTGCTGCCGCGCCGCCAAGCCGTTTTAATTGCGTCCCGTATGGCTTGCTCAACCAACTCCTCCGAGTGTTGTTTATAATGTAGGGAAATTTCCAGGTATATATCCTTTGCTAGTGCACGGGTGGGGTCTTTTCGTTTTAACTCGATTGCCTTCTTAAGAAACTCAAAACCAGCACTCTTCGTGGGCACACCAAGCTCCATTAACGCCACAATAATCGCACCGCGAAGGTTATAATGATCCAAATGTTGCACTAACAGCAATATATGGCAAAGCGTTCTTTCTATCGTGCTTTCCATTATATTCCTCCCTTCTGTAATTATTATGACATAAAGAATTGCCTTTGTCCATCGAGAATTGTCGAAAGAAAAACAATAACCCCTGAGGTTTTTAAGCCTCAGGGGTTATTGTTACGCTTAGCGCAAATACATTTCTCACAATGTGCAGGGTTCGTATTTGCGCGTCTTGGTGACCCGTACGGGAATCGAACCCATGTTACCGCCGTGAAAGGGCGGTGTCTTAACCGCTTGACCAACGGGCCTGGTAGCGGCGACCTGATTCGAACAGGTGACATACCGGGTATGAACCGGGTACTCTACCAACTGAGTTACGCCGCCATATGGTCAAAAGATTTCGGTTTCGCCGAAATCGGCTTTGTTATTATATACAGTGTTTCTCTTTTTGTCAAGAATTATTTCGTATTTTTCCGGAATTTATTGGAGATGATACCCTTGAGGTGATCGTGTATGAAATGGGCAAAAGGTATCGCTATGTTTTGTGTGGGCGGCAGCGGATATACCGGGCTGGAATACCTCTGGCGGGGGTGGAGTCACGGCAGCATGTTTCTGGCCGGTGGCTGCTGCTTTCTGCTGTTGGGGAAGCTGGATCGCACCCGCCCGCGGCTGTCCCTGTTCCCACGGGGTCTTGCGGGGGCAGGGATCATCACCATGGTGGAGCTGCTGGCAGGACTGCTGTTTAACCGGCAGTATCGGGTCTGGGATTACCGCAATTTGCCCCTGAATTTTCACGGGCAGATCTGCCTGCCCTTTTTCCTGCTTTGGATCCCCTTAAGCCTTGGGGCTATGGTTCTGTACACTCTGGCAGACCGCAGCTTGACCAAAATCTTTCCCGCAGAGCGGAAGCGATCTGCGTCATAGCCTCCGGGTCTGCCTTGCAGACCTTCCGGTCGTAGGTCAGCATACCGTTGATCTCGTCCTCCACATCGGACACCTGGGTGCAGATGGCTGCGCACAGACCCCGTTCCACCGCAGGCAGCACCTTCATCACATACAGCTCTGACATGGCTGTCTGATAGTGCTCCTTGCTCTTGCAGGTCTTGTAGCCGTAAGCCTTTTCTGGATTGAACAGGTGCTCCGGCACGGCATAGGTATAGCCGCCGAACTCGCTGAGCACCAAAGGCTTGCTCCCCGGCTGCAGGGTTCTCCAAGGAGAGAAATAGATATGACGGCTATCCACATCGGTTTCTAAGCCCCGGAACCAGCCGGAGGTGGCGTCGATGAAGCGGGAGCTATCCATGGCTTTCAGATGCTGATAAGCCTGACCGCTGCAAAACTGTCCCCAGCCCTCGTTAAAAATAGTCCAGTAGCAGATACTAGGGTGGTTGCGAAGCTGCTGCACCGTCTCGGTCATGCAGGTAAGGAATGCCTGCCGGGTGGCCTTGTCCTGGTGCATGTGCCGGTCGCTTAATTTCTGGATGCCCAAGGTAGGCAGCGCCGTATCCCGGAGGAAACTGTAGTGGCCGTTATTGACCATGTCCTGAAACACCACCATGCCCAGCCGGTCGCAATCGTAGTAAAACTGCTCCGGCTCAACCTTGATGTGCTTGCGGAGGGTGTTAAAGCCCAGCGCCTTCATAGCAAGGATCTCCTGGGCAAAGCAGCTCGGGTCAGCGGGGGTATAGATGCCGTCGCTCCAGTAGCCCTGATCCAGCAGTCCGTGGAAGAAATAGGGCTGCTCATTCAGGCACAACCTTGGAATTCCGTTGTAGGTCTTCACCGACAGCATCCGCAGGGCAAAGTAGCTATCCACCCGGTCGGTTTCCGTCTGTACCGTAAAGTCGTACAGCACGGGGTTTTCCGGTGTCCAGTTCACGGGGTCTTCCGGGGAGATCTCCGCTATACCTGCTACCAAGGGATAGGCTGTTCCCATGCAGGTGACCGTGCCGTCCAACGCCGGGGTCACGGTGATGGTGGCGGTTTTCAAGGTGGTCTGCA
This sequence comes from Faecousia sp., assembly GCA_045590835.1. GTDB lineage: Bacteria > Bacillota > Clostridia > Oscillospirales > Oscillospiraceae > Faecousia. The sequence goes on from JAZNRW010000138.1 coordinate 2,666, forward strand.
CATCCACTCGCCGGATATAGGTTTCCGGAACCAGCTCCAGCCAGACCGTCTGCCAGATACCGGACACGGGGGTATACCACATACCGCCCCGGGTCAGGGTCTGCTTGCCGTAGGGCAGGCGCTTGTCCTCCAGGTCATCAAAGACCTGAATGACCAGCTCATTTTCTTCCCCCAGAGCGTCCGTAATGTCCACAGTAAACGCCGTATAGCCGCCGGTGTGGCCGCCGCAGGCGCTATCGTTTACATACACCGCCGCCACCTGATCTGCCGCGCCAATATGCAGCAGCACCCGCTTGCCAGCCAGATCTCCCAGCTCCGGCAGTGTCCGCCGGTAGTACAGGTAACTGCCGGGGGAAACCTCCATTTTCAGTCCGCTGAGCAGGCTCTCCGGGCAGAAGGGGACTAAGATCGTATGGGGATACTGCTCCGGCAGGGTATTCCTGTCCGTCACCGCAAAGTCCCATTGTCCGTTTAGGTTTACATAACCCTCCCGCCTCATCTGGGGGCGGGGGTAGCTGCGCCAGGGAGTCCCGGTCAGCTGTTCCCCCTGGGGCGTATACAGATCATGCAGCATGGGTATCCTCCTTTTTCAGCAGTCGGAACAGAGGAATCAGCGCAACCCAGATCACCAGCGCCGCCACAAAGGCCGCCAAAAAGATATTGGCGTTGGGGATAAAAGAGGTCGTTCCGTCGTCATTTAGGATCGTATCTGCGTTTTTCAGCACTGCGGCGCCAATGGCCGGACCGATGATACCGGGAATCAGCACCTGTCCCACGATCCGCTGTCCCTGGAACATGCCGGCCTTGTTTTCGGGAGTCTTGTCCCGGACCATAGCCCCAAAGACCGCCATGCCGGACAGGTAGCCGCAGAGCATCGCCAGCGTGCCGACAAACACCACCGGCGTAGACCGGAAGAAATACAGGATCACAAAGCCTGCCATCAGCAGTGCCAGGGGTGCAACAATGCTGGCTGTAAAGCCTTTTCTGTCATAGACCTTGCCGTAAAAGAAAGTGAACACCGCCGCCAGCAGGATGGCAGGGGCAAAGATCAGCACATAGTTGTCCATCTGCAAGGTCACAGTGTAGTACAGGATCAGGTAGGGCATAAAGATGTTGATGGCAATGCCGAACACACTGTAGGCCAGCAGGGTCAGATACAGAGGCCGGTTTTGGCCGATCACCCGGGGGCGGAAGCCGTAGATCAGGTTGCCCCAGTAATTCTGGTTCTGCCGGGTGTCCAAGGTTTTTTCCTGCACCAGCACAAAGCCCAAAAGACCCAACAGCAGCACTGTTCCACCGATGACGGCAAAGATCACCGTCCAGCTTTGGGCTTTTTCCAGATCAAAGCCCATAAAGCCGCCGAACACCACCAAAATGGCCAGCAGCGGCATCATAGAATTGATTCCCTCCACCGCGCCACGGTTGGTCTGGTCGGTGGAGTCTGTGACCCAGGCGTTGAAGCAGGCGTCGTTAGCGGAAGAGCCAAAGAAGGTCATCACGCAGTCCATGACGATCACCAGATTCACGCCCACCGCAGCCGCGGAGGCTGCCATGGGAAACAGGGCTTCGATCACATCCGTGCGGATCAGTGCGAAGCTCAAAATAGAAACACCCCAGCACACATAGCCGCCGCAGATGAATAATTTTCGCTTGCCGATCTTATCGGACAGGGCGCCGATGAAGATGGTGGTCACCGTAGCTGCCACGGCAGAGGCTGCCACCATGGCAGAGATGGCCTCTGCGGAGGCCCGGAACATTTTGTAGATGAATACGTTGAAATACATATTCTCCACCACCCAGGCCACCTGACCCACCAGGCTGAAGATCACAAGCGCCAAATAAAACTTTTTGCTGTGGGTAGGATGCATATTCCCACCGTCCTTCCTTATGTTAATAAGAAAAGTATAACACACCCAGCCCATTCAGGCAACACGCCCCGGGAAGAAAACCCTCCCGGGGCGTATTTTCAGCTTTCCAAACACACGGTGACCACTGTGGCATCGTCCTCCCCGCTGATGCGACTGCCGGTGAGCATGGCGGTTGCCAGTTCCCGTGCAGAGGCGCCTGTCCTTTCCATACAGTAGCGCAGCGCTTCCCGCTCGGGAACACCGTCACTGACCATAACCAATATCTGTCCCCGTTTCAGGGATACCCGCTCGGTGACGATGCGGCAGTCTGTCACCGCCAGACCCGGCGGCGGCCCGGCCACACCCAGCTTCTCCGCGCCCAGACCGCTAACCAAGTATGAGGGGGCGGCCCCCCATTTGTAGAGCACAGCTTTTCCGGTATCCAGCTGCAGCCCCGCCAGATCCAAGGTTGCCGCGCCGGCCCGATCCCGGAGGGCGCAAAGGCTATTAATGCTCTGCAGAGCATGCTCTGCCGGGTAGCCGGCAGAGAGCATTCGCCGCAGCAGCGCCCCGGCAGACCGCCCCTCCTGCACCGCCCCCAGACCGGTGCCCATGCCGTCACACAGTAGCACATAGTAGCGGCTGCCCACCCCGGGGAAGTACAAACACCGGTCGCCGTTATCCTCCTCCGGCCGGTTGCCGAACACCTGCACCTGGGGCCGGTACACCGCCGGAGGGTCTCCCCGCCGGGCCAGCCGATCGGCAAGATCCTGTAAAAACTCCGATAAGAACCTGTACTGCTGCACCACCGCCGCCCGGTACTCCTGCTGTCGCTCCCGGTCTGCCCGGATGGAGCGCAGCTGTTCCTGAGACCTGTGGAGTTCCGCCAGAAAGCGTCCGCTTTTCCGGCACACAATGGGCAGTTCATGGGAATTAAGCAAGGGTTTTTGGAGTAGCAGACCGGGTAGCTTATCGATCCGCCCGGTATCCTTACAGCTTTTCCGGCAGGGACAGCTGCCACAGGCCCGTTCTGCTGCCCGGGCCACCAGAGCATCCTCATCCACCGGCACATCACCCGCCTCCAGCAGCAGCTGCTGGGTCTGCGCCAGCACTCCGGAGGCCAGTTCCAAGCGCACCTGCGCCGCCCCGGTTTCTCCACGGCGGTGGGCAACCTTCCCGGGCACCGGCAGGAAGCTCCCTGCGATCCCCCCCAGCAGCAGACCCGGCAGGGGCATCCAATCCCAATAGCCGCCCAATGCCATGATCCCTATGTACATCACACCGGGCGCTACTCTTCCTGCCCACCCCAAGGGTCGGGGCAGCAGCCGAATCAAATAGGCCAGCACCAGCACCGCCGTCATAGGCACCGGTGTTACCTGGGCCAGATCCAGCGCAAGACCTGCCACCGCCGCAGCGGGGAATGCCCCCACCACCGCCAGCACCCCGGCCGCCACATAACCAAGGCCCAGCCAAGGTAGCGGCAATATCTGCGCCAAAGCCAGCACGCCCAAGCCGTAGGCCAACCACTCCAGCACCGGGTTGCGGCCCTCCATAGCCCTGCCAAACACCCAGCAAGCGCCCGCTGACAAGCCAATGCGGATCAGATAGATCGCCACCGGTGTGGTATCCTGCAACAGCAGCTGAAACGCCAGCCCTACTGCTGCGGGGATGAGTCCTGCCACCGCAGGCATGAGTAGCGGGGTCTCCCGGCTTAGCCGTTTGTTACCCAGCGCCAGCGCCACGACCAGACCCAGTATCAGCCAGATCAGCCCCTGTTGCCCGGCCTCGCCCCAAAATATGCGGTACCCCACACTGCTGCCCAAGGCCGCCAAGACAGCTGACCAGCCGCTGCAGCTGCAAACAAAACCCAAACTCAGGGGCAGCATTTGATTCCCCAAGCTGGCAGCAGACAGACACAGACCCGCTGCAAAATGGCCTGTGGCCCGCACCGCTGTATGCACTCTGGGGTCTACCGCCCAGCGGCGTAGGACATGGCGGCTGCGGTGGACATAGGATTGGATGGAGAGCATGGATACACTTCCCTTCTTTGGTATGAAAAAATCCTACCACGAAAGGAGGGAATTTTCTGTCGGAATCAGTTTGCACAGAAAGATTCTTGCATACCCGAACCAACGGGTGTATAATGATAGCAATTTACGGGAGGGATCGTCCATGGCTGTAGAATATGAATGGAAATTTCGCGCAAGCGAAGCTGCCCAGGCTGCCATTGCCGCTGTCCTGACCGGGCCCCGGCAGCAGATTGCCATGCAGACTACCTACTATGACACACCGTCCGGTGCTTTATCTTCCCTGCGCTACACCCTGCGGCAACGGCTGGAAAACGGCATTTCCATTTGCACCCTGAAGATCCCCGCAAAAGCCGGGCGCAGTGAGTGGGAAGTACTGTGCGATGACATCCAACAAGCCATTCCGCTGCTGATCGCTGCAGGCTGTCCTCCATCGCTGACCACGCTGACCCAAGCTGGGTTGCTGCCTATCTGCGGTGCCCGGTTTACCCGGACTGCCATCACTGTGGCATTACCCGAAGGCGCAGTGGAAGTGGCGCTGGACAGCGGCGTTTTACTGGGCGGCAGCCGGGAGCTTCCCCTGTGTGAAGTGGAAGTAGAGCTCAAAGATGGTTCTCAAGACCATTGTGACCGATTTGCCCGGGAACTGGCTGACCGATTTTCCCTGACCCCGGAGATGAAAAGCAAGTTTGCCCGGGCCCGGGCGTTGTATCAAGGAGAGTAACATGCTGAACGAATTGTTTGCCCGCTATGATAAGCTGGTGCTGTTTGACACGGAAACCACCGGCCTGTCCTTCAGCCGGGATGAGATCATTGAGTTTGCCGCGGTGGTGGTAGAGCAGCAAAACGGCGTTCCGGTGGTTACGGAGGAATATGACCAGCTGATCACCTTAAGCCCCGGCGGCTTTGTGCCGCCGATGATCCAGCAGCTTACCGGCATTTCCAACCAGGATCTGCAGGAGCGGGGTATCCCTAAGACCCGGGTGTGCTGCGATATCGCCCGGATGATCGCCGGCAACACCCTGCTGCTGGCCTACAACGCCCATTTCGATCTGAGCTTTCTGTACTACCTGCTGCTGCGGGAGGGAGACCCTTCCATTTTGAAGGGGAAGGACAAGCTGGATCTTCTCACCGTGTACAAAGATCGCCATAGCTACCCCCACAAGCTGTGCAACGCTATCGAAGTGTACGGACTTTCCGGCAAGGTGGTCAACTCCCACCGGGCGGTGGATGATGTGCTGGCCACTGTGGAAGTGATGAAAGCTATGGAGGCAGAGCGGCCGGATTTGGAATCTTATGTAAACTTATTCGGTTATAATCCCAAATACGGTATTGAGGGCAAGCCCATCGGCTCGGTTACATACAAGCCCCAGCGGTTCGACCCCGTCGCCCCTCTTTACCAGCTTTAAGGAGAGATATTTATGTACAACAAGACTGCATACCAAATGGGAGACAACCGCTGCGCCATTCGGGATCTGGCGGAATACGGCGCTGCCCGCGCCAAAGTCATCGGCAAAGAGAATGTATTCGACTTCACCATCGGCAATCCCAGTCTGCCCGCCCCCAAGGAGATCTCCGACGCCGTTCGGGATATTCTGGATCACATGGATACCCTTGCCACCCACAGCTACACCAGCGCCACCGGCGATGCCGCTGCCAGAGCCGCCATCGCTGCGGACCTGAATGCCCGCTTCGGCACAGATATCACCCCCGACGAGCTGTTTTTAGGCTGCGGCGCCTCTCCGGAGCTGTGCGCTGTATTCTCCGCGCTGGCTGTTCCCGGAGGGGAGCTGCTGGCCATTGCCCCTTACTTTTCTGAGTACCTGCCCTTTGCTCAAACCGCAGGCTGCACCCTCAAGGTAGTGCCCCCGGATGTGCCCAACTTCCAGATTCGTCTGGACGCGGTGGAGGCGGCGCTGACACAGAACACCGTGGCCGTCATCATCAACTCCCCCAACAACCCCTCCGGCGTGGTCTACACCCGCAAGACGCTGGAGCAGCTGGGCGCTCTGCTGACCCGAAAATCCCAGGAATTCGGCCATCCCATCTACATTGTCGCCGACGAGCCCTACCGGGAACTGGCCTACGACGGGGTGGAAGTGCCCTTCATCCCCACCATTTACCGGGATACCATCGTCTGCTACTCCTATTCCAAATCCCTGTCCCTACCCGGTGAACGAATCGGCTACATCTATGTGCCCCGGCAGGCCACTGACGGTGAAGCGCTGTACACCGCCGTTGCCGGTGCTGCCAGAGGCATCGGTCACATCTGCGCCCCTTCTCTGTGGCAGTATGTGATCGCCCGGTGCGCCCACCTGCGCCCGGACCTGACCGACTACGACCGGAACCGGAGGACCCTCTATGACGGTTTGCAGAAGGCCGGCTACCAAGTGGCAAAGCCCGACGGCGCTTTCTATATGTTTGTAAAAGCGCCCGGCGGAGATGCCAACGCCTTCTCCCAAAAGGCTATGGAAAAGGACTTACTGGTGGTCCCCGGTGACTCTTTCGGCTGCCCCGGCTATTTCCGGCTGTGCTACTGCGTACCTTACGAAAAGATCCTCCGGAGTCTGCCGGTATTTGAAAGTCTCATATAATCAAAAGAGCCTGTTGCTATGCAACAGGCTCTTTGTTTAGTTCAGCACTGTTTGATTAAACAGCTGCAGAGTGTCATCAAACCGGTCGTCGATCTCCGGACAGCCGAAGACGCCGATGATCAGCTCCCTGCCATCCATCCGGAAGGCAGACAGCAGGCAGGAGCCTGCCGAGGGGGTCTGACCGGTTTTCAGTCCCACCGCATAGGGGCAGTAGTACTCAGATACCGGATCGATCAGCGCATTGGTGTTTTTCCATTTGACATCCTCTCCATGCAGCTCTACCGTCTGCTGGACAATGTTGGCATAGCGCATAATGGTCTGGTTCTCCATTGCCAGCTTGCCCAGCACTGCCAGATCGGAGAAGGTCATATAATGGTTTTCATCATGAATGCCGTCGGGATTGACGAAATGCGAACCGGTCATACCCAGTTCCACCGCCCGGGCGTTCATAACATCCATAAACGCCGACACCGCTTCGGAGGCAGGCAAATCGGGATCATCCGCAATCTTCCTGCCGGCGGCCGCTGCCAGCACATAGGCCGCATCATTGCCGCTGGGCAGCAACATAGCCTCCACCAGCTGCGCCACACTTAAGGCGTCTCCCACCTGCAGCTGTGCCACAGAAGAGCCCCACGCCACGAAGTCCAGCACATTGTCTGCTTCGATCACCGTATCCGGATTCAGGTGCTCCATGGCCACCAAAGCCGTAGCCAGCTTGGTGATGCTGGCAGGGTAGATCCGGTCAGACTGGCCACCGGAGATAGTCAAAAACTGCTCGCTGTTGCAGTCGTACACAAAATACTGCTGGGCCAGCAGCTGACGGTCAGCGGGAAAGGTCTTCCAACCCGGCTCCCATTGGGTGGTCGGCTGGGTGGTCTCCTCACTGGGGGAGGTTTGGGCCGTGGACGGCGCTTCTATCTGGGGTGTGTCCGGGACAAAGGTCTGTTTGCTTAACCGATTCGTCACAGTGATCGCCACCACCAGCAGCAACGCCATAACCGCCATTTCCGCGAAGATGATCTTTTTCAATCCATATTCCTCACTTTGTAAATCATTCTGTATCCATTATACACAGCACTTAGAAAAAAAGAAAGATGTGTTTGTCAGAATTATTTTCATTTTTTTGCACAAAATACCCTGAATCTTTTGACACCTGCCCTTGACTTTTTCCTGCCGGATTGTTATCATTTATGAAGATGAGGGAGTAATTCCGGGCAGTTTTTCTGTCCGCAGCATTTCGTCAGTCCGGCTTTTTGCCCGGGATGCTTTGTAGAATGAGACTCATGCATTGCTGGGATGCAGTGCATGGGTCTTTTGTTATATCACAATAAGGAGCGTGTATTGATGGAAAAAACCCACACCCTGTCCACCAAAGAGGTTCTGGAGAACCTTGGCGTGGATGAAAACGGCCTGACTACCACGCAGGCCCAGGAGCGCCTTGCCAAGTACGGCCCTAACAAGCTGAAGGAAGGGGAAAAGCCCACCCTGCTGCAGCGGTTTCTGGCCCAGCTGAAAGACCCCATGCTGATCATTCTGATGATCGCTGCCGCGGTCTCCGCGCTGACCGGTATGCTCTCCGGTGAGAGTGAATGGGCAGAAGTTATTATCATCATTGCCGTCGTTCTGCTCAACGCCATTCTGGGTGTTATCCAGGAGAGCAAGGCAGAGGCTGCCATTGAAGCGCTGCAGACGATGACGGCTGCTACCTGTAAAGTCATCCGGGACGGCAAGCAGATCGTGCTGCATTCCGATGAGCTGGTGCCTGGTGACATCGTGATCCTGGAGGCCGGCGACGCCGTTCCCGCGGATGGCCGTATCATCGAAAACGCCAGCTTGAAGATCGAAGAAGCTGCGCTGACCGGTGAATCCGTCCCCGTCAACAAGATGATCGATGCGCTGAATCTGAAGGGTGAGAGCGATGATGTGCCTCTGGGCGACCGGAAGAACATGTGCTACATGGGCTCTACCGTGGTTTACGGCCGGGGTAAGGCCGTGATCACCGAGACCGGCATGGATACCGAGATGGGTAAGATCGCCGGCGCGCTGGCGGCTACCCAAGAGGAGCAGACCCCCTTGCAGAAGAAGCTGGACAGCCTGGGTAAGACCCTCAGCTTCCTGGTGCTGGGTATCTGTGTGTTTATCTTTGCGTTCAACCTGCTGATGGCAGGTGACTTCCACCTGAACGCCATTCTGGAAACCTTTATGGTGGCTGTTTCTCTGGCTGTTGCCGCCATCCCCGAGGGTCTGGCTACGGTGGTGACCGTGGTTCTGTCCATCGGCGTCACCAAGATGAGTAAGCGCAACGCCGTGATCCGCCGTCTGACAGCTGTGGAGACCCTGGGCTGCACCCAGGTGATCTGCTCCGACAAGACCGGCACCCTGACCCAGAACAAGATGACCGTGGTGGAGCATATGGGTGAAACCAAGCTGCTGGCTACCGCCATGGCCCTTTGCTCCGACGCCAACCTCAACGAAAACAACCAGGCAGAAGGCGAACCCACCGAGTGCGCTCTGGTGAACTTTGCTTTCTCCGTAGGTCTGCCCAAGGCAGAGCTGGAAGCCGCAACGCCCCGTGTGGATGAGGCTCCTTTTGACTCCGGCCGGAAGATGATGTCCACCGTTCACGCCGTGGACGGCGCTTTCGTCCAGTACACCAAGGGTGGCCCCGATGTGGTGCTGGCCCGCTGCACCAGCTATCTGGAAAATGGCGAAGTGAAGCCTATGACAGAAGAAAAGCGGGCGCAGATCATGGCCGCCAACAAGGCCATGGCCGACAAGGCTCTCCGGGTCCTGGCCGCTGCCAAGCGGGACTGGGAGACCAAGCCTGCTGACAACTCCCCCGAATTTTTGGAGAAAGACCTGTGCTTCGTGGGTCTGACCGGCATGATCGACCCGGTCCGGCCTGAAGTCAAGGCCGCCATTGAGGAATGTCGCGCAGCCGGCATCCGTCCTGTGATGATCACCGGCGACCACAAGGACACCGCCGTTGCCATCGCCAAGGAGCTGGGCATTATTGCCGACGCTTCCGAAGCCATCACCGGCGCAGAGCTGGATGCCATCTCCGACGATGAGATCTGTGAATTTGTAAAGAAATTCGGTGTCTACGCCCGTGTGCAGCCGGAGCATAAGACCCGGATCGTCACCGCATGGAAGTTAAACGGCGCCATCACCGCTATGACCGGTGACGGTGTTAACGATGCCCCCTCCATCAAGTCCGCCGACATTGGCGTGGGCATGGGTATCACCGGCACTGACGTCACCAAGAACGTGGCCGACATGGTGCTGGCGGACGACAACTTCGCCACCATCGTTACCGCTGTGGGCGAGGGCCGCCGGATCTACGACAACATCCGTAAGGCCATCCAGTTCCTGCTGGCCTCCAATATGAGTGAGGTTCTGGGCGTGTTCGGCGCAACATTGCTGGGCTTTGTGCTGCTGAATCCTGTTCACCTGCTGTTTATTAACCTGGTCACCGACTGCTTCCCCGCTCTGGCGCTGGGCATGGAAGAGGCTGAACCCGACACCATGAACCGTCCTCCCAGAAATTCCGGCGACGGCATCTTCTCCGGCGGTCTGGGTATTGACGTCATTTATCAAGGCATTCTGGTCACCATCATCACCATCGTCGCCTATCTGATCGGCGCTTCCTTCGAGTTCAAGGCCGGTTGGTTTGAGACGCTGCGCGCCGCCGGCGAGTCCGGCCACGGCATGACCATGGCCTTCCTGGCTATGAGCATGTGTGAGATCTTCCACTCCTTCAACCTGCGCTCTCAGCGCAAGTCCATCTTCAGCCTGAAGAGCCAAAACAAGATCCTGTGGGCAGCTATGCTGGGTAGCCTGCTGCTGACCACCCTGGTCATTGAGGTTCCCTTTATCGCAAACGCCTTCGGTTTCACCACCATCGGTCTAACCGAGTACGGCATTGCCATGGGTCTGGCAATTCTGGTAATTCCCGTGGTGGAGCTGGTAAAGCTCATTCAGCGCAAGCTCTGTAAGTAATTCAATAAAAAGTCCCGGTTCAGCTTTGCGCTGAATCGGGACTTTTTTGTTCTTTAGTGAGCGCCGGACAGGGGGCGCAGGACGCTGTAGGTATTGAAGCGGGTATCGTAGAGCTCCGTCAGGAACACCAGGTTAATCACGGAATCTGCCACACCGCTGTTTTCTGCCGCGGTAGCCGCTTGCGCCGCGTCGATTCCGGTCAGGTACATCCGGCTGCGGCCCTCGGGCATGGTAAACTCAGCAGTTTTCACAAAGGACAGGGTAAACCGGTCTGTGGCGCAGGCCTTTAACAGGGTGGCTGCAGCGGCTGTTAGGTTATCTGCCTTGTTACCGTCTACCAAAATGTTATCCGTCTCCGGATAGCAGAAATCATAGAACACCACCTCGTCAAAGCCAAGGTTCTTCAGCTCAGTGACGATCTGGGTCAGGTAAGATAGTGTTCCCTCACTGGCAGGGTTCAGCCAGTAGCAACTGTCATCATCCTGATACAGGTACAGACCGGAAGAATGGTGCACGCCGCTGGGTACATGGTTCAGACCGTAGTCGTAATCCCGCAATGCCGGCAGCCGGGCAATGGTGTAGAGGCTGCTCTTGTTCATAAAGGCGATCAGCTCATCCATGGCCTGGATGTCTATGCCGGAGGCCCGGTTGGCGCAAACAGTAGAGGAGTAGTAAAAATCACCTTTGATGTTCTTCACATCGATCATCACGCCGGTGCCTGCCTCCAAGGCGGCCATCTGTTTTTTGACTTCTTTCAGATCCTGCAGCTGATCCGGTTCCACATAGTAGCCAACCAGCTGGGTCAGCTCCGCGCTGGTGTTCACTGCATCTTCGCCCTCGTTGTAGTAGATGGATACGGTCTCTTCCTGGGGCTGTGTGGCCACCTGCCCATCTGCCATGGGGGGCAGGTCAAAGTCCAGCACCGCATCTCCATCGGCAGTGTAGACCACAAATCGCTGCAGCCAGATAAGCCAGCAGGCCCAGGCTGCAACCGCCACCAAAATCACTGCCAATGCAATCACCAATACCCGCTTGATGGTTTGCTGGGTACGATAGGGAATGTTCATACGCTTCTCCTTTTTGCGCTGACACAGCGCCATTCTTCCTTGGCCCGGGTAGCAGTGACGGTAAGGCCTGCCCGCTCCAGGGCGGCGGTCACATCCGCAAATCTGGTGTCCAGAATTCCGGAGCAGATCAGGGTGCTGTCTGCATCCAGGAAGCTGGGCAGTACCGGGGCCAGACCGATGATCACATCGGCTACGATATTCACCAGCACCACATCGTAGTGGCTGCCGGATAGCTTCTGCATCAAAGCCTTATCCCCGGTCACATTGCCGGTATAAGCGGTGAAAGCAGGGGCGGAAAAGCCGTTGTAGGCGGCGTTCTCCCGGGCAATATCCTCGGCCTTGGGGTCAATGTCCACGCCGATGGCGCTGGCTGCTCCCAGCCGCAGGGCGGCGATGGACAGAATTCCGCTGCCGCTGCCCAAATCCAGACAAGCCGCGCCCCGACCTACGATCTGCTCCATGGTCTCCATCACCATCTGGGTGGAGGGGTGGGCGCCGGTGCCGAAGGTCAGACCGGGATCCAGGATCACCGGCAGGCGACCTTCCGTATCTGTTTCTGCCAGCCAATAGGGCAGCACCAGAAAGCTTTCTCCCACCTGCTGGGGCGGGTAACTGTCCTTCCAGCTGTCCTCCCAGTTGGTTTCTGCCAGGGTGGACGTGGTTATGTTCAGGCTGCCAAAGCCCTTTTTCCGCAGATCTTCCAGCAAGCGCTCCAGCCGGGCAAGACCTTGGGTGTCGGTTTCTTCCAGATACAGCTTGATACAGGAAATGCCTGTGATCTTCTGCTGCAATTTCTCATCAATATAGTCCCAGTAGGCCCGGTTCTCCTCCAAAAACTGCTCGAAGGTATCCTGGTCCTCCAGCACAAGATCCGCAAAGCCGCCGGCGGTAAGCGCCGCAGCCACATCTTCAATGCTGTCCGGGGTAGTGGTCAGTGTGATTTCCAACCAGTTCATAGGTGTCTCCTTGGGTGCTTTTTTCATTATTCTATCGTAAAAGGCATAAAATAACAACCGGAAAGTGTAAAATTTTTATCCGGCACTTTCCATTTCGCCCAAGGTGGTATATAATAATGAGTACATTTACCCTCAGGAGGCACCATGATCGAAACCATTTCTTTACTGCCCGGCGTCACCCTGCGTTGTTTCCGGGATACCCGATTTAAGCAAAGCGGCCTGAGCCTGCAGTTTGTGCGCCCTATGAAAAAGGAAGAGGCAGCCATGAATGCTCTGCTGCCGGCGGTGCTGCTGCGTGGCTGTGCGTCTGCGCCGGATCTGCGGGATATCACTCTGCGACTGGATGATCTGTACGGCGCGGCAGTAGGCGCCCAGGTGCGCCGGGTGGGCGACTATCAGACCACCGGCCTTTCCTGCAGCTTTATGAAGGATCGGTACGCCTTGGGGAATGACCGGGTGTTTGAACCCACGCTGGCGTTTTTGCAGGAGCTGATGTTTAATCCTCTGCTTTCAGAGGGCGTTTTCTGCCGGGAGTTTGTGGAAAGCGAGAAGCGCAATCTCATCTCCGCGATTGCCGCCCAGCGCAACGATAAGCGGGCCTATGCCGGGGCGCAGATGATCAAGCGTATGTGCCGGGAGGACTCCTTCGGTATCCCCCGGCTGGGAGAAGCCACCGATGTGGAAACCATTACCCCGGGGGGACTTTATGCCCATTACCAAAAGGTGCTCCGGGAAAGCCCGGTACACATCTTCTATGTAGGAGACCGGGAGCCGGAGGAGATCGGAAATCTGGTTCGACCTATGTTCGCCCATCTGGACAGAGACCCTGTGGCGCTGCCGCCCCAGACCGGTTACCATGTAAGCGAGCCTGCCGACGAGACGGAAATAATGGATGTTGCCCAGGGCAAGCTGTGCATGGGATTCTATACACCTATCACTTTGCGGGACACAGCCTTTGTGCCCATGCAGATCTTTAACACCCTGTTCGGCGCAGGTATGACCTGCAAGCTGTTTATGACCATCCGGGAGCAGATGTCCTTATGCTATGACATCAGTTCCTCCTACCACGGCAGCAAGGGGATCGTCACTGTATCGGCCGGCATTGACTGTGATAAGGACAGCCTTGTCCGACAAGAGGTTCTGCGGCAATTACGGGCCTGCCAGCAGGGGGATTTTACCCCGGAGGAGCTGCGCTCTGCCAAGGAGGCCCTGCTGTCTCAGCTGCGGAGCACCCATGACTCTCCCGGCGCCATCGAAGGCTACTATGCCACCGCTGCACTGAGCGGTCTGCAGCTGACCCCTGAAGACTATATGCAGCAGGTGCTGGATACCACCGCCCAGCAGGTGGCGGATGCCGCCAGAAGTCTGCAGCTGCACACGGTATACTTTATAAAGGGGGAAAGATGATGGAAAAAGTCTATTACCCTCAAGTTGATGAAACCGTCTTCCGGGGAAAGCTGCCCTGCGGTCTGGAGGTGGCGGTGCTGCCCCGGCCGGGATTTACCAAAAAGCTGTGCTATTTCGTCACCGACTACGGTGCTATCCACCGGGATTTCAATATGGATGGCATTGACTACCGTTCCCCCGCGGGCGTTGCCCACTATTTGGAGCATAAGCTGTTCGATATGCCCGGCAGAGATCTGACGGCGGAATTTGCCGCCTTGGGCGCTGTGCCCAACGCCTTCACAAGCTTTGATATGACCGCCTACTATTTCTCCTGCACGGAGCATTTTGCAGATAATTTGCGCCTGTTGCTGGAATTTGTCACCACCCCCTACTTCACAGAGGAAAGCGTTGCCAAGGAGCAGGGGATCATTGGCCAGGAGATCGGTATGAACGAGGACAACCCGGACAACCGGCTCTTCGAGCTGCTGATGGGGGCTATGTATGAAAACCATCCCATCCGCACCCCCATTCTGGGCACCCGGGAGAGCATCGCCCAAATCACCCCGGAGGTGCTCACCGCCTGCCACAAAGCCTACTACCGGCCGGAGAATATGCTCCTGTGTGTGGTGGGGGATGTGGACCCGGAGGAAGTGGCGCAAATTGCCCAGCAGATGCTGGCAGATGCGCCCCAGCCGACCGTTACCGATAGCCGGGTCTGGCAGGAGCCTATGCAAACGCAGCAGAAGCTGGTGACCGAGCGGATGGAGGTAGCCATGCCTATGTTCCAGGTGGCCTTCAAAAGTGAGCCACTGGCGCGGGGAGAGGCCGCCATCCGCCGGGAATTGGTGGCGGATCTGGCGGCGGAGGCGCTGTTTGGAGAGTCCTCCCGGCTGTACCTGCGGCTTTATGACGAAGGGCTCATTGACGCCTCCTTCGGCGGCGGCTTTGAGACCATTGAGGGCATGGCTATGCTGATGGCCTCCGGAGACAGCAATCAGCCGGAAGCGGTGCGGGATGCCATTTTGCAGGAAGCTGACAGGCTCGCCCGGGAGGGGATCCCGGAGGAGGACTTTCTGCGAATGAAGCGCAGCGCGCTGGGCAGACGGATCCGGGGTCTTGACAGCTTTGAATCTACCTGCTTCCGGATCTGCGCCTATCATTTTTCCGGCTTTGACTACTTCCGGCTGCCGGGAGTGTATCAGCAGATCAGCGCTGAGGAGTTGCGGGTGTTTTTACAGCAGACCGTCACCGAAGACCGGCTGTGCATGGCCGTCATCTACCCCAAAGAGGAGGAGACCGCATGAGATATTCTACCATTACCTTTCCCGGTCTGGGACTGGAGCTGAATCCCGGCTACCGGCTGCAGATCGGCTCGTTCAGCATCCACTACTACGGCGCCATTATTGCCCTGGGACTACTGCTGGCTGTTATTTACGGTCTGCGCCGGAGCAAGGAGTTCGGCTTGACACAGGATAATATTCTCGACGGCGTGCTGATCATTGTGCCCATTGCGGTGATCTGCGCCCGGGCATACTACTGCATTTTTGCCTGGCACGAATATGCCGCCAACCCCATTGAGGTGTTCTACATCTGGAAGGGCGGCCTGGCCATTTACGGTGGCGTCATCGGCGCTGCGGTGAGTGTGGTGGTTTTCTGCAAGGTCAAAAAGCTGTCACTGGCGTCGGTATTGGACCTGGTGGCGTTGGGTTTTTTGATCGGGCAGAGCATCGGCCGCTGGGGTAATTTTTTCAATCGGGAAGCCTTCGGTGAGGAGACCACATCCTTCCTGCGGATGGGTCTTGAAAACATTGTCACCGGAGAAGTGATCTACTATCATCCTACCTTCCTGTATGAGTCCGTTTGGAACGGAATCGGCTTTGTGGCACTGCATTTTCTATCCAAGCGCCGGCAGTATCCCGGACAGATCGCTTTGGGGTACGCCGCCTGGTACGGTTTGGGCAGAGCCTTGATCGAAGGTCTGCGCACCGACAGTCTGTATATCGGTTCTTTCCGGGTCAGTCAGCTGCTGGCGGCGGCAAGCTGTGTTGCAGCAACCACCGTTTTGCTGTGGAAGGCGCTCCGCCGTCCCAAGACAGCCATCGCAGAAGCACCCGAAGACAACGCACCGGACGCAGAATAAGAAAGAGGCGCACTATGTTTGAAGGCTTTACACCGGAAACCGTGGATTTCCTCTGGGGAATCCGGATGAACAACAACCGGGATTGGTTTCTGGAACACAAAAAAGATTATGTAAACTCCCTATATGAGCCAATGAAGGCGCTGGGGCAGGATCTGTTCCGCCCTTTTTTGGACAAGCCCGGAAATCTTTTGAAGGTCAGCCGGATCTACCGGGATGCCCGGCTCCATCATCCTCTGCCCTACAAGGAGAGCCTGTGGATCTGCATCCGGCAGCAGGTGGATTGGTGGGCGGAAAACCCCTGCCTGTATTTTGAGATCCGTCCGGAGGGGGTCAGCTACGGCTTCTGCCTGTGGCATCCCAAGGTGGCGACCATGGAGGATATCCGCAGGGACATGGCGGCAAGACCGGCAGAATTTTTGAAGCTGATCGCAGATACCGAAAAAGCCACAGGTCTGCCTGTGACCGCCGACCTTTACAAGCGCCCCAAACAGGCGCCCATTCCGGAGCTTGCGCCTTTCTATGCATGGAAAGGCAATATCAGCTGCGTGGTAGAAGAGCCGGTGACAGAGGCGATGTTCGGCCCGGAGCTGGGCCTGCGGGCAGCGGAGCATCTGCAAAAGCTGATTCCATTGTATGACTATTTTAACCGATTTAAGGCATAAAAAAGCGAGTGCAAATGCACTCGCTTTTTTAGCACCAAAAACATCTTCCCCGGCAGCAGAACATCTGCAAAAAGTAACATAAGCACAGTGATGCGCAGGAAGAACCGCCGGCGGCATAGCCACGGAAATTCCCCGCCTGCCGCCGGTAGGCGGCGCCGCCGTTCTGGATCTGCGCCAGGGTATCCAGATAAGTCCTGTTGTCCGGTTCCATGGACACTGCCCGGCGGATATGCTCCAGGGCGGTGACCTGATTACCCAGAGCGTCGTTGGCAAGGGCAGACAGGTAGTACCACCGGGCATCCCGGGTTTGGCAAGAAGACAAGGCCTGCAATGCCTCCCGATACCGGCCAAACCGGATATACTGGGCAGCTGCCTGCTGGTACTGATCCCCTTGGGTCTGTCCGCTACCGTAGCTTTGGCCGGTTCTGCCATAGCCGCCAAATCCGCCGAAGGGGTCATAGCTGCCGTAAGGGTTGTATCCCTGCCCCCCGGGGCGCTGCTGGGCCTTCTCCGGGTTCTTGATCTGCTCGTAGGCCGCATTCACCTGCTGCATTTTCTTGGCAGCTACCGGATCGCCGGGGTTTACATCCGGGTGGTATTTTTTCGCCAAGCGCCGATAGGCCTTTTTGATGGTCTCGTCATCGGCGTCGGGGCTGACGCCTAATATCTTGTAAGGGTCGTCAATCATTTAGATCCTCCTGGGCAGCAGGTGCGCCCTTCTGCCGTTTACGATACTCGATCCAGACACCGCTGTAGAGTATGTTATCCAAAATCTGTTTATCCTGTACCAGGGGCAGCCGCTCATACCGGTCGGTGCAGCGGCCCATAGCCAGCACCAGATACTGCTCCCACCGGGCCCAGTCCTCTCCGGTTTCCATAGCCAAAAAAGGATTGTACCGGCGTTTCTTTTGATCCCGGCGGTAGTCCACCGCAGCATCTGCCAAATAAATGTATCTGCCCAAAGCATGACCCATCTGCCGCAGGGTATCCGCCCACAGGTCCTCCCGGTAGACAAACAGCTCTCCCAAAAGCTGGCCAAAGCAGCCGGCAGGTGCGTCCGGATCGGGGCAATTCTCTTTTTCCAGCCGGTTCAGCCGGGCAAGGCAATCTTCCATGGCGCTGCACTGGCGGGGATATTGGGATTTGATGGCATCCAGTTCCCTACCAAATACATTCGCCATCACCTTGGCGGTGACGCGCCCGTCGTCAGCATAGTCGTCCATGCTGTTGTAGTAGCCCAAGGCCACGTTCATGCAGGCGGCGTAGCGGACATATTCGTTGTCTACCCAAGTGCGGGGGCGGATGGGATGCAGGCCGCAGGCAGGTTTGCCGGTCTGCTCTTCCGGCTCGTACAGGCTCATCAGCAGCAGACTTAAAAAGGCCATATCATAGCTCAGACCCAGCCGGGCAGCAGAGCTGCACTGCTGCCGGATCTGCCGGCAGATGCCGCAGTACACCTGATTGTACCGGGTTCGCTGGTCTTTTGTCAGCTCTTTCAAGTTGGCCATTACATATCCAAACACAGCCGCGCCTCCTGTTTTTCTTCATTTTATCACACGGGTGTGAATAAGCTGTAACATTTTGCTGAATTATTTTGATTTTCTCCGGGAAGCCAGGTAATGGTTCAGCACGCCACCGTAGAAGACGATGGAAATACAGCAGTACAGCCACAGCATACTCAGCGCCACCGCATACACAGAGCCGTAGATGTTGGCATAGCCGGAGAAATTCTCTACATAGATAGAGAACAGGTCGGAGAAGATCAGCCAGCCCAGCGATGCCAACACCGCCCCGGGCAGGCTGCTCCAGAAGCTATTGTGCCGTCCGCTGGGCAAGGCCATAAACATGGCAGTAAACAGGGCAGTCTGCAACAAAAGCATCAGCAAAAACCGCATATCCACCACATCCCACAGAAACTGCAGCACAGAATGATCCTGCATGGGCAGCCAGTAAAGCAGGGTGGTGCCGAACACATTCAGCACAAGGGTCACCAGCAGCATCAAAAGAAACAGCACGGTGTAGAGCATGCTGATGGCCCGGGTGACAAGATATCCCCGCTCCTCCTCCACCTGATAGATGGCGTTGAGCCCCTTCCGAAGACTGTGGAGACCTCTGCTGGCAGACCACAGGCCGGTAACCGCGGACACACCCACAACCAGCCCGGAGGTGTTTTGGTAGGTGCTTAAGATCAGCCGCTTGGCTGCCGGCATCAGCGCCGCCGGCAGAAACCCCGCCACAAGATCGGTGAGGGTCTGCACCTGCAGGCCGGTGTAGCGCAGCAGCGCCAGCAGCAGCACCAGCAAGGGAAACACCGACAGCACCAGAAAATAGCAGGTGCCTGCGGCATGGGTGGTGATATTCTGATTTGCGCAGAACCGGATCAGATCCGTGAGTCTTTGCAGGAGCATGCCGGAGGGCCGTTGTTTCATAATTCAGATTCCTTTCCCACAGGTAGGCAAAGACCCGCTGCCTCTGCAGCGGGTCTTTCTGTTTGTATTATTCTGCAGAAATCAAATAATAGTACACCGGCTGACCGCCGTTGAGCAGATTCACATCCGCATCGGGGCAGATATCGGCAAACAGGTCGGCAGCCTTCTGGGCGTGCTTTTCCTGAATGTCCGCACCATAGTAGATGGTGATGTATTCCTTGCCCTCGTCCCGGACCTTTTCTGCCAGAGACTTCAGCAGCACCTTGATATCCCGGCTGGTGCCAAACAGGCCGCCGCCGTACATTGCCAGATAGTCACCCTCGTGAATGTCGTAACCGTCAAAGTCGGAATTCCGGGCGGCGTAGGTGATCTGCATGGTCTCCACGGTGGATAGCGCCTCGGTCATAGCCTCGGTATTCTCTTCCACAGTGCCTTCCGGATTGAAGTTCAGCATGGCGGTGACGCCCTGGGGCACGGTCTTGGAGCTGATGACCACCACATTCTTGGGAGTCAGCGCATCCA
>JAZNRW010000139.1:0-4922 GCA_045590835.1 Faecousia sp.
GGGCAGGTTGATAGCAGTAGTGGTCATGCCGGACAGTTCAATCTTCGCCTTCTCAGCAGCCTCGCGCAGGCGCTGCATTGCAACCTTGTCATTTTTCAGGTCAATGCCCTCTGCCTTCTTGAACTCGGCAACCAGGTAGTCCATGATCCGCTCGTCGAAGTCATCGCCGCCCAGACGGGTGTCGCCGGCGGTAGCCAGAACTTCCACGATGCCGTCGCCGATCTCCAGAATGGACACGTCAAAGGTACCGCCGCCCAGGTCGTAGACCATGATCTTCTGGTCGCTGTCCTTGTCCAGGCCGTAAGCCAGAGCCGCTGCGGTGGGCTCGTTGATGATTCTCTTAACCTCCAGGCCGGCAATTTTGCCTGCGTCCTTGGTGGCCTGACGCTGGGCATCAGAGAAGTATGCGGGAACGGTGATAACTGCCTCGGTAACCGGCTGACCCAGATAGCTTTCTGCATCTGCCTTCAGCTTCTGCAGCACCATGGCGCTGATCTCCTGGGGGGTGTAGCCCTTGCCGTCGATGGTCACATGGTAATCTTCACCCATATGGCGCTTGATGGAAGCGATGGTGCGGTCTGCATTGGTCACAGCCTGGCGCTTTGCCACCTGGCCAACCATACGCTCACCGGTCTTAGAAAATGCCACCACAGAGGGGGTGGTTCTGCCGCCTTCGGCGTTGGCGATCACAACAGCCTCGCCGCCTTCCAGCACAGCTACACAAGAGTTGGTTGTACCCAAGTCAATACCAATAATCTTACCCATAATAAATTCCTCCTAAATTAAAAGAATATAGTTTACAAATTAAAAATGTTGCTATTTTACAGTGCATTCTTCAGTGCACAGTTCACAGTGCACAATGCATAGTTAAGGTGTCGCCTGCGGCGACTATTAAAATATATTTGCGTCAGCAAATACCGCAACTGTGCACTATGCACTTTGCACTGTGCACTAATTTGCAACCTGTACCATAGCGAATCTTACGATCTTATCCCCCAGCTTAAAGCCCTTCTGGAACACCTGACAAATGGTGTTCTCGCTGAAATTCTCATCCTCGATATGCATCACCGCGTTGTGGATGTTGGGATCAAAGGGATCTCCCACATTGCCGAAGATCTCCACACCTAAGCCGGAGAAGATACCCACCAGCTGGGTCATGGTCATCTCCACGCCCTTTTTGAAGGCCTCGTCCTGGGTTTCCTGCTGCAGAGCCCGCTCCAGATTGTCGTACACCGGCAGGAGCTTTTCCACTGCGTCGGCTTTGCCGTTTCCGTAGGACTGCTCTTTTTCCTTGATGGTACGCTTGCGGAAGTTGTCGTAATCCGCTGCCAGCCGCAGGTAACTGTCGTGCTCGGCGTTATATTTTTCCTCCCATTCGTTTACCGGGGAGGTTTCATCGGTAGCAGCTTCTTCCGTAATTTCTTCGGTTTCCGCTACTTCCTGTTCCAGTGTTTCTTCAGTTGCCACTTATGTTATGCCTCCTTATGGGGTTCTTCCGCTGCTTCCGGCAGAGCGGGGTTTTCCGGCTTCGCGAACAGCTTGGACAAGCTCTCTGCAAAATAGGAGAGTCTTGCGGTGACCTTTGCGTAGTCCATCCGGGTGGGACCCACCACACCGATCATACCCTGCATTCCGTCGCCGATGTCAAACTTTGTCATGACCACGGAGGTGTCCTTCAGCTCTTGCGCCACATTCTCCGGGCCTACCAGCACCTGAGTGCCGTTGGCGTTTTGCATGATAGCAGGCAGATTGGACAGGGATTCTTCATCCAGGGTAGACATGATCCGCTGGGCCTTATCCACATCCCGGTATTCCGGCTGCCCCAGCAGGCGCATATGGCCGGCAACGGCCATGTTGGTGCTGCTGCGGCTGCGCACGGTCTCTGTGGCAAACTCCATCACGATGGGCACAAGGCTTGCTGCCGGTCCGGCAGCGCCCATGATCCGCTCTAATAGCTCCGGGGTGAAGTCCTCTGTGGGGATGCCGGTCATGGTGGCGTTAAGCACCGCGCTAAGCAGCTTCAAATCTGCATCCTCTGCCTGTACCGGCAGCTTGATCAGCTTGTTGACCACCTGCTCATCGGAGAGCATTAGCACCAAAATCACACTGCCCTGGCCTGCCAGGATCAGCTCAAACCGCTTGACGGTCACATCCGTCTGGCGGGAGGCCATGGAAATAGCCGGCAGATCTGTGGCCTGGCTTACTAATTTTGCGACTTTTTCCACCATCTTATCCACACGCTGCATTTTTTCCTCAATAGCATCGTTGATGGAGCGGGTCTCATCCATGCTCAGCCGGTAATCGGCCATCAGCTCATCCACATACAGCCGGTAACCGGCGGCGGAGGGCACACGGCCTGCGCTGGTATGGGGCTGTTCCAAATAACCCATTGCGGTCAGATCAGCCATTTCATTTCGAATGGTGGCGGAGGAGTAGGACATATCCGGCTGCTCGGTGATTGCCTTGGAGCCCACGGGCTCGGCGGTACGGATGTACAGATCTACCACACTGCGCAGGACTTTCTTTTTTCGTTCGGTCAGTTCCATTTGTCTCCTCCTTTTCGGGTGTTAGCACTCTTTGTCTTTGAGTGCTAAGCACACTATAGCAGAGAGTGCTAAAAATGTCAAGGGGTTGCTTTTTGAATTTATTGTTAACGCAGGGAATCGGTCTTTTGGAAAGGGTGGTTCACGGATTTTTTCTTGCTATTTTGTTTTATGGGGGATATAATGAATAGTGTATATCCTTTTTTGAATCCAACACCCAATGAGGTTGCTTATGAATCAGAAAAAACATATTTTACTGCTGACCACCGGCGGCACCATCGCTTCACTCCCGGGAGAAGAGGGCTTAGAGCCCCGCCGGGCGCAGGTGATGGCGCGAGAGATCCGGCAGCTGGAGATCTATTATGACATCACCGTAGAGGATGTGATGTGCCTGGATTCCTCCAACATCCGTCCGGAGGAATGGCAGCAGCTGGCCCGGACGATCTACCGGCAGCAGGCCGCTTTTGACGGCATCGTAGTCTCCCACGGCACGGACACCATGGCCTACACCGCCTCCGCGGTGACCTTTATGCTGCCGGGTGTGCAGGTGCCTGTGGTGTTCACCGGCTCTCAGTTGCCTCTGGCGGATGTGCTCAGTGACGGCCCGGACAACTTAAGAACTGCGTTCGCTATGGCAGCCTCCGGCGCCCCCGGTGTATTTTTGGCATTTGACCGCCGGGTTATGCGGGGCTGCCGGGCGGTGAAGGTTCGGGCATCGGACTTTGCCGCCTTTGAGAGTGTCAACGCTCGGTATGTAGGCACGATCAGCAGCCGGGGTCTGGTGCTTGACCCCCGGGTACTGCCCCCCACCGGTCAGCAGCCGGCGCTGCTGGATAAGCTCGACAACAATGTATTTCTTCTGAAGCTGACCCCGGGTCTGTCTGCGGACATCTTCCCTGCCCTTGTGAAAATGGGGTATCGGGGCATTGTGCTGGAGGCCTTCGGCCTTGGTGGCATCAATGTGCTGGGTTCCGGACTTGACCGCATCCGGGAAGTGGTGGAAGCAGGCATCAGCGTGGTGGTCACCACCCAGTGCCTGTATGACAGCTCTGACCTGCGGGTCTACCAAGTGGGAACAAAGCTATTGGAGTTGGGGGTGATCCAGGGCCGGGATATGACCTCCGAGGCCGCCATGACCAAGCTTATGTGGGCCTTGGGGCAGGGTATGGATCAGGCCCAGATCGCTGAACTGTTCCAGCGCAGCCTTGCAGGAGAGATTACCACCGAATTACCTTAATTTCTGAAGGAGGAAACAGAATGGATCCTATTTATGTCACCGGTCACCGAAACCCGGACACCGACTCCATTGTGGCCGCCATGGCCTATGCCGCCCTGCGGAACGCCGTGGGCGATCGGGAATACGAAGCCGCCTGCCTGGGTCATGTGTCTGACGAGACCCACATGGTGCTGCAGAAATTCGGTTTTGACCCTCCCAAGCGAATCCACACTATGTTCACCCAGGTGAAGGAGCTGGAGTTTGACACTCCGCCGTTTTTGAGCACCGCTGTGACTGTGAGCCGGGCGTGGAAGATCATGCAGCAGCAGAAGAACATCTCCGCCGTGCCTGTGATCAAAGAGGACGGCACCCTCTACGGTATGCTCTCCCGGGAAAATGTGGCCAGCTACAATATGGAGCTGATCTCCTCCGGGTATTTGCAGCCGGTACCCCTGTTTAATGTGCTGTCCGTGCTGGAGGGCAAGCTCCTGAACGATGCCGGTGACGACACCGACACCATTTCCGGCGAGCTGTCCATTGCCCTGCCCCAGTGCCGGGAGAATCTGCTGTTCAATTCCAATAATTCCATTGTTTTGTGCGGTCACCAGCCGGATATGATCCGCCGGGCGCTTAACATGAATGTAAGCTGTCTGGTGCTGTGTCAGGCGGAGCTGGATGAGGAATTCAAGTGTATGCCCACCTCCACCTGTATCATCTCCACCCCCTACGACGCTTACCGGGCTGCCCGTCTTATTTTCCAGTCCGCGCCCATCGGCCGGATCTGCCGGACGGAGGATCTGGTGTGCTTCCATCTGGAGGACCGGGTGGACGAGGTCCGGGAGCAGGTGCTGAAATTTAGGGAGCATTGCTATCCGATTCTGGACGAGCAGGAAAAGGTCGTGGGCGTGCTGACCCGGTACCATCTGCTGCGACCCAGAAGAAAGCGGGTGGTGCTGGTGGATCACAACGAGGCCGCCCAGTCCGTACCCGGTCTGGAGGAGGCCGAGATCCTGGAGATCATCGACCACCACCGGCTGGCGGATATCCAGACCGCAAACCCCATTTATGTCCGCAACGAGCCTGTAGGCTCTACCAATACCATCATCGCCTCCATGTTCCAGGACAAGGGTCTGATGCCCACGGAGAAAATGGCTGGCATGATG
>JAZNRW010000140.1:0-3061 GCA_045590835.1 Faecousia sp.
AAGGCGGAGCGCGCCAAGATTAGCGATGCAATTTTCGAAAAGGGCATCAAGCCTTGTTCCGGAGACCTGCAGGTGCTCAATTCCTTCAACCCCTATATGTGCCGTGTCAACGGCATGCTGATTGGCGCAAGCTGTATCCTCAATGAAGATAACCGGGAGGAGCTGGAGCCCTATTTGACCATGGGCTACAACTATGTCCGCTGGTATCTGGACAAGATGGCAAATTCCGGACAGACAGAGGGCTATGGCTATACGGACCATGCTTTGTCCAACGCCATCGAGGGCATCAACATTATGGGTAGAGTTACCGGCAAGGCCGGCTTTATGGACCACGCGTTCTTCGAGGAGATCCTTGTTGACTGGCTGGTTTACGCTATGCGTCCCGGTGACGGCGCGGTGCCTCCCATCTCGGATACATCGGTTGACACCCGCCCGTTCTTTGCAACGATGATGCTGCTGAACAAAGCCACCGGCAATGCAAAGGCTGGCTACTACCTGAAGGCTTCCGGCCTGAGTGAAACGGCAACCAATTTCCAAAAGGTGCTGTACGCCAGCACCGATCCTCAAATTGCTGAGGAAGAGGATGTTTACCAGCCCCTGACCAACGTCAAGCAGTTTGGCTACGGCTATCTGCGCAGCGGCTTTGGCGCGCTGGATGTCTGTCTGACTGCGGTGTCAAGCAAAACCAGAGAAAATCACTCCCACCTTGACGCGAACCATTTCGTCCTGGCCTTTAACCGCGCGGAAATGCTTACGGATTTCGGCTACGCGATTATCGCTTACGGCAGTGAGCACCCCGGCTACATCTACGGTTATCAGTATGCCCACAATGTCATCCTTGTGGACGGCGAGGCACAGACCGTCAGAGGCGAAGGCGAGATGACCACAAAGATGGATAACCCGCTGTACGGCCACTTGATGGGCAGCGCTGCCGGCGCTTACGGCGGAACATTGACCCAGAATGACCGGCATTTCATCTTCCTGAATCACCTGGAAAAGCCTTATTATGTGCTTATCGACGAGCTGGATTCCAAGTCCTCCCATGTTTACACCTGGAATTTGAACATTGGTAACTTTAACGGTCTGGAAATCGACAGTAAGCCCTCCGATCTGGGCACAAAGGCAGAGGCAAACCGGATTGCCGTTACCAAGGACCGTGATACCGCATTCCTGCACTTCGTGGGTAACGATAAGCTGGACATGGAGGTATTGCTCTACGAGGATATCTACAGTACCCTGGTCCAGACAGATTCCCCCAAGGCAAAGAAATATCAGTTCATGACCGTTATCAATGCAGATGCGGAAACCTGTAAGGACGCGATTATCTACTTTGACGGTCTTGTGTCCGGATATCTCTACGGCCAGACCAATAAGCCGACCGATAAGGTTACCTGGAAAACCAGCTATAAATTCGGTTCTGAAGTCATTAAGAATGTTTACTCCGGTACATATAAGGGCCTGTTCTTCCGCGCTGCTGCAGCCGGAGACTATTATGAGTTCCCCTTTGAGGTGGAGACCGGCGGTTATTACAAGATCCAGCTGAGTATGTTCTTGTCTCCTGTTTACGGTGACTACAAGATTTACCTGGACGGCGTGGAATGCTCTGAGATTTTCTATGGATACTTCGCTGCAGAAAAGATGACCAACTATACCATCGGAACGATGGACATTGCAGCCGGCACCCATACCCTTCGCTTTGAATGTGTGGGCAAGGATAGCAGAGCTACTGACTACCTGATTTCCTGCGGCGGTGTTATTTTGGTTGACCCCAACAAGCCTCAGGCTGTCAGCCAGGTGAATGTGACCGAAACCTATGACAATGAAACCGTTCTGGGCGCTAAGATCAGCTACGGTACTGCGCTGAGCGATATCGTTCTTTACAACCGCACCACCGGCCTCATTTCTGCAGGCAACGTTGTTTCCGACGGCGAAGAGACCACCATTATGGGTGTTCACGGCACGGATGATAAGGAAATCAACGAAGGCTACGCCATCGTTGACGGCACTTCCCTGAAGTACCACGATATCCAGCTGGTAAGCGCCAACGGAAAGATCTCTTTGGCAGTGGATTATCGCTGGGCAAAGCAGCCGGTCAAGAACAATGATGAAGAGGGCAAAGAGCCTACTTTAATCGATGAGGATGTGGATTACTCCATTCCTCAGACTATTGTGACTACTTCTGCTACTGCGACCAGAAATGTGTCTGTTTATGTTGGTAACGATGTGCCTTACACCGTTGCGATTGGCAGCACAGTTGTAGAGTCCGTGTACGAAAACGGTATGGTTACCTTTGATGTACCTGCCGGCGAGCATAAGATCATCATTACCGGTACCCATACCTGTGTGTTTGACCAGCAGGTTACGGAATTGGCCTTCCTGGCAGGCGGCAGAGCATGTAACGAGGCGCTGAAGTATTACTACAGCTGTATCTGCGGCGAGCACGGCACAGAAACCTTCCAGGTTGGCGATGTGATGCCTCACAGCTGGAATTCCGGCAAGGTGACTAAGCCTGCTGTCTGCGGTCATGAGGGCGTTATGACCTACACCTGCAATAACTGCTCCGAGACCAAGACAGAGGCCATTCCTGCTGGCGGTCACACTCTGGTGGCTGCAAATGGCTGTTGGTCCTGCACCGCCTGCGGCAAGCTGTTTATTGACGCAGAGGGCAAGATCGAGCTCGGCACGAATCTTGTTGTGATTGCAATTGCTGCTGTTGTGGTAATTGGCGGCGGAGTTACTGCCTTGGTTCTTGTGAAAAAAAGAAAAAACAAGTCCAACAAGGAAGAAACTGAATAACCCGCAATAAGAAACAGCAAGCGGGCCTCCTATTTAGGAGGCCCGCTTTTCTGCTTCTTATTCAAAAAAAGAAGCCACTCCCAAAGGGATCAATGTCATTAAGATAAGAAAACCTGTCATTCTGAGGAGCCGTCAGGCGACGAAGAATCTACGCACTTCGTTGACAATTCAGGTCAATTTGGTGCGAAAGATCCTTCGACTCGCTGACGCTCGCTCAGGATGACAACCTTATCTTAATGTCATTACCGAATGGGATGACTTCTTT
>JAZNRW010000141.1:0-3299 GCA_045590835.1 Faecousia sp.
CCCCAAATTCTCACTGGCGACCTCATCCTTACCAACTATCTTGGAAGCCGTTTTGCCTTGCGCCTCTTATCGTAAATTGTTGGATAAAACCCTTGTGTATCAAGGACTTTTCAGATTTGCCTACCTCTGCTTGCTGTAGCTTGCAGTGGGTGTTTTGTGTCGGTTTTTCACGGCCCGTGTCGGTTTTGTGTCGGTTTTTGGCGTGGGGATCTGGCATGCTTTTTTCAAATTGTACAACGACATGAATGCTATGCGATTACATCTCCCAACTGCCTAACCAGTTTGCAAATGCGGAATAGAGCATCTGCATTTCGGCTGTCAGTTCTTCACCAATGGTAAGGGTGTATACCAGATCTTCTGTACCGAATTGTTCCAGGTACTTCTTTTCGGAAGTATAGTGCTCGTTTTCCAGTTCAGCCAACGCTTTCTGCGCTAACACTTCCGCACTGCGAACATTGGCAACCAGATCCGCAAAGGCGTTGGGATCAACTGCCTCAATTTTGGAAATAATACTGTCGAAATAGCCGTCTTTATAACCGTAATTATACTGTGCACCATCGGTAGTTATCAGGTAGACGGCATCTGTCGGGTACAGATAGTAGCCGGGAACAACGTTGCCGTTTTCATCCGTTCCGGAGTTGACATAGTAAGTATTCCACGCGCACAGGAAATTCACATAGTCATACATCCTGTAGATATCGCTGACAACATCGGTCTCCGCGATCTTCTGCCAAAGAGCCATATCCTCGGAAAGTTCGTCCGCCTGAATGATGGTATAGGTGGCATCTACGATCTTATAATTGAACTCATAGCCGTACATATCTGTGAAAGGCTTATCTTCACTTTCTGCTACCTCCAGTGTGCCAACGATCTTGATTGCCTGATTGGTAAAGCCAAAGCTTTCTCCCTTCTTGGGATACACCTCCATCGTATTGGACAGCTGGGATGTATTGGGCACGCAGAAGGGGCAGCTTTGGTATGGTAGGTTCATTAGAAACATAAACGAGCCATCCACCGGAGAACTGGTAGCCATATAACCGCTGATGGTAACTTGCTTCCCATCCAGGGTCTTCAAATAGTCATATCCGGAAGCCGCTTGAAAGCTCAGCTTGGTAGCCTCACCGCTTTGCGCTTGCTTGCAACCTGTGAAGGAGAATAACAGGGTCAGTACAAGACACACCGCGAATATTGTTTTCATTCTTTTCATAGGGTTACCTCAATCTGTGATGCCGTCTTTTTTTGACATGGAGAAGGTCCAGATCACGGTAGGCAGTACACTGATGATAAATACCGCAAGCAGAATCAATAATTCCGCAGCGTAGACCTTGCTCATATTCAAAACCACGCCCATTGACTCCACATAGTCATTCATCAGCACCATGCAGCCTCTGGACACAAAGAATGCCAAAATGACCGCACAAAGACCCATAATACCGTTCTGAATGACATACAGAAGATTGATTCGTTTCATGCTGATGCCAATCAGACGCATGAGGGATATTTCTTTTGCACTGTGATACATATTCAGCAGCGTAATGATGGAAATGATCATGATATTCATTACCAAAATGACGGCGCAAAGAACAAACACGATATACTTGGTATCATCCGCATCATTGAGCACATCCCGGACAACACTCATAGGCTCAATTGCCTGCAAGGTGGTGTTGTCGCCGTCGTCAGCGGTTATGATCTTTCCGTCATATTCTTCCACCAGCTGCATAGCAAAGCCGGGGTTTTTGGTATTTACCAGTACCGCGCAAACCGTTCCGTGGGTGTGATGGTGCTCCTCTGCACTGTTTTCTTCCTGCTCCCCATGCTCGTGCATTTCCCAAAGGGTTTTTAGCTGGGTGAACACAATATTATCATAGGAGGAGTGACTTTCTTTCAGAATGCCGACGATTGTGATTCCTTTTGTATGTAGGTCAGATCCGTTGGCCGAGTGACTTGTATAAATCACATCTCCCACTTCCAGAGAATTATATTTTGCAATATTGGAACCGACAACAGCCTGCAAAGTCTCATCGGCGGCGAACATTTCTCCCGCCCTCAGATCCTTGCTCTGCAAAAATGCCGGTGTTGTGCCAACGACTCCGTAGCCGTTATAATTATCTGCCATAGCAAAGGGGATCACCTGCGTGACCCGGGAATCCTGCTGCAGGGTGGTTACGATGCTGTAAGGGACCGTGCCCACAGGCTCATCGGTAAAATACATAGAATTCATAGCCAACTGGGTACTGCTTCCGGCAGGACCTACGATAGCAGAGTAATACCCGGCGTTATTGGTGATACCCTCGTCCACCTGGGTGGCTACATTAAATGCCAGTACGGCGATACCTGCAGAGATCACGATGGACAAAATGATTAATATGACCTGCGTCTTCTTGATGGCCATATTCTTCAGCGCAAATTTCAGCATATCAGCAGCCCTCCTTTTCAGAAGGAATGTCCTGCATACCGCCGGTCATCTCGTTCATATCGATGACCTCATCAAAGTATTTTGCCAGCCGGTCATCGTGGGTCACCGCGATCAGGGTCTTACCCTTGGAAACCTCCACCAGCTGCCGGATCACCTGCTCGCCAATGGCGAAATTCAAATTGCCGGTTGGCTCGTCCGCCAGAATGATATCCGGTTTCTTTACCAACGCCCGCGCAATGGCAACTCTCTGCTTCTGACCGCCGGACAGGTGCTTGATCCTTGCGTTTTTCTTTTCGTAGATATCCAGAGCTTGCAGCATTTCATCCAAACCGGAAACATCAATGCCTTCCAACCGAAGAATGCCAATGTTATCAGCAACGGTCATTTCGTTGATGAGCTTAAAATCCTGAAAAATGTATCCAATCTTCTCAATTCGGAAACGGTCCTTTTCCTTTTGGGTAGCGGCAGTCATATCCTTGCCGTCAATCAGGATCGTTCCGGTCGTGGGAGAAAGCACACCTGCGATCATATTCAGCAATGTGGATTTTCCACAGCCGGAAGCACCCAAAAGCATATAGGAACGCCCGGTTGCAAATGTAATATCCCGGTAAGAGATTTGGGTTTCGTTCTGAAACTGCTTACCGAGGGATTGAATTTGTATCATAATATAGTTACTTCCTTTCAAATTTAAGATATAGGGATGGTTCTGTCTTAATTTGAAAGCTTGACTTTTAGTCGCACCAAAGAATTCTGATCGCAGTTTTTTGTATCTGCTACCGTTTCGCGTGCATACAAAATAACTGTCACAGTAGTAATAAGTGCAATGCTTGGGAGCCATAGCGGCTCCCTGTCTGCAAGAAGCGCACAGACAGCGCACTGC
>JAZNRW010000142.1:0-4333 GCA_045590835.1 Faecousia sp.
CCGAAGGATACATTCTTATCCATCGTGCCGTCATTATTCAGGTCGAATTCAAACAGCACATCTGTGCGGCCAAAGGCACCTTCTGTAGTGTAATGCTCCTTTGCCGTCAGTGTCAGGTCAATATTTTGATATTTTTTGAAGAATTGCAGAGATGTATCTGTACCACCACCGGGCAAGGTCACAACACCCTGATACTGCTGGGACAGATCCCATTTCTCGTTGGCCTTGAAGATCCGGTCAATTTTAACCTCTCCTACTTGATCGGAGAATGTATAATTGAGTGACACATCGCCTTCTGCGTCATAATGTCTGACTGACAATGTTACCGGGGTTTTGGCGGTAACGCCGCTGCTATTCTGGGTCAGATCCCAGATCGCCACTTCTTCTCCATCCAGGATCACATACACATCTGTTCCCTTGCGGATCACACGCAGCTCCACACCATAGCCGTGCAAGTATTTTTCTGCTTCCTTGGCACTTAATTTATACAGGCCCTTAATTCTTGTGGCAGGGATGTAATTATCCGCATTGCCCAAGGTCTGAATCCAGCAAATCTTGTTAGCACGGTCTGTACATACAATACCAAAGGAAATACTCTTATCTGCTTTGCCATCGCCGTTTGTATCGAATTCCAGCAAGATATCTGTTCGGCCGGGTTTTTTACCGGTAACATCGTGCTCTTTCACATTTTTGAGTGCAAAGTCAAAATCCCGATAGGGATAATGGAATTTCAGTGTGCTGGTGCCACCGCCGGGCAAACTCAAAACGCCGTCAAACTGCCCGCTGATATTCCATTTTTCAGAGGTGCCCACGTAGAAATTTTTCAGATTTTTATTCACATCTGCACTGATGTTGTATTGCATCTGCGCAATTTCCTTGTTGGCGATCCAGCCCTCAAAACCGATCTGTGCAGTGCAGTCTGCATACTCGCTGTCAAGCACTTCGATTGCCACGGGCTTTCCATCCAGACATACCCAGGCATACTTGCCATCTCTCAAAACCGAAAGCTTAATGCCTTCCTCACTTTGATACTGGGCAATTTCCGATTCTGTCAATTCGTGAACCGTCTTCCAGCCAAATACCGTTGCATCATTATGCTTGGCATATTGGACCTTAAAGACGCCGTTTTCCCGCATCAGATCGATACGCCAGTACTTTCCGTTACTGAACTTGATTTGAATACCGGTACGCTGCTGCAAATAGGTGTCGCCCGCAGACATCTTTGCCAGTTCGGTATCGTACCGAAATGCTGCTTCTACCGCAAACTTGTCATAAGAATCCACAGAAAGAATCTTGCCGGATCCACCAAAGCGATTCAAAATGCCATCATTTTGGTCATCCAGAATCCAGTTGTATCCGCTTTCAGGTTGGAACATCTCATATTCCAACACAAAAACCGTTTCCATATCTCGATTCAAATAAATTCCCCGATTGATGGGTGTATAGCCCTGCTTGATAGCAGTCACTATGTAATATCCCTGTTCCAATCCGGTTAACTGGAATTTTCCATCACTGTCAATGGTGATGGGTTTTTCTCCCTGCGGTCCCTTATAGCTGACTTCAACACCTTCCAAGGTATCTCCGCCCAGCTTGTGCATCTGAACTGAGCCGCTAAGGGTCTTATTGCCCTGAGTAACTTCAGTTGCAGCTGCTGATATGGTTAATCCCTCTTTTTCACCCCGTAACTGCAAGGTTACGGATCCGTCCTTGTTGTAGGACACCCGGTCAATATGTTCTTCTCCGTTGATGATTATGGAGGAGAGTGCATATCCTGCATCCGGTTTGATTTCTACCACAGTCATCATACCGGGGATTACGCTATCATTGCCGGAAATAGTATAGTTTGCACCGGACTTCAGCTCTACAGGAACCGTTCCCAGTACACCTTTTGCGCCAAAGCGGAAGAACTGGGAAACATCGTTCCAACCATCACTGCCAAGCTGTGTGGCGTAGCCATACCAGTAGCGATCACTACCGGAGTTGGTGCCTTCGTAGTTAAAAGATGTGATATGCACGGGATTGATGTAGAAGAAACTACCCTGCATTGCGGCAGCATCAATTCCCACTTTATCCAGATATGCCCAAGGAATATACAACTCCAAATAATAGCCTGTACACTGCTCTGTGTTTACAGGGCCGCCTTTGGTAGTTGCACCCAAATGCGCCATAATGTCATCCGTACTGGCTGCATTGACCCAGTTATCCTTGCCTGTTCTCTGGCGAACGCTCAAATCGCCGGTAGGCAGCATATCAATTTCAAAAATCTCATTGCTGTTCATGCTCGATGCATTACTGGATGCAAGATACATTTCAATACAGCTGTTGAGATAGGAAGGACGGTCCGGATTTACGTAGATCATTGCGTTTTCCGTGATGTCATACACAATGTACATTCCGTTTTCGCCGTAGAAGCTTGTCATAGCAAGCTCTGCGCCTGCACCGCCTTGGGTATTCTTTAATTTAAGCCAGTTACAATTTTGATACTGCGCTTCGTCTAAAATGCCGTCAATAATAAAGCCCTCATCCGGCTCTGCCTTAACCTCTGCCGGATTTCTATAGCTGTATGGATCTTTTGCAGGGACAATTTTTGTACCCTGAAAGGCAATAAGCCAAACCGCCAGAGCTGCGATAGCAAGTAGCAGCACTGCAGCAAGAATGATAACTATGAGCTTTTTGACACTCATTTTTTTACTTTTTTCCATCTGCAGCACCCCCTTACTTTCCGAGAATCCTGATTTCGGAAATACCGACTGTTTCCTGTCCCTCCGGTACTTCCACGGTGATCTTAACTG
This sequence comes from Faecousia sp., assembly GCA_045590835.1. Taxonomy (GTDB): domain Bacteria; phylum Bacillota; class Clostridia; order Oscillospirales; family Oscillospiraceae; genus Faecousia. Next base: position 2,793 of record JAZNRW010000142.1, read on the forward strand.
ATTTGACGTTCAGCTCATTAAATTCCGCATAGGCACAAGCTCCGGGAATCACATAGTAGATAGAGCCGTCAAAATCATTTGCCCGGAAGTATTCACTGCTGAAAGGAATGTTTTCAATACAACGGATCACTTCACTGCCGTTTTCCTCGCACACAAATTCTACCTTGGATACATTCCGGAAGCAGGTATTTTCATTTTTGGAATTATAGACCATGATTGCCCGGACGGTTCTAGCTTGTGCAAAATCAAAGGTAAATGTGGTTGTTTCAGAAATCACTGTCTCTTGGATGTACTCCATAAACCTGACATCACCGTATTTATAGATCGACAGTAGATCATCATTCAAATACGAGGCATCTTCTGTACCGGTTACATTGGCCATCAGCGCAATATTCTGATATTTGCTGAAGGCTTCCAATTTTGGCTGAACCGTGCAGGTGGGGCCGTTAGCGTACATGACTTCTAAATCATTTCCGTCCCGATCTTTTACGGTAATCCACTTAATTTCGTCGATAGCGTGGTTACGGGCTGTACCTGCAGCTGTGAAATTATCATGCCGGTGATAGATTACATACATCTTATCTCCCAGTGTGACAAAGCTGTGGTGACCCGTGCCGGAAATATCCTGACTGCCTGCCACGCCGCCGGAGAGAAGCAATCCTCCCTCTGCTTCTGTCAACTTGCGATAGGGACCCAAAACACTGTCGGACACCGCCTGACCAAGCTGATAGGAGCTGTCCCAATAGTCATTGACCGAGAATGTCAAATAGTACATTCCGTTGTGCTTTATGACTACAGGACCCTCGTTGGTGTGGTTAGATTCAATTTCATAGCTTACCATGGGTACATTTTCCCCATTTTGTGCGGCTTTCCAGTCCTCTACCGTATAGTAATGGGTGTAGGTCAGAACCTTGGCTGTGCTCCAGTCCGGTTTTAGCCAGTTTTCCATCTTCACGCCACAAAGACGGTCCTGTTCCAAATTGTCCACCCACAAAAGATACTTTGTTCCATCTTCATCCACATAGGGATGCGGATCAATAGCCGTCGTATATCCACCATAACCCACGCCGGCATCTACCCTGCCGTTTGCCACGGAGAAGGGGATATATTCAGAAGGATCCAGCATCAGATACTTGGCAAAATAATGAGGAAACTGTTCTTCAGAGTATGTGTGCAGGTTTTCCTCACCGCAGCTTTCTGCATCCCGAAAGTTTACCACTTTAAATTCCTTATAAGGATACTGGGACTTTGCCACCATCAGCTGTCTGGTAGGCGTTCCTTCCTCCACACCGTTTCCAGGTACTACCTTAGTATCTTCTGCCGGTGTGGCACTAAAAAACATATAGTAAAGCTGCTGCTCAGCATCATACACCACTTCCGGCGCCCAAATATCCTGCCAGCTGGCCTTCAGATCTTCAGGACGGGAGCCATCTTCATTGAAGAAATAGTTATCTAACGCATTGCCTACCGGCTCCCAATCCATCAAATCCTGAGACCGATAGCAGAACAGCGAACCCTCTGTGCCGTACATATAGTAGTAT
>JAZNRW010000143.1:0-3913 GCA_045590835.1 Faecousia sp.
ATGGGTGACGGGTTCGCCGGCAGGCTGGCCGCCGTCCTGCTTACAGGCAGACAGGCTCAAGCCCAGGCACATCACCAGACACAGCGCAACCAATGCCGCAATGCGTTTTTTATTAAGGGTCATATGTGTTTGCCCTCCTAATTTTGTGTTTTATCCCAAATAACGGCACATAAACAGCCAGGAAATATCGCTGTTGACACCGATGACAGGATTGCCGTTGGTGTCCTTAAACAGATATCCGGCGCTTTCCACATCAAACCAGCCCATCTGGATGCCGGTATTGGCGATGATATATTTCAGATCTTCTGTCAGAGGATACAGTCCGGAAGCTTCGTCTGCCTTTTCAATGTAGTCCAGAACGCACTGGGAGTATTCCTCTTTTTTCAGGAAGCTGCCGCCGTCGTCATAGAAATAGCGGCGCAGGCCCTGCTTTTCCAAAATGGTGGCAAAGGGCGGCAGGTACTCCGTCTCCTCTGCGGTATTGCCGATCTGCACCAGCACCAGCGGGCCGTCAGCAGTATCCAGATGGTAGAAGCCGTCCGTTTCATTCAGAACCAGGGTATAGCCGGCTGCGGTGATATCGAATTTGTTCACCTTAGCGCCGGCAGGCAGAGTATAAGCTTCTGCGGGCACGGTGCCTTCATAGACGGTCCAGGGCTCATCCTCAATGGACCAGGCAGCTTCACCAATGCGGCGGACATTCAAGATGGCATTGCCCTGGCCTGCATCCACGCCGATGATGATCACAGCGCCGCCCAGCTGGCTGTCCTTCACATCCACGGCAAACTTGTTATCCACCACTTCCACGGCGCTTTGCGGCCAGATATAGTGAACACTTCCGCCGAAATAGCCTATGGGTGCGTCGCTGCCGGACAGAGAAACCTCATACTGACCGGCGGCCTCGGGGTAGAAAATATAGTAGCTTCTGCCTTCGCTGGCCAAGGGGATATTGGTAGAGCCTTCCAAAATATAGTAGGCTTTGCCCTCGGAAAGCTCATAGTATTCCTCACCCAGCGCCATGGAAAGCACAACCGTCAGTTCGGTTTTGTCCGCAGTCAGGGTCAGGTTTTCATCATAGACGAAATTGGCCTTGGGGTCAGTAAACTGCAGCTGCACGGTGTAGTCACCCTTGGGGAGGGTCTTGGTGATGACGCCGTTCTCCCCTGCCAGCTGCATAGCCACCTGCTGGCCGTTTTGCATAAACTTCACTGCCACCTGGGAATAGGGAGTTCCGGCGGCATCGGTGACGGTAACGGTATAATCTGCCTCGCCGCTGCCGTCGCAGGCTGTCAGCCCCAGGGCAAACAGCATAACCGCTGCCAACAGCAATGCCTTAATATTCTTTTTCATTAAAATCATCCTTTCAAAAAAGGGTTGTGGCTTTGCAGCCGATATCACAGAATAAAAAAGCTTTCATTTATGTGTCATTCTGAGCGACCAACGGGAGTCGAAGAATCTACGCATTTTCCCATATGCTCAGCATAAATTCAGTGCGAAGATCCTTCGACTTCACTTCGTTTCGCTCAGGATGACACGCTTTTATGGGGGATAGGTTAGCCTACGGGGTTGTAGTAGTAGCACATCTTGCGCCAGGAGGTCTCAACGCCCTCAAAGCTGTACTTATCCATAAGCTTCTGCAAAATCTCAGCCAGCTGCTCATCCACCACCACGCAGCCGCGAAGCTCGGATGCACCGGATTTGATGATTTGCTTTTCGTACTGACGCATGATCTCGGTGTAATCTTCACCCTTGCCGTGGTACTTGCCGGCCAAAACCTCATCTACCTTGTAGATCTCATAGTTCTGCTCGTACTCATCGCCCCACAAGGTTTTCAGATATGCCTTGGTTTTTTCCGGATCGTTGTCATTGTAGCCCATAGCCTGCAGCACATAGGTATCGGCTTCATCCTTACTGAAGTCAAACGCGCCCAGGTCGATCAGGCCTCTGACCTCACCGCTGGTAGAGAGGCTGCTGCCGGGGAAGGCATAGGTAGTATTGATAAAATCTACATACACCAGGCTGCCGGTCTTGCCGTCGCCCAGATCGTGATGGTACTTGCCGTCGCTGCCCAAAACCACATCGATGCCCGGGGCGATGGTATAGTTCATAGCCGTGCCGGATTCATCGGTGCTGTAGGTATAAGCTCCGGGAGATGCACTGACGAACTGCTGATAGCTGCTTCCCAGATACTCAATATCGTAGTAAACATTACCTACCTGCTCATTGACTGTCTTCAGCGCAATATTGATATAGTAGGACTGACCGGCCTGCATATAATAGACCATAGTGATCTCGCCCTCTTCGTTGAACATTCTCTCCACATTGGTATCGGAGTCCATGAGAATGTTCCGGTTTTCATCGAAGATCCAGCCGTCAACACCATACATAGAATCATTGCGGGAGGTGATGCGGTATGCACCGGACCGGCTGGGAACAAACTCTGCAAACAGGCCGCGGGGCATGATCAGACGGTTGTAGGTAAAGACATTGGTGGAGATGTTCTTGCCTTCCTTGGCAGTAAAGGCAGAGAAGGGAGCCAAACCGGCAATGGGATCTTCCAGCTGCTCCTTAGTGCCATAGGCCTTGAAGTACTTACAGGCCTTCATCCATTCCTTTTCGTCGGCCTCGTCAAAACCGACTGCCTGATCTACCTTCTGCAGCAGCTCGTACAGCTCCTGATTGACAGGAACGACGCCGTTGAGGTTGGAGTTGTTGGCATAATTACTGTAGATCTCGATGCGCTCAACATAATCCTCGCCATCGACCAGGATCTGACCGTCGTAGGCCATCAGCCAAATGGAATTCTCCTCGCTGAACTCGGTGGGATTCAGCAGATCCACCAGCAGCAGCGGGCCGTTTTCTTCGCCCACATGGTAGTAGCCGTCCTTCTTGTTGAACACAGTCGGCACATATTCGTATGTAAAGCCGTCATCCGTGGAGGTGGCAGCCTTCTTGGGCAGGAAGGTAGCGGTGTCGATATCATCTTCATCCACGATCCGCAGATTCTTGATATACACCGTGTCGTCGCCCACATCGATCTCGGAGTCCTTCAGATAGCACAGGGCAACCTCATAGGTACCGGCCTCATCGGCTACCAGCGGATAGCAGGATTCCCAGATCTCCTCATTGAAAAAGCCGGAAATGGCATTGATATCTTCTCCATCGACGATCACGAACATAGTATCCCCGCCGGTCTCGGTGGAGCGCAGGAAGTCAAAGCCAAGGGCCTGGCCGGCTTCCAGGGTCACATCCATATAAATAATAGAATAGGAGTCTTCGATATTTTGGTTGGAGGCCTTCAGGCAGCGCTCGCCGTTCTTCTCAGCCTCAATAAAGGGCCAGGAGTAAGTTGCGCTTTCGCCCTCTTCTGCCCGGAAGGCAATGGGCAGCTCAGAAGCACCCATGATCTCAGCAACGGTTTCCGAATCCGCCATCTCATATGTAGGCTCGGGAATGATCTCCATCTCGTGGATGCTCTGGTACAGCTTCTGGGTATAATCGTTGCCGGTCATTGTTTCAAACAGGCTGGTGAAGGGGCGCAGGCTGGTAATGGCACCGGCCTCGATAGCCACGATCACGCCGTAGCGATCCACGATCACAGAGGTGGGATAGCCGCTGATGCCAAAGGTATTGGCCCAGGCGGAGGGACAGGCAGCCAGAGGGAAGGTCAGGCTCAGCCCCTGGGATGCGGGGAAGGCAGCAATGGCCTCGTTGCTCTCGCCCAGAGGATCCAGGGCAACAATGCCAACCTTATCCTGGTAGAGCTGATATGCCTTTTCCATAAAGGGGAACTCGGTAACGCACCAGCTGCAGCCGGTGTACCAGAAGTTCATCAGGACCATTTCCTTTTCCTTGAGCATTTCAGACAGGGTGATCTCCGCGCCGTCGGGGGTGGTGACGGTGAAATCGTACA
>JAZNRW010000144.1:0-3969 GCA_045590835.1 Faecousia sp.
GGTCAATTCCGTCATTGCCGACACCTACAAAATGGAGGGTATTTACTATATCAAAGTCTGGCTGAATGAAGGGCAGCTAAAAATGGGCGACGACATTATGTATGTGCTCATTGGCGGTGATATTCGCCCCAGAGTTGTGGAAGCACTGCAGTATCTGGTGGGCCGAATTAAGAATGAGTGCGTATCCGAAACAGAACTAAATTGAAACAAAACTGGACCTGTTGCAAAAATACGCAACAGGTCCATATTTTTATTTGGCGCAGTCTGCGCTGCCTTCAGAGTAAAGCATATCCAGTCCGTGAGAAACAGGATCGATAACCGCCAGAATGTTTTCCTGGCTTGCCTTTTTGCTGCCAGGGAGGTTAATAATCAGACTTCTCTTCCGTATGCCGGCTGCAGACCGGGAAAGACAGCCTTTGGGAGTTATTCTCATAGATTCTGCACGCATAGCTTCTGGGATACCGGGTGTTGGGCGTTCCACTACCTCCATGGTAGCTTCCGGAGTAATATCCCGGGGAGAGAAGCCTGTTCCGCCGGTAGTTAGCACCAACGCAATATTCAGTTCGTCGGCACATTTGATAAGCTCTGCCTTGATCAACTCCCGATCATCGGGAATCATTTGGGTATAGGTGACATCGAAGCCTTTATCCTTCAAAATCTCCACCAGATTCGGACCGCTGGTATCTATACGTTCACCGCGAGAGCCTTTATCACTGATGGTAATGACAGCAGCAGTATACATATTAGTACTCCTTCCGGAAATAATCTCCATGGACGCCACCGGTTTTGCTGAGAAGCCGGATGTTAGAGATTACAATATCTTTTTGGACCGCCTTACACATATCATAAACTGTGAGAGCAGCGGTGGATACGGCCGTCAGTGCCTCCATCTCTACGCCGGTACGGCCATCGCAGGAAACGGTGGCACGGATCTCCACAGATTTGCGATTTTCATCCAGTGTCAACTCCAAATTGATGCCATCCATCAAGATGGGATGACACATGGGGATGATATCCGGGGTGCGCTTGGCTCCCATAACTCCGGCAATTTGCGCAACCGTCAACACATCTCCCTTCTTCATACCGCCGCTTTGAATCAGAGAAAAGGTTTCTTCATTTACAAGCACGCGGCCCGCCGCCACTGCGGTGCGTTGCGAAATAGGTTTTTCTCCCACATCCACCATCTTTGCGCGACCCTGTTCATTAAAGTGGGTAAAGTCGGACATCGTTCAGCCTCCTATTTGATTCATGTTTCGTCCTGCCTGGCTTCTGTGCAGGGCATCCAGATCCCCATGCCAAGCAGGTTTGTTCCAAATAGCTTCTTTTAATACACTCTGCATCCCAGCAAAGTCCAAGCCCTTCAAAGAATACTCATCGGCACTGTGCAGGCACGGCTTTACCTTGCCATCGGCTGTCAGACGAATCCGATTGCAGCAGCCGCAGAAATGGGCACTAACCGGGCTGATAAGGCCGATATTTCCTTTGGCATCCGGCAAGCGGTACAGCTTGGCAACGCCGTCATCTTCTCCTACAGGAACAGCATCCGGCAGATAATCAAGAACACGGGAGCATGGAATGAAGGCCTTTTCATCAAAATCACCGCTGTCATACATGGGCATCATCTCTATGAAGCGCATATCCACAGGATACTGCCTGGTCAGTTCTGCCAACTGTGGAATGTCCTCCTCGTTAAAGCCGCCGATCAACACGGAATTGATTTTTATTTTCTCAAAACCTACCTTCAGTGCGGTATCCAGACCTGCCCGGAATGCTTCCAGCTTGCCCACACGGGTAATGTAAGCATACTTTTCTTCATTCAATGTGTCCAGGCTTAAATTCAGCCGTGTTACCCCGGCTTCCTTCAGCTCCCCGGCCAGTTCCGGCAGGCGTATGCCGTTGGTGGTCAGGCAAACCTCCCCAATACCACTCACAGCGGCAGCTCTGCGACAGATTGAAACGATATTCTTTTTTACCAGGGGTTCGCCGCCGGTAAACCGCAGCTTGGTAATGCCCAAAGATGCCGCAGCTTCCACAGCGGTGATGATCTCGTCCTCTGTCAGCATTTCGGAATGACTCTTTTTGCACACACCTTCTTCCGGCATACAATACCGGCATCGCAGGTTGCATTTATCCGTAACAGAAATACGGAGATAGGTAATATCACGGCCCAGCCGATCAATCATAAAGTCACCTCATCATTTTAGCGATGTTAAGCAGTTCCAGTCAGTCCAACGGAATAATCTCGCCGCAACCTTCTACGGTATAACCACCTAAAGAGAGAATCTTCTCTTTGAAAGCGTCGCTCTTCATGGTAGCAATCATCTGCTGGATCTGAGGCGTATCCCACGCATGGTCCGGAATCAGCAGATCATATTCCTCAATGCAGATCGGAATGAAGTCCAGTCCGTACAGATTTGCAGCAGAGTAGATACCCATGCCGGCATCAGCGCTGCCGCTGACGATTTGTGCTGCCACGGAGGTGTGGGTCAGTTCTTCCCGGTCATAGCCGTAAATAGCGGCAGTATCCAGATTCTCTTGGCTGCACAGATAATCTGCCAGAATGCGGGTACCGGAACCTTTCTGACGGTTGACATAGCGGATGCCCTCCCGTGCAATGTCAGAAAACTTTTGGATATTCAAAGGATTGCCCTTAGCCACCATCATGCCCTGCTGACGGCCCACACAGCGGATCAGCTTCACGCCGCCGTTGGGGAAATACTTGTGGATAAAGGAGAGGTTGTATTCACCGGTGACGGTATCCAGTAAATGGCAGCCTGCAGCATGGGCTTCCCCACGGCGTATAGCCATGATACCGCCCATGGAACCTACATGAGAGGATGCCATGTAAACACTGGAATCAGCAACATGTAGCATATCGCCCAGTTCATCCAGCAAGGGGTCATGGCTGCCGATGACAACAACCGTATTTTTCAGCTTTTCTTGGGAGCAAAGCAGCCGGACAGCAACTTCACTGCCTGCCTCATAGCCCTCCAGACCTTGGGGTACTTCCAGAATGCCATCGGCCTTCATGAAAGAAGAAACCACACCGCTGCCGCGGCTCAGAGGGGATGCCATCAATCTGTCACCCACATAGCCCAGGCGCACACGGACAAATTCCTGGTATTTGAGACCCGATACAACCGGGCGGGTGAGAATTGCTTTGGCATATACACTGGGTGCAGCAGGCACCTTCATCCAATGGTCAATCAAGGGCTTCAGCAGTTGCTCGATGACGATAATACCGGAAACGGGATAACCGGGTACACCCAAAATAGGTGTAGAACCCTGACAGCCCAAAATAGCAGGTTTGCCGGGTTTCATGGCAATACCGTGGTACAGCACTTCACCGAGTTCTCGGATGACCTGCGCAGAATAGTCTTCCCGGCCAGCAGAAGAACCTGCGTTTAGAATTACAAGATCACATTCCCCGGCTGCTTGCGCCACAGCATCTTTAATCAGCTGAAATTTATCGGGAACGATGGGGTAAACTTTTGCTTCGGCACCCCACTGGCGTACCATAGAGGAGAAGATAGATCCGTTGAATTCCAATATATCGCCCGGTTTGGGATCAGTACAGGGAGGAACGATCTCATCACCGGTGGGGATGATGCCCACGACCGGCTTTCGGATCACTTCCACCTCCAGCACACCGCCGGCAATCATTGCACCAATGGCAGCAGGTGAAACCGGCATATGAGAAGAAAGGATCATTTCTCCGGCACAAATGTCTTCACCGATTTGGCGGATATGCTGCCATGGAGCTGCAGCGTCGTGGATGGTGATGGAGCCATCTTCGTTTTTGACGATATCTTCCACCATGATCACAGCATCACAGTTTTCGGGGATGGGATCACCGGTATCCAGCACGATATATTGATGGGGCTGCAGCTGAATCGGGGTTGTTTCCGTTGCACCAAAGGTGTCTCTGGCGCTTACCGCAACACCGTCCATAGCGCTGGCAGCGTAGTG
>JAZNRW010000145.1:0-41853 GCA_045590835.1 Faecousia sp.
CAGGAAACCATTGATGTATAATTAAACTGTAAAAATATGGGCTATGCCCAAAAAATACTGGAGGAATATTGTCATGTTTAATGCAATGATTGAAGTTCTGAAGGCCAATCCCCGGAAGATCGTCTTCACCGAAGGCCATGACGCACGTATTCTGGAAGCTACCGCACGCCTGGTGGAAGGCGGTTTCCTGACCCCCATCCTGATCGGCAATGTGGAAGAAGTTAAGGCCAATGCAGCCAAGGGCGGCTTCAACATTGAAGGCGTTGAGATCCTGGATCCTGCTACTTATGCCGATATGGATGCTATGGTAGAAAAGATGGTGGAGCTGCGTAAGGGCAAGATGTCCGCCGAGGAGTGCCGTGCTGCTCTGTCCAAGGGCAACTACTTTGGCACCATGCTGGTGAAGATGGGCTATGCTGACGCTCTGCTGGGCGGCGCTACCTACTCCACCGCTGACACCGTCCGTCCCGCTCTGCAGCTGGTGAAGACCAAGAAGGGCGCAAACCTGGTCTCCTCCTGCTTCATTATGGTTCGCGGCGAAGAAAAGCTGGCTATGGGCGACTGCGCCATCAACCTGAGCTACGAGGATTCCGTAGACAAGGAAGGCAATGTGACCGTGTCCGCTGCCAGAAAGCTGGCTGAGGTTGCTATTGAGACCGCCAACACCGCTAAGGTCTTCGGCATCGAGCCCAAGGTTGCTATGCTGAGCTTCTCCACCAACGGCTCCGGCAAGGGCGGCACTGTGAAGCTGTCCAACGAGGCTACCAAGGTTGCCAAGGAGATGGCTCCCGATCTGATGATCGACGGCGAGATGCAGTTCGACGCAGCGGTTGCTCCCGAGGTGGGCCAGCTGAAGTTCCCCGGCTCTCCCGTGGCAGGCTACGCCAACACCTTTATCTTCCCCACCATCGAGGCTGGTAACATCGGCTACAAGATCGCACAGCGTCTGGGCGGCTTTGAGGCCTACGGCCCCATTCTGCAGGGTCTGGCTGCTCCCATCAACGACCTGTCCCGCGGCTGCAACGCCGACGAGGTCTATAAGATGGCTATCATCACCTGCGCAATGGTATAATACAAAAACCATCCCGGAGTATTCCGGGATGGTTTTTTATTAACCCAGTATTAGTTTAAACGCGCCGTAAGCGCCGGCGTCGTTGCCCAGGGTCGCCAACGCAAACCGCGTATCCCGGTGGGCATGGTGAGCAAAGCGGCCGAACGCCTGCCGCACGCCCTCCAGCAAGAAATCCCCTGCCTTGCTGACGCCGCCACCCAGCAGGATCATCTCCGGGGCGATCACGCAGCAGATATTGGCCAAAAATTCTCCCATATAGGCAAAAAACTGCTCTGCTACCGCAGATGCCAGCGGATCTCCCGCCTTCGCTCCGTCAAACACCGCCTTAGCGGTAAGGTTCTCCGTTTCCCGCAAGCAGGAGGGCGCGTCGTTTGCCTCCAGCAGCCGGCGGGCCATCCGGACGATTCCCGTAGCGGAGCAGTACTGCTCCACGCAGCCGTATCTGCCGCAGCCGCAGCGCTCTTTCTCCTGCCGGTTTAAGGTCATATGACCGATCTCCCCGGCACCACCGCCGGCACCAACCATCAGCTGTCCGTCCGTGACGATGCCGCCGCCCACGCCGGTTCCCAGGGTGACCATTACCATACTCCGGAACTCCTTGGCGCCGCCCATCCAGCTTTCGCCCAAGGCCGCCACATTGGCATCGTTGCCCACCGCCACCGGCAGGCCGGTCAATTCGCGCAAGGTGTCCTTTACGCTAAAGGTGCCCCAACCGATATTATCGCAGCCATAGACCACGCCGGCGTCGTCCACCGCGCCGGGGACGCCGATGCCGATGCCCAGCAGATCTGCCCAATCCACCCGGTTATCCAAAACAAACCCATGAACAGCATCTGCAATATCTGCCAGTATAGCAGCGCCGGCATTTTCGGTGTTTGTGGGGATCTCCCACTTTTGCAGGAGGGTGCCCTCCCGGTCAAAATATGCAATTTTTGTAGTTGTTCCGCCCAGGTCTACGCCGAAGCCGTATTTCATATGATTCCCTCCAGATCCTTTTTGCATATTATATCTGTTCCTTTGGCAAAAAGCCATACCTTCCAGAAATTTTTGTTAAGAAAAAGGAAACACTTCCCTATTTCTCTTGCGCTCGAGGCAATTTTATTGTACCATATACATATACCGACAAACCTTGAAAGGAAGGTACGATCTTCATGATCAAAGTTGACATTTCCAATGTGTGGGGACAGCTGTCCCTGCCTGATCTTCTGGCCTCTGAAAAGGAGGTCTTCGCCGCCCACCAGACCCTCACCGAGGGCAGTGGCGAGGGTAACGATTTCCTTGGCTGGCTGAAGCTGCCTGTAGCAGAGCAGACCGATGAGATCCGTCGGATCAATGCTGCTGCCAAGCGCATCCGGGAGACCTCAGATGTATTTGTGGTCATCGGCATCGGCGGCTCTTACTTAGGCCCCCGGGCTGCCATTGAGCTGATGCAGGGCTGCAACCACAACATCGGCAAGGGTAAGGGCAATCCTCAGATCTACTACGCAGGCAACACCCTGTCCACCCGGGCCTGGAACGAGCTGACCCGGCTTCTGGAGGATAAGGATTTCTCCATCGCCATTATCAGCAAGTCCGGCAGCACCACCGAGCCTGCCATCGCCGCCCGGGCCCTGCGCTGGCTGCTGGAACGCAAATACGGCACAGAAGAGGCCAAGAAGCGTACCTACGCCATCACCGACCCCATCAAGGGCGCGCTGCGGCAGATGGCCACCGAGGAGGGCTGGGAGACCTTCGTGATCCCCCCCAATGTGGGCGGCCGCTACTCTGTGCTGACCGCTGTGGGACTTCTGCCAATGGCTGTGGCAGGCATTGACCCTATGGAAGTTATGAAGGGCGCTTATGAAGCCAAGCAGGCATACGACATCCGCTCTTTTGAAAACCCCGTGTGGCTGTACGCCGCCACCCGGAACCTGCTGTACCGGAAGGGTAAGTGCATTGAGATCCTGGAGTCTTTTGAGCCGGGCTTCCGGATGATGGGCGGCTGGTGGCAGCAGCTCTACGGCGAGTCCGAGGGCAAAGACGGCAAGGGTATCTTCCCCGTGTGCGCTGAGTTCACTCCCGACCTGCACTCTCTGGGCCAGATGATCCAGCAGGGCGAGCGGAACATTTTCGAGACTATGGTTCGCTTTGACGCCCCCGAAAACAAGCTGACCATCGGCGGCGATTACAAGAATCTGGCCGGCCTGAACTATCTGGAAGGCAAAACTCTGGATTTCGTGGATGAGCAGGCCTTCCTGGGCACGCTGGCTGCCCATGTGGACGGCAATGTGCCGGTGATCACCATGGATATGGGTAAGCTAACCAACGAAAACCTGGGCGAGATGTTCTACTTCTTCGAGCTGGCCTGCGGCGTATCCGCGTACATGCTGGGGGTCAACCCCTTCAATCAGCCTGGCGTGGAATTCTACAAACGGAATATGTTCCAGCTTCTGGGCAAGCCCGGCTATGAGGTGTAAATCCATTTCTTTTGAGACTTGGTAAAATTTTATTTGCCAAATGCACAGTTAGGGGTTGCAAAACCTCGTGGAAACTGGTAGAATTACCATACAGCAATCAAATGCTGCAAGCAAAGGAGGAATTTCCGATGATTCAAGTGATTATGGGCCTGAAGGGCTCCGGCAAGACTAAGAGACTGATCAACTCCATCAACGAGGCAGTCGCAAGCGCCAACGGCGACGTGGTGTGTATTGAGTACGGCAAGCAGCTGACTTATGATGTAAATTACCGTGTCCGTCTGGTCAACTCCAAGGAGTATGGCATTAACAATCTGGACAAGCTGAAGGGCTTCCTCAGTGGCCTTCACGCCGGTAACTTCGATATTACCAATGTGTACATCGACAATCTGTATAAGACCATCGGCACCGACCGTGCCACCGGCGAGGAGTTCATTCTGTGGTGCGCTGAATTTGCACAGGCCAACAACATGAATATCACCCTCACCGTGTCCGACGATCCTGCCGGCGCTTCCGATGCTGTCAAGGCATACCTGGTTTAACCGACAAAATACACCGCTGTATGTCCAGCGGTGTATTTTTTTGTTTCCTTTTTTGCCTTTCTGTGATAAACTAGAGTTAGGAAATTGTATAAAGGAGCGAACCTTATGAAAAACACTGTATTCAAAGGTATGGCAACTGCCATGGTCACCCCTATGACTGCCCACGGGGTGGACTATCCTACCTTGGCACGGTTTATTGAATTTCAGCTGGAGAAAGGCATTAATGCCCTGGTGGCTGTGGGTACCACCGGTGAAAGCGCCACACTGACTCCCGAGGAGCGGAAGGAAGTGATCCGCTTTACTGTAAAACAAGTCAATGGTCGCGTACCTGTGATCGCCGGCTGTGGCACCAACAACACCGCCCATGTGCTGGACTTTACCAAGAGCGCCTGCGATGACGGCGCCGACGCCATTTTGTGCGTCACCCCCTACTATAACAAGGCTACCCAGAAGGGTCTGATCGCCCACTATACCGCTATCGCGGATGTGTCGGACAAGCCCATCATCCTCTACAGCGTCCCCAGCCGCACCGGCTGCAACATCCTGCCGGACACAGTGGCAACCCTTGCCCAGCATCCCAAGATCGTAGGTCTGAAGGATGCCACCGGCAACATGGATCAGCTGGTAGAGACCATCGCCAAGTGCGGGGACAAGCTGGACATTTACTCCGGTGAGGACAGCCTGACCGTTCCCATGATGTCTATGGGCGCAGCTGGCTGTATCAGTGTGGTGACCAATGTGGTGCCGGATCTGGCGGTTTCCATGTGCGATAAATTCTTCGCCGGGGATATCGCCGGCGCAGCCGCTATGCAGTGCAAGCTGCTGCCGCTGATTCGGGCGCTGTTTAGCGAGGTCAACCCCATCCCCGCCAAGGCGGCGGTGGCTGCTATGGGCTTCGGCGAGGAATATCTGCGGATGCCTCTTAGCTACCTGGAAGACCACAACCGTGAGAATCTGCTGAAGCAAATGCGGGCCCTGGGAGTAAATGTATGAGAGCGGTAGTTTGCGGCGCCAACGGCGCCATGGGACAGCTGCTGCAAAAGGCTCTGGGCGACCGCTGCGTGGGCCTTGTGAGCGCAGACGGAGAAAAGGGTGTTCCCAAGACCTTCGGGGAGCTAGGGCAGGTTAACGCAGATGTGGTGATCGACTTTTCCCACCACAGTGCTGTGAGCGATGTGTTGGACTATGCAAAAAGCACCGGCTGCGCCGTGGTGATCGGCACCACCGGCCATACGCCGGAGGAACAAGAGCAGATCCGGGCTGCTGCCCAGCAGATCCCCGTGTTCTGGGCTGGCAATATGAGTCTGGGCATCGCGGTGCTGTGCAAGCTGGCAAAGCAGGCTGCGGCAGCGTTCCCGGATGCGGATATTGAGATCGTGGAGACCCATCACAACCGAAAGGTGGACGCCCCCAGCGGCACCGCCCACATGCTCTTTGACGCAGTGAAGGAGGTCCGTCCGGAAGCGGTAGAAGTCTGCGGCCGGGCCGGGGAAGGTAAGCGGCAGAAAGCGGATGTGGGTATCAGTTCCCTGCGGTTAGGCGGGGTGGTCGGCATCCACGAGGTACACATCGCCACCCATTCCCAGCAGCTGACCCTGCGCCACGAGGCCTATGACCGGGGCATGTTTGCCGACGGCGCGGTGAAGGCAGCAGAATTCTTACTAGGTAAGGGCGCTGGCCTTTACAGTATGCAGGATCTTCTGGAGGAAGGCTGATGGAATGTTGGCACATGAGCGGCGCCGGCAATGATTTTATGGTGCTGGATGCCAGAGGTAAGGTCTTTGATTTTGAAAGCCTGTCCAGAACTCTCTGCGCACAGTTCGGTACCGACGGATTTATGGCTGTAGATGTCTCAAGTGTTGCCGATTTTAAGCTGCATTTTTATAATCCCGATGGAAGCCGGGGAGAGATGTGCGGCAACGGCGCCCGGTGTATCTGTAAATTCGCCTGTGACCGGGGCATTGCTGGAAAAGCTATGGTGATTGAGACCGACGCAGGCCCTGTTTACGGCTGGCGCTTAAGCGATACCCAATACAAGGTACAGCTGAATAATCCCAGCGTTATAGACTACCATTGCAAGGACAACGGCGTGTATGTGGAGCTGGGCGATCCCGGTATTCCCCACAGCGTCACCCACTGTCCGGACCTTCGGTGGGAGGATCGGGAGGTGTTGCTACCGGCGTTTCTTTCCTACCGAAATGCCACCGAATACCCTAAGGGGGTCAATGTGAATTTCTACCGCTGGATAGATGATACCACCATCCGGATCCTCACCTTTGAACGGGGTGTGGAGGACTACACCTTGGCCTGCGGCACCGGCAGCGCCTCAGTGGCTGCTGTTCTGTGGCTGGAGGGAAAGCTCCCCGATGGCAAACTGGCTGCGTTGAATCCCGGCGGCAGGCTGGATATCAGCATACAAGGCCAAAACGGCGTTATTGACAAGCTGTTTTTGGAAGGCCCGGCAGAGCTTTTGCATATCTATGAAATCTAAAAACACGCAGCATATGCTGCGTGTTTTTTCGTCCCTTTTGCTCATACTAAGGGCGGAGGGATGAAGATGAAAGAAAAAGACGACAAAAAATCCGTACCCTGGGAGATGAAAGATCCCAAGCCCCCGGTAATTCAATCGGGACACATGGAAAACCGGGTGCAAAATAAAAATGGGCAGTAGGAACTACTGCCCATTTCTTATTCATAGCTGTCCAGCAGGTAGTGCACCTGATGGATGATCTCGCCATTTTGCCGGTAGAACCGGGGTACACGGCGGCTGATGCCGCAGACAAATTCATAATTGAACGAATCCGCTGCCTCGGCGATCTCCTCCATGGTGATGACCCGATCACTATCTGCGCCGATCAGTACCACCCGGTCGCCCACCTGCACATCGGGGATGTCCGTTACATCCACCATCATCTGATCCATGCAGATCCGGCCCAGAATCGGGGCGGGTTTTCCGTGGATCAGTACATAAAACTTTCCGCTGAGCGCCCGACGGTAACCGTCGGCATAGCCTACCGGCACAGTAGCTACCATTGTGGGGGCAGTGGTCACATAAGTACCGCCGTAGCTGATCTCCCGGCCGGCTTCCAGCTGCTTCACATGGGTGACCCGGCTGCTCCAATTCAGGGCGGGTTTTAGCTGCAGCAGGGCGGTATCCACTTCCCGGCTGGGGTACAGGCCGTAGGTGACGATGCCCGCCCGAACCATCTCATAATGGCGGTCAAAATTCATGATGCCGGCGGAATTGTCCATATGCCGGATGGGAATTTCCACCCCCTGCTGCCGGAGCATCCGGTCAAAGGTGTCAAATGCCTCTGCCTGACGCTTTGCCTTGGACAGGTCTTCACAATCGGCGGTAGCAAAGTGGCTGAACAGGCCCTCCGCGAAAATACCGGGCAGCTTGCACAGCCGGGCGCAAACCTCCGCCTGCTCCCGGGTGGCCTGGAAGCCGATCCGGCTCATACCCGTGTCCACCGCCAAATGGAAGGGGGCTGTCTTACCCAGTCGCAGCGCAGTCTCAGACAGGGCCTGGGCGTCCTCATACCGGAAGATGGTAGGGCGGATGTCCTCCCGAATGGCCGCAGAAAAAGCCTCCGTGGGAATCTGCCCCAGGATGAGAATGGGGGTGCGGATGCCGGCCTTGCGCAATTCCATGGCCTCCAGCATAGAGGACACCCCAAAAAAGGCGCAAGTGTCCTGCAGCTGCATGGCCACTTGAATGGCTCCGTGACCATAGGCATCGGCTTTCACGATGGCCATCACAGGAACACCGGCCTTCTCCCGGATGGCCCGGAAGTTGGCGGAAATAATATCCAAATCGATGGTTACATGGGTGTTGTCGAATTTCACAGCTTCACACTCCGAAACTACATTTTCCTTAGTATAGCATAGC
This sequence comes from Faecousia sp., assembly GCA_045590835.1. GTDB lineage: Bacteria > Bacillota > Clostridia > Oscillospirales > Oscillospiraceae > Faecousia. The sequence continues at coordinate 7,960 of JAZNRW010000145.1, forward strand.
TTTTTCCAAAAGTAAACCTTTCAGCAGCCCCACTGCGTAGTACATGGTTTCGTACCGCAGGTATTGCAGGGCATTGGCATCCAGAAACCAGCGGATCTGGGCGGGAAATTCCTCGTCGCTGTGCCAGAATTTGATGCCGATAGGAAGCCTGTCAAACAGTTCCACAGCGTAACCCATATCGCAGCCGGGCAGGGGTGTTCCTCCCAGTGCTTTGCAGGCTCGGTGGAAGGACGCCGGATCCCGGTCAAACCGGTCTGCCACAGGGTCTTGCCCACCCTCTGCCAGATTCTGGTGGAACTGGTGGCCGAAGTTTTGGATGCCCGTCATCGTACCTGCCAGCTGCCGATTGGGCTTGCAATCGCAAATCCAATCCAGCAAGGTCATCACCGGTCCGAATTGGTTGGCATCCTGCCAGTTTCCACCCTGCTGCCGCTCTAAAAACCCGGTTTGGCGGCGCAGCCGGTAACGCTGCCCCAGCATCACCGGGTAAAAATACTCCCCGTCATAGGGCATGGGGCATTTTTTCAGGATCTGCTCCTGGTCATAGGTCAGAAACCGGCGCTGGGCCTGCGCCATCTGAATGGCATAATTGTCCTTTTGCTTCATACTTCTTCTCCGCAAGAAAGGCACCGCTTTTGCGGTGCCTTTTTCTTTTTACGCCATAACTGTGCCGTCAGGGTGGAACAGGGGTAATTTCTCCAGATAAATGAGATCCGGGCGGTCCTGGGCATCGCCTTCTGCCAGAACAGCCATCCGGCCCGCAATGATGCCGCCGGCCTTTTCCACCAACGCTTCCAGCGCCAGCAAGCTTTCGCCGGTGGAGATCACATCGTCCACGATCAGGATCCGCTTACCCTTCATCAGTGCTGCATCGGCGGTATCCAGATACAGTTTCTGCTCCTTGGCGGTGGTGATGGATTTCACAGAGGATTCAAACACGCCGCTCATATACAGCTTGGGGCCTTTCCGGGCCAAGAAGTACTTGGGCGCGCCGGTCTGGCGAGCCATCTCGTGGGCCAGGGGGATGCCTTTGGCCTCGGCAGTGATGATGTAGTCATATTCCGGAGCCCGCTTCAGCAGCTCCCGGGCGCAGGCAACGGTCAGCTCCTGGTCGCCGAAAATCACAAAGCCGGCTATGTACAGAGAATCTGTCACCTTGCAAATGGGCAGATCCCGCTCCAGACCTGCAACCTTCATACGATAAAACATAGAAAAACGCTCCTTTTTCATAGGATTCTACCTCTATTATAGTCCCGCAGAGGGAAAAGTCAAGGAGTTCCCGTTTTGTATAAAAACGGAAAAAGGCTGGGAAAACCCCAGCCTTTTTGTAATTTAAGTTCGCCAGATAAACAGGAGAAACAGGATCAGCAGCAGATACACAACCGCCACGATTCCTGCCACCAGGAAGCCGGCCTTTAACATGCCCCAGGTAATGGCCCGCTTTTCCTCGCGGGTCAGATCCAGCGGTTCCTGCGACGGCTTACCGTCTGCGCGATCCGGATGATATCCGGGCATGCCTTCTATGTTCATATTGGCAATGACACGGCCGTCATCGTCATCATAGATCTTAGGGGGTCGTCTTCTAAACACAGGCATCTCCTATTACTTTTTGCTCTTTGCGGCTTTGATCTGCTCCATCATCTGCTCCATCTCGGCATTGCGCTCGGGGGAGTTATACAGATGGCAAGCGCAGAAATGGTCAGGCTTGACCTCAGCAAAGTCCGGGGTCACATACTTACACATCTCCATGCAGTTCTCGCAGCGGGTGTGGAACTTGCAGCCCGCAGGAGGATTGGCAGGAGAGGGGATGCTGCCTTCCAGAATCACCCGGTTCATCTTGTAATCGGGATCAGGCACGGGAATCGCAGAGAACAATGCCTTGGTGAAGGGGTGCAGAGGCTCTGCAAACACATCCTCAGTATTGGCGTATTCCACCATATTGCCCAGGTACATAACGCCTACGGTGTCGGAGATATGCTCCACCACGGACAGGTCGTGGGAGATGAACAGGTAGGTCAGCTTGTACTCCTTCTGCAGATCCCGCAACAGGTTAATGATCTGGGCCTGAATGGACACATCCAGCGCAGAGACAGGCTCGTCGCAGAGGATGAAGTCGGGATTCAGCGCCAGGGCCCGGGCGATGCAGATTCTCTGGCGCTGACCGCCGGAGAACTCATGGGGGTAGCGGTCCTTGTGGTACTCCTGCAGGCCGCAGTCCTTCATGATCTTGGTGACATAATCATCCACCTGATCCGCAGGCACGATATTGTGCTCACGGACAGCCTCACCGATGATCTCGCCGATGGGCAGTCTGGGAGACAGGCTGGCGTAGGGATCCTGGAAGATGATCTGGATGTTGGGCCGCGCCTTCCGCAGCTCCTTCTTGGACAGGGAGAAGATCTCCTTGCCGTTGAAGTACACCTCGCCATCGGTCTTCTCCTGCAGACGCAGGATGGTTCTGCCGGCGGTGGACTTACCGCAGCCGGACTCGCCAACCAGACCCATGGTGGTGCCCCGCTTGATCTTGAAGGAAATACCGTCCACAGCCTTCACATTACCCACGGTCAGCCGCAGGAAGCTGGACTTAATAGGGAAGTATTTCTTCAGATTCTTAACAACCAGCAGGTAGTCCTTATCGTTTTCAGCTCCCTCAAACAGCTTTGCAGAGGCGTCTACAACCAAATTCTTTTTTTCAGCCATATCACAGTTCCTCCACATTCACAGATTTGGGGTAATCCAGCACCTCTCCGTTATCAAAGAAGCGGTAGCAGGATACCACGTGGGTGTCGCTGATCTTGATCTCGGGAGGATACTTGCCGTCGCAGTGCTCGCAGCGCATCTCGCAGCGGTCACGGAAGTAGCAGTAGTTGGGCATGTTGATGGGGTTGGGCACGGAGCCGGGGATGTTGTACAGAGCATCCACCTTCTTGCCAACCACAGGCTTGGACTGCATCAGTCCAATGGTGTAGGGGTGGCAGGGGTTGTGGAAGATGTCTGCTGCAGTACCCTTCTCAACCACACGGCCGGCGTACATAACCACAACATAGTCCGCCATACCGGCAACCACACCCAGGTCGTGGGTAATCAGCATAATGGAGGAGTTGATCTTGTCCTTCAGAGACTGCAGCAGGTCCAGGATCTGGGCCTGGATGGTCACATCCAGAGCGGTGGTGGGCTCGTCGGCGATGATCAGGCTGGGGTTACAGGCCAGAGCGATGGCGATCATCACTCTCTGGCGCATGCCGCCGGACAGCTCATGGGGGTACATGTTGTAAACGCCTTCCTTGTTGGCAATGCCAACCAGCTCCAGCATTTCCAGGGTACGGGCCTTGACCGCTTCCTTGCTCATCTCGGGATTGTGGAGGGTGATCACCTCATCCACCTGGTCGCCGATCCGGAACACAGGGTTCAGGCTGGTCATAGGCTCCTGGAAGATCATACTCATTTTATTGCCCCGCAGCTCCTGCATCTTGGCAGTGGGGGTATTCACAATGTTCAGCGCGGTGCCGTCACCCATGTTCAGGCGGATCTCGCCGCCCACGGTCTGGCCGGTGGGCCGCTGCAGCAGCTGCATCAGAGACAAGCTGGTAACGGACTTGCCACAGCCGGACTCACCCACGATGCCCACAGTGGAGCACTTGGGTACGTCAAAGCTGATGCCGTCCACCGCACGGACAGTACCGATATCGGTGAAGAAGTAGCTGCAGACGTTGTCAAACTCCACAACATTGTTCTCGTCCCGCATTTTGGTGGTGTACAGCTTGGGGTCCTTGTTGGCATCTGCCCGGGCCTTCTCTAATCTTTTGGTCAACTTCCGGTTGAAGCGGGTAATTTTCTGAGAGTCCTTTGCGGAAATATAGGAGGTCTCTTTGGTATCTTTTTTCTTAAACAGCATATGGAAACCTCCTTATCTCTTCATCTTGGGATCGAATGCGTCACGCAGGCCGTCGCCTACAAAGTTAAATGCAACAACGGTCAGGCAGATCAGCAGACCCACAGGGATCCAAATATAGGTATAACGCACCAGGTTCTCGTTGGTCTTGGTGACGGTATTGATGATGTTGCCCCAGGTCGCCATGGGGAATTTCACGCCCAGACCCAGGTAGGACAGGGTGGACTCGGTGAGGATCACGCCGCCCAGACCGGAGGTCGCGGTGACGATCAGCTGAGGCATCACGTTGGGAACCAGGTGACGGAAGATGCGGTGACGCACCTTGATACCGGTGGCCTCGGTAGCGGTCATGAACTCCTGCTCACGCAGGGACAGGATCTGGCCACGGACCATACGGGCGATGCCGGCCCAGCCCAGGAAGCCCAGAATTGCCATCATATACATCAGGCGCACATAGGTGTCCACCTGCTGCGCTTCCATGAAGGAAGCCATGATGATCAGAATGGGCATAGAGGGGATGCAGCGGAAGATATCCACCAGACGCATGATCAGGGTGTCCACCCAGCCACCGAAGTAGCCAGCGATACCGCCCATGATAACGCCCAGAATGATCTCCAGGAACACAACGATGAAGCCGACCATCAGGGAGATCCGGCCGCCGTACATCATACGGGCCAGGTTATCCATACCGTTGGCATCGGTGCCCAGCCAGTGATCCTTGGTAGGCGCGCCGCTGATGTCGATCAGGTAACGCAGCTGGGGACAGGTGATCTCATACTCGCCGGTCTTCCGGGTGAGGGTCAGGGTAGTGTCCTCCATCACCGGGTCGCCGTTCTCGTCCACCATCTTAGAGGTGATCGTCTTGCCGGACTCATCGGTGGTAACTTCCATCTTCTGCAGCAGGAAGTTGAAGGTATGCTGATCCACCTTGGTCTCGCCGTTCATCTCAGCAACGGCAGCCTCAGCAGCCCGCTTGAACTCAATAGACAGGGAATCCTGACCCTGGGAGTCACGGATGGCCACATTGGTCATCCGGGCGACCATTTCGCCGTCCTTCTCCAAAGTCATTTCGCCCAGCTCGTTTTCGGTCACCGCATAGGTGACGCCTTCCACCTGGAAGGACTCGCCGTTATAGGTATTGCGCATTGCCTCTATCTTCACAGCATCGGACAAAGTCACGCCGCTTACGGTGTCAAATACCAGCACGGAGCTGACCAGCGCCAGCTTCTGGCCGGATACAAGGCTTGCGTCTACGCCGCCGGCCGCATTGGCCACCAGCTGGTACTCCACATCCTCGAACAGAACGGTATCCTCGCCGTTCTCCATAGCGGTCATCATGGCGCTTTCAAACTCTGTGCCCAGCTTCTCGCCTGCATATACAATACCGGAGGTCTCGCACTTGACCTCGAAGGTAAACTTCTTGGAAGAAGTCAGGGAATACTCCTTACCATCATAGGTGAAGGTGCCGCCATTGGCAGCTGCAGCCTCAGCTACTTTTGCCTCAAAGTCGGCATCCATAGCATTCCCTGCATAGGTCATTTCCTTCTTCATGGTATTGTAGGAACCCACAACACTGGGAGGAATGAAGCTGGCAACCGGCTCATAGGAGGCTGCGCTCAGGGTATACACATACTCGCCCAGCTCCTCCAGGATGTAGGTGCTGTCGTAGTGGATGACAGCCTCGGTATCCTCGGAGTCAGCGAGTTTCTTGATCTCGGAATTTAGCATCAGCTTGGCGCTGTCGGACACCTGGATGCTCTCATCAACGGTGTAGTTGACGAAATCCTGCCGGATGGTCACGCCGCCGTAGCTGGCGTTGATGTTGTCAAACTTGTAAAACACTGTTGTCTGCTCATAGCGATAGAACAGGGGGCACAGGAAAGAGAACACGAACATGGTGATGAGGATACACACGCCGACGATTGCCAGCTTGTTCCGGATGAACCGCTTGAACACCAGCATGCCGGGAGACAGGACCTTAACGCGCTGGCTGTCATCCAGACGCATGGTGCCATCGTCTTCCATTCTGTGCTCAGAGCGCTGAACGGCGGCATCCTGTGCGTGTTCTACAACTTCCCGGGAGTTTCTCTTATTTGTATGCAATTCTTTCATAAAGATACCTCCCTTTCTTAGTTAATACGCACTCTGGGGTCAACCACTGCGTAGAGAATGTCGGACAGCAGAGTGCCAATCATGGTCAGCAGAGCAGAGAACGCCAGATAGAACATGGTGAACGGAATATCGCCGTTGATCATGGAGTTGTAGGATACAAAGCCGATACCGCGGATGCCGAACAGGGTCTCTGTGATCAGAGAGCCGCCAAACAGACCGGCCAGCCAGCCGCCCATCATGGTGACGATGGGGATCAGGGTGTTCCGGAAGGCATGGCGATTGATGACCTTGCTCTCGGCCAGGCCTTTGGCCCGGGCAGTGCGGATATAGTCCGCGTTCAGAACTTCCAGCATATTGGTGCGGGTGTAACGCATCAGGTCGCCGATGGACAGTATACACAGGTTGGCAGCAGGCAGAACCATATGCCAAGCCAGATCCAGGACTTTACCAAAGGCATCCAATGTCACATAGTCACGGCTTTGCATACCGCTGGTCTCAAACCAGCCCAGCTTGATACCGAACACCATCTTCAAAATGGTGGCCAGGAAGAAGGAGGGCAGGGAAATACCGATCAGTGCAAAGACGGTGACGGAGTAGTCGGTAATACTATACTGCTTTCTGGCAGCCAGCACGCCCAGGGGGATCGCCACGCTGACGGGGATCACCAGCGCGATCACATTCAGAATGAAGGAGTACCAAATGGACTCGGAGAACATGGTGGTAACAGGCTTGGTCCAGTACCAGCTGTCGCCAAAATTGCCGGTGACGGCAGAGCCCAGCCAGGTAAAGAAGCCGGGGATCAGGCCCTTATCCATACCGTATTGGGCGTTTAGTTCGTTGAGCCAATCTTGGTAGCTCTTCAGGTTACCGGGTCTGCTGGCCATTTCACGGGCTGTCTTTTCCATGTAGCTGGTGGGCAGGCTGTACATCAGGGTGTACACGATAAACATGACAAAAAACAGGATCAGAAGGCTCAGCAATATACGTTTTACAATAAATTTAAACATAGCTTTCTCTCCTAGGATAATCTGTTAGGGTGATTTTATCCCCCGGTGTCGATACAATTATCTGACTAAAACTTCGATCAAAAACGAAAAATGCGGTATTTTCACACATTTCCGTCCTTCCTTCCAACGAAGCAGATCCCTCTGTGTATTCGCTCTGTCAAAGTCTTAATCAGATAATCGTATGGAAGGAAAACCTCATATACCTGCAAGTCCGCAAAGGACTTGCAGGTATATAGATTTTGCAATATGCCGCCTCTGTAAGGTTATGGGTGAGGTCTCCCCCACCCATAACTGCGAAACTTACTAAGAAACGGTTTTGGTACTTGCGAAGGAGATTAGTTCATCTCGATCTTGTCGATCTCAGCCATCCAAGTCCAGTAGGGAGTCATATCGGGAGTGATAGAATCCACATTGACACGCTCGGTGGAGAAGATGTAACCATTGGATCTCTGGTAGGTGGGGATCTCAACAGCCCAATCCATCAGGACATCCAGAGCCTGCTTGTACATGGTCTTACGAGCAGCCTGATCGGTGGTTGCACGAGCGTCCATGATCAGCTTATCCAGCTCTTCGGAAGCGATGTGGTAGTGGTTGGAGTCAGTGCCGCCCAGACCAACAATGTTGGAGGAGTGGTAAACCTGATACATATCGGGGTCGGGAGTGGCTTGCCAAGCTGCAGCCCACATGTTCTGAGAGCCAGCGTCCAGTGCATCCCACAGGATGTTGGAGTCAGCGGGGTCGTTGATGATCAGCTCCATGCCGATGCTCTTCAGAGCGTTAGCAGCATTGGTGATGATAGCAAATGCGGGGTGATCGCCCTTGCCGTCAGCGGGGATGATCAGCTCGTAGGACAGGGAAGCGCCCTCGGGAGCAGCGGTGACCTTGCCGTCAGCGACGGTGTAGCCAGCAGCCTCCAGGAAGCCCAGAGCGGCCTGGATAGCAGCAGCTTCCTTGTCAGCAGCAGCCATATCAGCGGTGTAGATGGAGTTGCCGTCCACATCGGTGGAGTAAGCAATCTGGTAGCCCTCGTCAGCGGGACGGGGAGCTGCCCAAGAGGTGTTGGAGATGGGGTAGTTGATGACAGATGCCAGCTCGCCGTAGTAGGACTCGATGGCGGTGTCACGGTAAACGGCCAGGATGGTAGCCAGAGCCTTACGCAGGTTCTTGGAAGCCTCGGAGCCGGAGTCGGAGCCAACGCGGACGGTGTCAGCGTTCAGGCCGATGTAGCCGTAGCCCAGGTTGTCGATCAGCTTGGTGGTAACAACGGAGCCGTCCAGAGCGCCGGTGTCCTTGTTGTAATCCTTGATGGCGGCGACGGTATCACCGGACATGGAAGGATCAGCGATATCGGCGGAGCCGGAAGCCACGGAGGTGATCTTCTCGGAGTCAGCGCCTTCCTTGAACATAACGTACTTGGTTACGGGAGTACCCTGGAAGTAGTTCTCGTTAGCCTCGAAGGTGACAACACCGTTCTCATAGCTGACGAACTTGTAGGGGCCTGCGCCCAGAGGAGTAGTGGTCTTTGCGCGGACGGTGCTCAGATCGCCCTTAACCAGACCGAAGGAGTTGTTCTCGTAGTCATACAGGTCGGGGTTGCCGTACCATGCCATGGGAGCAACAACCTGGCCAACCTGGTAGATAGCGGTAGCGTCCAGCTTGGTCATGTGGATACGCAGGGAGTTGTCGCCGGTCTTGATGATGCCCTTGATGTTGGCAGCGGAGTCGCCGGTAGCAACACCAGCCTGCAGCTCGGTAACCAGAACAGCATCCAGCTCAGCGTAGATCAGCTCAGAGATGGAGGAGCCGGCAGTCTCGTAGTTGATGCCGGTGTCGGACAGGTCGTAGCCGTAGGTGTCAACAATGATCTTGAACCAGTCGGCAGCGGTGGACTCTGCAGTCAGGCCTGCATCGCCGTAGCCCCACAGAGCAGCGGCTTCCGCAACGTTGGTAGCACCGTAAGGCTCACAGTAAGCAACGATCTCTTCGACGAACTTGTCGCCAGCTGCCCAGAAGGCAGTCCAGAAAGCGTCATACTGCTGCTGAGTGAAGTTGTCGTTCTCTTCGTAAGCATCGGGGCCGGCAGCCAGAATCAGATTCTGACGGGGCTCCATGCCTGCGCGGTACTCTTCCATACCTTCGATGGGCTGTGCGTAGAAGGTGGAGGAGCCATCGTAGGTGGGGTCAGACAGTACGTACAGGGAGAAGATCACATCGTCGATGGTCAGAGCGGAGCCGTCGGAGAACTTGAGGTCATCCTTCAGGACGAAGTCATAGTCAACGGTGCCGTCATCATTCTCGGTGATGGTCAGGTCAGCGATGCCATAGTAGGTGTAGTCAGTGCCGTTGTAAGCACGGGTCTCGCCATCGATACCCTTCTGAACCACGTTGCCCTCACGGTCGGTACCCAGCAGGGATACGGAAACCATGGAAGCTACGTCCTGGTCATAAGCGGTGGTAGCGAAGAAGGGAGAGAACTTGTTGGAGAAGTAGCTGTAAGCTACGACCAGAGTCTTGTCCTCTTCCAGTGCGGCGGTGGTGTCGCCAGCGCCTTCGGTGCCCTTAGTCTCATCAGTGTTGGTCTTGTTGCCGCAAGCAGCGAACAGGGAAACAACCATGATCAGAGACAGAACGAGCGCCAGAATCTTGGTGATGTTCTTTTTCATTTTTTGCCTCCTAAATTTTTATATTTTATCGAATGTTTTAACCATTCGACAAAAATCAATGGGATTCTTCTGTCTGGTCGCAATCAGCATACTTCCGCAGAGGAAGCAGGGACGCAGACGCTATTAGCGCCGTTACCAAACAAATTACATAGGGCAGTTCTCCTTCCGGAAGATTACCCCGGATGTATTCCGCCACGCAGCCAATGCAGGCCACGGTCAAAAATACAAACAGAACGGGGATCGCTGCGCGGATCCGGCTTTCTGTCTTATCCCGGTGTTCCCGGGTAAATCGCTCCAGCTTTGGGTCCAGCCGGATCGCCGCCGCCAGCAGCAGGTACACCGGAGCAAAACTCAAAACCGCAGGAAGAACAATATAGGCTGTGCGGCTGAGAATCGTATCGCCCAGCAGCACCGGCAGCAGCAGCGCTACCACAAGCGCGCATACTATTATAATAGTATATCGCAGCTTTCTGATCTCCCGGGCCGGTTTATGGAACCGATAATACTTACCCTGGTAGACCCGACGGCTTCGCAGCTTGCCTTTTTTGTCTTCGTAATCTTCGATTGCGTAATCGGATACATATTTCCTTTTTCCCATGGTACCTCCAAACTTTCCCAAGCCTGGATTATTCCGCCGGGCAGGAACAAATGATTCACACACAAAGACACCGAAAGGTTTTAGGTATTATAGCACATCCCCGGGCAAGAATCAATAAAAAATTGAAAAATTCTTGTACTTTCTTTTCAAAATTGTTTTTTTGTATACCAACAATACCAAATTGCACAAATCCCTTGGCCGGATTTGGGCAATTCTACAAAGCGAATCGTCCATCCCGGGAAAACAAATCCATTTTTGGAAGGGCTTTCCGCCGGTGTGGGTAGCCTTTAACGAAAAACGGGCACGCATATCCTGCGTGTCCGTAATCCTTACAGAGGGGATTGCTTGATTTTGGCATACCGCCGGGGGTACTGCTTGGGAGTGGGAGCCACTTTTTTCAGTACGATGACCGTGTGGGCGGTGCCGTCTACAGAAAACTCCGCCACCCGCTCCAGTTGCAGGCCCAGCTTTTTGACGGCGTTTTTTGCCTCCTCCAGCTCCTCCATAGCGGCTGTGCCCTTCATGGCCAGCACCTTGCCCCCTACCTTTACATAGGGCGCTGTCAGCTCCAGCAGAATGTTTAGCCGGGCAACTGCGCGGCTGGTGGCGTAATCATACTGTTCCCGGCGGCCTTCAGCCGCCTCCTCCGCCCGGGCGGTGACACATTCTGCCTCCACCCCGAGGGTCGGCAATGTAGCTTCCAGCCAGTTCATCCGCTTGCCCAGCGAATCCAGCAGAGTCACTTCCGCCTCGGGGCAGGCGATCTTCACCGGTACGCCGGGAAAGCCTGCGCCGCAGCCCACATCGATCAGCTTTTTGCCCCTTAAGTCCTCCAGGGTCAGCAAGCTGATACTGTCCAGCAAATGGAGCTTTGCCACCTGTTCCGGTTCTGTGATAGCGGTCAGGTTCATTACTTTATTCTGCTCTACCACCGCTGCGCCGAAGGCGCACAGGGTATCGATCCGTTGTTCATCCAGGGTCAGCCCCAGCCGGGGCAGCCCATCAACCAGCGTTTTCTTCATCATTTTCGGTCTCCGGCGCATTCACCAATCCGCTCAAGTCCACCTGGCTGGGATCCAGGGGGTCAAAGGGTTCCTCCTCCACCCGCAGCTGAGGCAGAACCACCTCCTGAATATGCCAGCTGACCAGCAGATCGCACATCCCGGCCGCTTCCGCCTTGTCGGATTTGAGGAACGCCTCGCACCGCCGCACATCCCGGCGCACCAAGTCGCTACTCATACTGTCCAGTAGGGCAGCAGCATTGTTCCCTGTGGCTTCATCCACGCCCCGCAGAGCCTCATAGCAATAATAGTAGGCCATCAGAGCGCCGGAATACTGGAACTGCACATCCGCATTGTGGGCGCAGGAAAGATACGCGCCGAACATAGCGTCCCGGTCAATGGCAATGCTCATCCGGTGGGCCATTTCCCGGCAGATGGCATAGGGCAGCATCACCGGGGGTGTCTGGGGATTGACTGCAGCTTCGCCGGTAATGCCCACGGTGGCGCCGGTGATGCCCCGGCCGGTAAAGTAACCTGCCCAGCCCAATTCTTTTACAGGCGCGGTAGAACCGGCAAACACCGGCAGGGATTCTTCATAGGTTAAATTTTCAAAGCCGTTGCCTGCCTGGGTAGCCAACGTTTTGAAATCATCATACCGGACTGTGCCGTCCACATTCCGGGGCACCTGATCTGCCAGCTTTTCTGCCTGCTGCCGGTAGTGCTCCGCCGCTTCTTCCAGTTCCGTCACCGTATACTCGGTCTCCTGCAGCTGGATATCCTCGGACAGAGGGCCGGCATATTCATTGAGCCCATAGATCCCGGTGTTCAAAAACACCAGAACGGATGCCACTGCGCAAACCCAGCCAAACCACTGGATGGGATTCCATTTCAGCACCACCATCAGCACAAGGCTCGCCAGCACCAAAACACCCAGCATCAGCAGCAGGGTCTGCCAAACGCAGTACTCCACCGTACCGCTCCAATTCACCAGAAAGTTCAGGGCCATCCGGGTCACGTAGGGATAGATCATATCCACCAGCACAGAGTGAGCCTTGGCAAACTGTGTCAGACCCCAGGTGCAGGCGGCAATAATTGCTGCAACCAAATAACCACGCAAATATTTCAAAGGGCAACGCCTCCTTGCTCCCATCGCATACTATTTAATATAGTATAAGTGTTTTACAGTATAACACACTTTTTTCCCCTTGTCCATACATCTGTCAAACAAGCTCTCCCTGCAGTCCCTCCCGGAACAGCCCGGTGACCCGAACCTGCCGGATCTCATTGTGCAGCTCTGCCGCCGGCACATATACCTTTATATAATTGGGGGTGTGTCCATAGTAGTATGCCCCATCTGCCTCCTCAAACAAAACGGTTACCGTAGTATTCAGCATTTTTTTCCGGTAAGCAACGGACATCTCCTCTGCCACGGTGATAGCAGCTCTGCTGCGAGCCTCCTTCACATCGTTGGTATGCTGGCCGGGCATTTTGTCCGCAGGGGTGCCGGGTCGGCGGGAGTAGGGAAAAATGTGCATATCCGCAAAGCCGCACTTGCGGATAAACTCCAGCGATGCGGCAAATTCTTCCTCTGTCTCCCCGGGAAAGGCTACGATCATATCAGTGGTGATGGCGCAGCCGGGAAAATACCGGTTCAGTAGCCTCACGCTTTCATAGTACCGGGCAGTATCGTACTTTCGCTTCATCCGGGTCAAAACACTGTCGCAGCCGGATTGCATGGACAGGTGAAACTGGGGGCACAGATTGGGTAACTTTACAAGGCTTTGGCAAAACGCCTCCGTGACGATCCGAGGTTCTAAAGAGCCCAAACGCACCCGCAGCCGGGGCACTGCCCGGCAAACGGCCTCCAGCAGCACTGTCAGCGGGGGTTTTCCCGGCAGGTCTGCCCCCCAGGAGGCGATCTCGATACCGGTGACCACGATCTCCTTATAGCCCTGGTCCGCCAATTGCTTCGCCTGCTCTACCGCCAGTTCTACGGGCGCGGAGCGGATCGGGCCCCGGGTATAGGGGATAATACAGTAGGTGCAGAAGTTCACGCAGCCGTCCTGCACCTTCAGCATGGCCCGGGTACGGCCCTCCAGACCGCCGGCAGGTAACACTTCAAATGTCCGGCGGCGCAGGGCTTCGTCCAGAACCCGGGCCGCGTTTCCTGTCTCCACCGCCTGCAGCACCTGCTGCAAAAATTCCTCCCGGCTTCCGCTGCCGCCGATCACATCCACACCCAAGGGCTCCAGCGCTTTTTCTGCGTGCTGAGGGTAGCAGCCGCACACCGCCAGCACCGCCTGAGGGTTCTCCCGGCGGCACCGGCGGATCACCGCCCGGTTCTTCTTGTCCGCCACCGCTGTGACGGAGCAAGTGTTGATGATGTAGGCATCACACCGATCATGAAAGTCCGCAACCTGATGGCCGTAGGCTGCCGCCAGCTGCTCCATAGCCTGGGTTTCATATTGATTGACCTTGCATCCAAGGGTATAAAATCCAATCTTCATAGTTATTTCCACCAATATTCGCTGTATTTGGTATAAAATTCTAAGAAATTCCTCCAATTGATATCCAGCCGATTTCTGTTATAATATACACTCGAAGAGCATTCGATTGCGTTTTAGGTTATTATACTCGAAAAGATTCCATTTGTACAGTGCGGGAGGATTTTATGCGAGAGTTTCCTGTTTTTATCACTACATTTGCGCAGATTCAACATTTTGTGGCCCTTGCCACCAAGCAGCCCTTTGATATCCTGGTGGGCAACGACCGGCAGAATATCAACGGCAAGGATTTTATGGGCATGGCAAGTCTGGACTACACCCGCCCCTTGCAGGTGAAGGTCAACTGCTCCGAGGAGGACTTCCTCTGTTTCCGGCAGGCTGTACTGACCGTCACCCAATAATATTGGCTCTGTGAGCATCGTCCCAGGAATACCTGGGGCGGTTTTTTTATGCTTTCCGCAAAAAACAGTAGGCAAATCAAAACAAATGTGCTATCATAACACTATATATTCTGTCATTGTGACCGTTGCGCAGGCGGATCAATGGCATAGAAAAAGGGGGTGGCGTCATGCGAATTCTGGGGATCGACCCCGGTTACGGGATCACCGGCTTCGGCTTGATCGAAGCGGAGCGAAATGCGTTTCAGCTCCTGCGCTGCGGCGCCATCACCACCCCGGCAGGTATGGACTTTTCCGCCCGGCTTGAGATTATTTACGAGGATATGCGGGCGCTTCTGGCAGCCACAAAGCCCCAGGCGGTGGCCATTGAGGAGCTTTTTTTCGGTCAGAATGTGACCACCGGCATCGGCGTAGCCCAAAGCCGGGGGGTCATATTGCTTGCCATCCGGCAGGCAGGGCTGGAGGTCACCTCCTACAAGCCTATGCAAGTGAAGCAAGCGGTAGTGGGATACGGCAACGCCACCAAGCATCAGGTCATGGACATGACCAAGCGGATCTTGGGCCTTCCCCAGCTGCCCACGCCTGACGATGCCGCCGATGCCATTGCCATTGCCCTGTGCCATGCCCGGTCCAGCACCAGCTTGCTGTCCAAAATTTCCAAATAACAGGAGAGTTTGCTTATGTTATATTATGTATCTGGAACACTGACCATGTTGGAGCCGGGTCTGGCGGTCATCGACTGCGGCGGCGTTGGTTACGGCTGCCGGATCACCGCTTACACCGCCGGCCAGCTGAAGCTGGGCAAGGAGGCCAAGCTCTTTATCACCGAATCCATTCGGGAAGACGCTTATGATCTGTACGGCTTTATCAGCCGGGAGGAGCAGCGCTGCTATGAATTGCTCACCTCTGTGAATGGGGTGGGCCCCAAGGCCGCTATAGCCATACTGGCAGCAGGCCCCCAGAACTTCACCCTGGCTGTGATGACCGGAGATGAGAAACTCCTCACCGCCGCCCAGGGCGTAGGCAAGAAGATCGCCCAGCGGATCATTCTGGAATTAAAGGACAAAGTGGGCGGCAGCAATGTAGAGCTGGACTTCTCCGGCCCGTCTGTATTTGCCGTGCCGGCTGCCGGCAATAACACCGCCCTTGCCAACGCCGCTCTGCAGGAGCTGGGCTACTCCCCGTCGGAGATCGCCCAAGCGCTGAAGGGCGTAGATCCCAATGCCACCACAGAGGAAATGATCCGCCACGCCCTGCGGGCTATGGTGATGAAGAATTGATACTTGCCCCGTTTTGGAGGTTACTATGAGTTTAGAATTTTCTCAGGAGTTTGACGCTCCCATTATCTCCCCCACCTTTGCCCCCCAGGATGCCGGCGAAATCGGCCTGCGGCCAAAGCTTTTGTCCGACTATACCGGACAGGAGAAGGCCAAGGGGAATCTTTCTGTATATATTGAGGCAGCCCGCCGGCGGAATGAGCCGCTGGATCACACCCTGCTTTACGGCCCTCCCGGTCTGGGCAAGACCACTTTGGCCGGGGTTATCGCCAATGAGATGGGGGTCAATATCCGCATCACCTCCGGCCCTGCCATTGAAAAGCCCGGCGATCTGGCTGCCCTGCTGACCAATCTGAATCCCGGAGATATTCTCTTTATCGACGAGATCCACCGGTTAAACCGGGTGGTGGAGGAGATCTTGTATCCGGCTATGGAGGACTTTGCTATTGATATTATTGTAGGCAAGGGACCCTCCGCCAACTCCATCCGGCTGGACCTGCCGAAATTCACTTTGGTTGGCGCCACCACCCGGGCAGGTCAGCTGTCCGCCCCCCTGCGGGACCGGTTTGGCGTGAATCTGCGGCTGGAGTTATACTCCCCGGAGGAGCTCTCCCGGATCGTCACCCGGTCGGCAACCATCCTGGGCATGGACATTGACCCTATGGGCGCTATGGAGATCGCCTCCCGCAGCCGGGGCACGCCCCGAATCGCCAACCGCTTCCTCCGCCGGGTCCGGGATTTCGCCCAGATCATGTGCGACGGTGTGATCACCAAGGAGGCTGCGGACCTGGCGCTGTCCCGGTTGGAAGTGGACCAATTGGGTCTTGACACCATCGACCGGAGAATGCTCACCGCCATTATCCGCAACTACGCCGGCGGCCCGGTGGGTCTGGAGACCCTGGCCGCCACCATCGGCGAGGAGGCGGTGACTCTGGAGGATGTGTATGAGCCGTATTTGATGCAGCTGGGTTTCCTGACACGGACGCCCAGAGGCCGCTGCGTCACGGCGCTGGCTTATGATCATCTGCACATTCCCTACGACGGACAGACCCAATTTGATGTTTAATTGCCGTTTTTCCCTAAAAATATCGGTATAATGCATAAAATCGAAAAACCTGCAGAAATAATTTCATAAAGGATTGACAAAAGTTGACCGCTTGTGTATAATCCCATTTGTGGCGGTCTATCGTCACCAGTAACAGACCCTGGGTTATACCAGCTAGTAAATGGGCAGGCTTTCACGGGGCATCAACAAACCGAAGAGAGGTAAAATCAATGTACGAAGACAAGACTTTAGTTTGCAAAGAGTGCGGCAACGAATTCGTTTTCACCGCTGGTGAGCAGGAATTCTACGCAGAGCGCGGCTTCCAGAACGAGCCCCAGCGCTGCAAGGCTTGCCGTGACGCTCGCAAAAACAGCGCCCGTGGCCCCCGTGAGTTCTTCACCGCTACCTGCGCCCGTTGCGGTGGTGAGGCAAAGGTTCCTTTCGAGCCCAAGTCCGATCGTCCCGTATTCTGCAGCGAGTGCTTCGCTCAGATGCGCAGCGAGGGTTAATTCACCAAATAAAAACAGCACCGGTTTTCCGGTGCTGTTTTTTTGCGGGCATATACCCATCCCTGCAAACACCATCATGCTTTTTTGTCATTCCGAGCATTGCAACGCAATGCGTGGGAATCTTACGAACCATGTTTTATTTTGAGATTGCCACGGGTGGCAAAGCCACCCTCGCAATGACACATTGCTTGTAGGGGAGGGCAGTGCCCGCCCCTATATTTGTATATTGCCACCCGGGGGATCATTGCGTTTTTCCGTGTTTCCGTCCCTGCGTTGTCGTACTTTACTAAGGTAAAGCGTTAAACTGCCCTTCCTTTTGTGTATAGTGCCAAATGTTAGAAAAAATGCAAAAAAGTACTTTACAACTTTAGTTTGGTGAAGTATAATGCAGCTATCAACAAAAACACGGAGGGACACCTCCACGAAAAGAAAGGAAAAAAAATTATGAAAAAGTATATTGCAATGCTCCTGGCCATTCTGATGATGGTTGCCTGCTTCGCAGGCTGCGCTAAGCCCGACAACAACACCACTACCGCTGCTGCAGACGACACCACTGCTGCTGCAGACGACACCACCGCCGCTGCCGATTCTGACTCCGCCTACATTAAGGCAAACAGCAAGCTGGTCGTTGGCATCACTGACTACGCTCCCATGGACTACAAGGACGAGAACGGCGAATGGACCGGCTTCGATGCCGAGTTCGCTACTCTGTTCGCTGAAGAGCTGGGCGTAGAAGTTGAGTTCTTCGTCATTGCCGACTGGGGCAAGAAGTTCGTGGAACTGGAAACCAAGCAGATCGACGCTGTCTGGAACGGCATGACCATCACCGACGAGGCAAAGCTGAACGCTTCCGTTTCCGATCCTTATGTTGTCAACGCACAGGTTGTTGTTGCCAAGGCTGATGTCATCGACACCATCACCTCCGCCGCCGATCTGAAGGATCTGACCGTTGCCGTTGAGAACGGTTCTGCCGGTCAGGATGCCGCCGAGGCTGCCGAGATCGCTGAGATCATCAAGGTGCAGGATCAGGCCGCTGCTCTGCTGGAAGTAAAGTCCGGCACCTCTGATGCCTGCGTCATCGACATCACCATGGCCAACGCCATGACCGGCGAAGGCACCGACTATGCTGACCTGGCCGCCGGCATTAACCTGACCGAAGAGGAATACGGCGTTGCCTTCCGCAAGGATTCCGACCTGACTGCCAAGTTCAACGAGTTCATGGATAAGCTGATCGCTGACGGCACTCTGCAGGAACTGGCCGACAAGTACGAGCTGACTCTGGCCGACTGATACTTAACCAAATATCCCAATACGGGCGGCTTTTCAGCCGCCCGTACTGAGCGTTCTTTCCCATATTATTGATATAAGGATGTACCCTATGTTCACAACCGTTACGCTGGAGCTGCTGGGCGGCTTCTGGGAATCATTAAAAGTGTTCTTTTTGACCCTGGCATTCTCTTTGCCGCTGGGTCTTATCGTCTGTTTTGGCTCTATGAGCCGGTTTGCGCCCCTGAAGGCGCTGACCCGGTGCTTTGTGTGGATCATTCGGGGTACGCCCCTGATGCTCCAGCTGATCATCATCTTCTACGGCCCGGGTCTGCTGTTTGATCTGCCCGCTATGCCCCGGTTTACCGCCACCATCGTGGCCTTTGCCATTAACTACGCCTGCTATTTCTCTGAGATCTACCGGGGCGGCATTGAAAGCATCCCCCGTGGTCAGTATGAGGCAGGACAGGTGCTGGGTATGACCAAGGGGCAGATCTTCTTTAAGATCGTACTGCCCCAAGTGGTCAAGCGCATCATGGCCCCTGTGAGCAATGAGGTCATCACCCTGGTCAAGGACACCTCTCTGGCCCGGATCATCAGCGTGTATGAGCTCATCTGGGCCGGTGAATCCTTCATTAAAAAGGGTCTACTGTGGCCGCTGTTCTACACCGGTGCTTTCTATCTGATCTTCAACGGTCTGCTGACCGTGCTGTTCGCCAAGATCGAAAAGAAACTAAACTACTATCGAGGTTAAGCTATGGCATTACTGCAGGTTGAAAATATTAAAAAGCGCTTCGGCAGCACGCAAGTCCTCAAAGGTGTCAGCTTTACCCTGGAGAAAGGGCAGGTGCTGGCCATCATCGGCTCCTCCGGCAGCGGTAAGACCACCCTGTTGCGGTGCCTGAATTTTTTGGAGACCCCCGACGAGGGAGAAATCTCCGTAAACGGCAAGTCTCTGCTGAATTTGGGACAGGCATTGACCGAAGAACAGGTGCGGAAGAATCGGCTGCATTTCGGTCTGGTATTCCAGAACTTCAATCTGTTCCCCCACTACAATGTGCTGGAAAATGTGACTCTGGCACCCAGCCTGCTGAACACCGACACCCCGGAGCGGATCAAAGCCCACGCCATGGAGCTGCTGGAGCAGGTAGGTCTTGCCAACAACGCGGAGGCTTATCCCTATCAGCTCTCCCGCGGCCAGCAGCAGCGGGTGGCCATCGCCCGGGCGTGGGCCATGCACCCGGAGGTGCTGTGCTTTGACGAGCCCACCTCCGCCCTGGATCCGGAGCTGACCGGTGAGGTGCTGCGGGTCATCAAGGGGTTAAAGGGTGAGGACCGGACCATGATCGTGGTCACCCACGAAATGGAGTTTGCAAAAAGTGTGGCAGATGTGGTAATCTATATGGCAGATGGTGTCATCGAAGAAATCGGGACACCGGAGGAGATTTTTGAGCATCCCAAAAGCGAGAAAACCCGCGCCTTTTTGCAAGGTTTTCAGGAGCATTTTTAACAGGAGGCTTATTTTATGGAAAAGTCCGAAAAAATTGCAGAGCTGTACCGCATTATCGCCGATCTGACCACGCCCGAAGAGTGTCAGCAGCTTTTTGATGACCTTTGCACAAAAAAAGAGGTGGAGAAAATGGCGGAACGAATTTATGCCGCCAAGCTGCTGCTGGAGGGCAAGACTTACAACCAGGTCATTGCTCAAACGGATATTTCCTCCGCTACCTTAAGCCGGGTCTCCCGGTGCGTACAGTACGGGGAAGGCTATGCAAAATTTTTAATAGATAAATAAGCCACAGAGGGCGTGTTGTGTGCACGCCCTCCGCTTTTTGCCTGTGGTGTTCACAAAAATGTCGAAGTTTGTTCTCATTTCGGTCACTTGCCGTTCAAAACCGTCCGGTATGTTAACTATGGGTCGGATGATTCTGCCGTGAGGATCGTCGCCCGTTTTGTAAAACCTCTTTTCTACCTCTCTTCTTTTTTTTGCAAGGAAAGCCGGTCGCTCTGCGGCCGGCTTTCTCTTTAATAATTCGCGCCCGGTGCCAGCGCCACGATAGCTTCTGCCAGTACCTCCGCCGCCCGAAGGGCCTGCTGCCGGGTATTTCCGGCGCTGCCCACCTCCACCAGCAGAGCGCCCGGTGACAAGTCCTGATTGAACCGCTGGGTCCGCAGATTGAGCGGGCGGCAGATGCCGGGACACAGCTGCTGCAGCTGCAGCTGCAGCTTGACCCCCAACGCCAGATTCTCCTGCCAACCCGGATGCTCCAAACCGCCGCTGTCCGTGCCTACCACCAGCATCAGCTTTGCCACCGACGGATCCTGGGCCGCCGAACCCACCTGATTGCCGGCGGCATCTTCATAGGAATCCCGGTGCAGATCCAGTACCAGCCGAATGGTAGGATACTGGGCAAGATATGCCTGCACCGCCTGCCGGCTGGATACATAGGCATCGTTATAGGAGGGCTGGTCGTGGAGGGTGCGGTCGTGGATGACCTGAATACCCGCGCTTGTCAGGCGCTCTGCCACCAGCGCCCCCACAGCCACCATATTATAGTCCGTGTCCAAGGTGCGGTAATCGGCAGACTCTGCATACCCTTCCGTATTCTCATAGCTTTCCGAGCCGTGGGAGTGGACAATCAGTACTTGTGGCCCATCGCCGTACAGATCCCACTTTAGTGGCGCGGTTACCAGTTCTTCCATACTTACCGGGCAGGAGACCCCGCCGGACAGCTCCACCAGCTGGGCATCTGTCTGGGAAAACACCGGCCTAGCCGGTTCTGCCTCCGTAGTAGGTGGCTCGGTCTGTTCCGGTGTCTGCTCCTCCGGCTGGGAAAAGGTCACGCACACCGGCCGTATGGCATAGCCTGTCTCCAAATACAGCAGCAAAGATGAAACGGTTGGCGTGGCAAGAATTTCTGCCACCTGTTCCGGCAGCGGGGAGCCGATCAGACGGATCAGCAGCGCCAGCAATACCAATCCGGCGCTCATCCGTAGCACTTTTTGTTCCATAGCTCCTCCTTTACCGAAAAGAGCAGTGGGAGATTCTCCTCCCACTGCTCTCTTTTTTCTTACGTATTCGGTTTTTTCCACTTGGGTCGGCTTCGCAGCTGTACCCGCAGATCCTTAAAAAACTCTGTCAGCAGGCGCTGGGATTCCTCCTCCAGTACTCCCCACTCCACTTGCGGGTGGTGATTAAATCCCATGCTGAACAAATCGCAAACCGAGCCGCAGGCGCCGCACTTATCATCCTTGGCGCCCACCACCACTGTGGGGATCCGGGCATTGATGATCGCTCCGGCGCACATGGGGCATGGCTCTAATGTCACATACAGAGTGCAATCCCACAGCCGCCAGCCGCCTAAGTTCCGGCAGGCATCGTCGATGGCCTCGATCTCTGCGTGACCCAGGGCGGTCTTGTCCACCTCCCGGCGGTTTCTGCCCCGGCCAACGATCTGGCCGTTTCTGACGATCACGCAGCCTACAGGCACTTCCCCCTCCGCGGCCGCTTCCTTGGCCAGCTCCAGCGCCACCTGCATAAACTGTTCGCGTTCCATCTGCACCCCTCCTTGTGGAGATAGTATACAAAATCAGTGGGTGCCCGTCAAGTATACCACCTGTTTTCAGCGAAACAAACAGAAAACCGGCTATTTATTTTTTGTTGCCGGGAACAAGCTTGTCAAGGCCGCAAGTTCGTGGTAGAATAACAAAAATGTGTCCTTTTCCAAGGAGTATCTTATGAAGACCTTACTGCATATTTGCTGCGCGCCCTGCGCCAATCAATGTATCCAGACCCTCCGGGAGGAGGGCATCGCCGTCACCGGCTTCTGGTACAACCCCAATATTCATCCTTTCACCGAGTACCGGGCACGGCGGAACTGCCTGCGGGAGTTTGCCGCCACAATCGACCTGCCTTTGATTGAAAAAAACGACTACGGCCTGCGACCCTTTGTCCGGGCGGTGGCTGAGGATATCGAAAACCGCTGCGTCAAATGCTATGAAATGCGGCTGTTTGAAACCGCAAAAACCGCCGCGGAGCAAGGCTTTGACAGCTTCACCTCCAGCCTGTTCATCAGTCCCTACCAGAACCATGAACTTATGAAAGAGGTGGCAAATCGGGCAGCGGAAACCTATGGAGTAACCTTCCTGTACCGGGATTTCCGGGATGTATTTAAGGCCGGACAGGACTTTGCCCGGGAACATGCATTTTACATGCAGAAGTACTGCGGCTGCGTGTTTTCCGAGGAAGAGCGGTATCTGAAGAAAAGTAAGATCATCCCATAAGGAGATAGTATGAGACAAATGCAACTGATTGCCCCCTGCCTGTTCGGTCTGGAGGGCATTGCCGGCGACGAGCTTCGCCGTCTGGGTATGGAAAATGTCCGGGTGGAGGACCGCCGGGTGCTGTTTACCGGTGACGAGACTGCCCTTGCCAAGGCAAATATCTGCCTGCGCACCGGCGAGCGGATCATGATCGTACTGGCCCAGTTTGAGGCCAAGAGCTTTGAAGCGCTGTTCCAGGGGGTACTGCGCACCAATCTGGAAGACTTTATCCCCAGTGACGGCCAGTTCCCGGTGAAGGGTCACTGCCTGAACAGCCAACTGATGAGCACCTCCGACTGTCAGGCCATTATCAAGAAGGCCGCCTCCCGCCGTCTGGGTGAGAAATACGGCATCTCCTGGCTGCCGGAGACCGGCACAAAATATCAGCTTCATTTTACCATCTTAAACGACCAGGTGACCCTGTCTCTGGACACCTCCGGGCAGGGCCTGCACAAGCGTGGCTACCGGGCGGTGGGCAACGACGCGCCCCTGCATGAGACTCTGGCCGCCGGTATGATCCAGCTGACCCGATTCCGGGGGCGGGAGTTCTTCTGGGATCCCTTCTGCGGCTCCGGCACCATCCCCATCGAGGCGGCGCTGATTGCCAAGAACCGGGCGCCGGGCTTAAACCGCACCTTTGCCGCCCAGGAATTCCCCTGGATGCCCAAGGAAGTTTGGGAGCAGGTGAAGACCGAAGCCAAAGACAAGGAATTTAAGGGTAGTTACCGGATTCTGGGTTCGGACAACGACCCGGCCTGCGTTTCCCTGTCCTTTGCCAACGCCCGGAAGGCCGGGGTTGCCGACTGCGTTACCTTCAAAGACGGCGATGCCACTAAGATGAGCCTGCCCACGGATAGTGGTATCATGGTGTGCAATCCGCCCTACGGTGAGCGGATGATGGATCAGCATAACGCCCAGCGGCTGTATGCCGCCCTGGGTCGACACTTCAAATTCGCCAACGACTGGAAGCAGTATGTGATCACCTCCGAGCCGGAGTTTGAACACTACTTCGGCCGCCGGGCGGACAAAAAACGGAAGTTCTACAACGGCAAGATCAAGTGCGATTACTATATGTTCACCGACAATTCCCGGAGAAAGAAGTAAAGTTATGAAGCATCTGTTTATCATTAACCCTGCCGCCGGCAGCCGCAACCGCACCGATTACTATCGCAAGCGGATCGCGGAGGTCTGCCAGGACCGGGATCTGGAGTACAGCATTCAGATCTCCGCCGCCCCCGGCCAGTGCCGGGTGATCGCCAACCGGGCCGCCAAGACCGGTGAGGACTACCGGATCTACGCCTGCGGCGGTGACGGCACACTGAACGAGATCGTCTCCGGCGTAGCTGGCTTTCCCAATGTGGCGGTGACTATGTTTTCCGGGGGAAGCGGCAACGATTTTGCCCGGCTGTTTTCGGAGCCGGAGGCCTTCCGGGACTTGGAACGCCTGCTGGATGCGGAGGAAGCCACCTTTGACCTGATCCGCTGCAATGAGGACTATAGCCTGAACATCTGCTCTGTGGGTCTGGATGCCCGAATCGGCACGGATGTGGCCAACTACAAGCGGATCCCTCTGCTCAGCGGTTTCCGGGCCTATGCTGCGTCCACGGTAATCAATGTGCTCCGGGGCATCAGCGAGCACTATGTGGTGGAGGTCAACGGAGAAGTTATTGACGGAAAGCAGACCCTGATCTGCGTCTGCAACGGCAGATACTACGGCGGCGGCTTTAATCCGGTGCCGGAGGCAGACCCTGCCGACGGCAAGCTGGAGGTGCTGCTGGTCCGGGATGTGTCCCGGCTGAAGGTAGCTGCGGTGGTAGGCAAGTACAAGGCCGGCAAATTCGCCGATTACCCCGACCTGATCCGCCACTTTTCCACTGACCGGGTGAGGATCATCTGCGACAAGCCCACCCCCATCAATCTGGACGGGGAACTGCGCATGGCGCAGGTGGTAGATATCCGGCTGGCAGAGGAGAAGGTGCGCTTCTTCTATCCCAAGGGTCTTGTGTGGCAGAAAGTGCCCGCAACTGTATAACAAAACAGCGTGATGAAAATTCATCACGCTGTTTTTTATCAGATCGTTTCCAGCAGCCGCTGGAGTTTTTCGTGTTGCTGCCGGAGCTTCTGGGTATGATGCTGTATCACTTCCTGCTCCTCCGGCTGCACCTGCTGCAAGATCCGCACATAAGCCAACGCGTTGAGCACCACAGTTTCACATTCCCGGAAGACCTGCAGCTGCCGCGCCTGCCGGCGCAGGTGCAGGAACAGTTTCTGTTTGCTGTACTGCTCTACGCCGCTGCTGATGGTCAGTACCTGCCGGCGAATGGCTTCAAAATCATCCTCCAGCGGTTCTCCTGCCTCTACTAGGCTGCGGTAATGCTCAATATCCCGGTCCACTGCCTGCAGCTGCCGGAGAAGCCTTTTGGAATTGTCGTAGGGGAACACCAGCATATTGATGGACAGGCCAATGGCCATACCGATGGCAGTATCCCATACCCGGCCGAAGGCGTACTGCCAGGGATGCAGATCCGCCTCCACAAACAGCATCACAAGGATCAAACAGGGCATTAGCGGGGAATAGTGTATCCGCAGCACATTATAGCCGGTAATTAACAGCACCACGCCGATGCCGATGGCTGCCAGCTCCGGCAGGGGCAGCATTTGCAACAGCACGCCTATGACCGCGCCCACCAGCACACCTACCGTCCGGAAAATAAAGGTCTGGAAGGCATCCCGAAAGGTGGGCTCCATGGTCAGCATCGCGCCCAGCATGGCAAATACCAACCGGGAATCGGTGGCGCCGTAGAGCTCAGCCACCGCCATGGCCAGCATCACCGCCACCGCAGTTTTCACGGTTCGCAGACCGATATGGGGTTTTTGCATTTGCAGATGCATAGGGTTTCTCCTTTAGAATACGTACTTTTTCAGGCGGTCCATAGCCTCCTGCACCCGGGCCAGGGGCAGCGCCAGATTCACCCGGATATGGTATGGCCCGTGGAAGGGACGGCCGTCCTGCCAAGCCACACCCACATCCCATCCGGCTTTCAGCAGCTGACCCACATCCTTGCCGTTTTCTTTGCACCATTCTTCGCAATCCAGAAACAGCATATAGGTGCCTTGAGGACGGCTGACCCGGATGCCGGGGAAATTGGCTTTGATAAATTCGCAGGCGTAGTCTACATTGCCGGTGATCACTTCCCGCAGCTGCTCCACCCAAGCTTCGCCCTCCGGCCGGTACGCCCCCAGCAGGGCATACATAGACAGCACATTCATGGAATTGTAGTGGCTGAGGGAGGACGCCTTGTCATAGCGGTGACGCAGGGCTTCATTATAGATAATATGATAGCTGCCCACAAGACCTGCTAGATTAAAGGTCTTGGAGGGGGCATACAAGGCTACCGTCCGGTTTTTGGCATCCTCGCTTACGCTCTGGGTGGGGATGTGCCGATAGCCGGTCAGGAGAATGTCGCTCCAGATCTCATCGGAGACCACGGACACATCATACTTTCGGAACAGCTCCATAGCCTGCTCCACCTCCCACCGTTCCCAGACCCGGCCGGTGGGGTTATGGGGCGAGCAGAACACCGCTGCATGGATCTTGTGGGTTTTCAGCTTTTCCTCCATATCCGCAAAGTCCATCCGCCAGATGCCCTCCGCGTCCTGTTGAAGCGCGGAGTGGATCAGCTTATAGCCGGCATTTTCCAAACTGCCGGTAAAACCCACATAAGTAGGGGAATGTACCAGGATCTTATCGCCGGCAGAGCAGAATACGCCCATGGCGCTGACCACACCGCCCAGCACACCGTTCTCATAGCCGATATGCTCCGGGCGCAGGTCCTGCACCCCGTTACGCGTCTGCTGCCAGCGGATGATGGCAGCATAGTATTCCTCTCTTGGAGTGAAATATCCGAAAGCCGGGTGGGAAAGCCTTTGCTGCATAGCCTGTGTAATGGTGGGCAGCACAGGAAAATTCATATCCGCCACCCACATAGGGATCAGGTCAAAGCCCTCCTTGGGCGCGCCGGGAGCGAAGGTTCCGGGGCAGCCGATCATATCCACGGCAATGGCGTCCTTGCCTCGACGGTCCATAATGGTTGTAAAATCGTATTGCATAGCAAAACGCTCCTTTTGTCTTTTTCTGTATTCTATCACATTTGCGCCCATTCGGAAAGGGGGCGCCGCAAAAACCCCGGATGGGATGCGTAATGCCATGAAACAAGATGTCATTGCGAACCAGTGACACGGTCACTGGTGTGGCAATCTAAAGAACGAATCTGCTTCTTTGAGATTCCCACGCCAGTGTGCCCACTGGCTCGGAATGACAATGCGTTTTAACTTAACGGCATCGCATAACCCATCCGGGGATTTTTACTTCGGGCAATTCTGCCCTGTCTGTCTATTGCAAGGCAATCAGTCCATGACCTGCATGACCTTGCCGCAGCAGCGGGGGATCACTTCGCCCTTTTTTACATCCAGGATCTTATGGCATATTTCGCAGTAGACCCGGCAGTCCTTTTCTGCCCGGACCACCAGGGATGAAAACAGAGAATTTTCCATAGGACACTCCCTTACTTGTGCATAATTTCAGAGATCGCTGCCAAAATCTTATCATGGCAGCCGCCGCAGCCGGTAGAACAGTGGGTCACCTGCTGCACATGGGCAAAGGTTTCCTCTACATCTTCAAAACGGGCGCAATCGTGCAGGGCGTCCTCCACATCAAAGTAGGTCACCTGCTTGCAGTTGCAAATGGTATAGTTTTCCATAACAAATCCACCTTTCTACTGGGAGTCTGTTTCTTTACGGTTATTATAGCTTTTACAGAAACGGGTGTCAACTTTTTAAGGGAAAGAAATCAGCTTATTGCAGGGGAGATCGCACTTTGCGTGAATTGCGGTACGCTTGCCCCCGGCAAGCATATCGTTTTTTGATTCGCTGCGCGGAGCACCACGCTTCTGGCAATGACATATTGTTTGTTGGGAACAGGAAACGGGGCTCAGAAAATCTGAGCCCCGTGAAGATGCGCGTATTAATGGTTGTGGCTGCCCACTCCCTTGTGCAGAATCTCGCCGGTGGCGGAAACCACATACACCAAAGATTCGCCGGCAACGGTGACAAAGATATTGAAGCACTCCTGGTTGTCATAAGTGCCGTTGTGGATATGCGGGGTTTCCGCTTTGTCAGCAAATTCACCCAGATCCTTCTGAACGACCTTCCAGGCTTCTTCAGCGGTGATATTCTTGGAACCGCAGGCGGCAAGCAGGCAGCAAACCATACACACCAGAACCAGCGCAGAAATCAGTTTTTTGAGCATAATCAATCCTCCTTGCGTTTGATATAGATAATTATACCGGTTTTTACAGAAAAATCAAGAAAAACGCAATCAAAAGGAGTGGTAAAGCAGCACGCCATCGGGATGATATCGTAGGGGCGATTCGTGAATCGCCCCTACTTTCATGTTTTTAAATGATTATTTGAAATATCTCTCCAGCAGACCCTTCAGGGCAACACCGTGACGAGCCTCGTCACGAGCCATCTCATGAACGGTGTCGTGGATAGCATCCAGACCGTTCTTCTTAGCGCAGGAGGCCAGGTCGAACTTGCCCTGGGTTGCGCCGAACTCGCAGTCCACACGCCATGCCAGGTTGTCCTTGGTGGTAGCCTTCATGTTGGGCTCCAGATCCTCACCCAGCAGCTCGGCAAACTTAGCAGCATGCTCAGCCTCTTCCCAAGCAGCCTTTTCCCAGTACAGACCCACTTCGGGGTAGCCTTCCCGGTGTGCGATGCGAGCCATGCACAGGTACATACCAACTTCGGAGCACTCGCCGTTGAAGTTGGCCATCAGCTGATCGAAGATGTACTTCTTGTCTTCGTCGGAGATGTCGGGGTTGTTCTTCACGGTCTGGCCGTAAACGCCGTACTCATGCACTGCAGCCAGCTTCTGCTCGCCCTTCTGCTCCACGAACTTGGAAGCGGGGACCTTGCAGACGGGGCACTTGAAATCAGCTGCCAGCTCATCGGCAGTGTGAACATAACCGCAAACGGAACATACAAACTTCTTCATAATAATTTCCTCCAAATTTTTAATGTTAATTGTTTTTATTTTTTATTTATGTTTGATTGGGGGCTTCCCCAGGGTTTACTCCTGAACTTCCTCGAACTGGTCGGGGCCGACGCCGCACAGGGGGCACTCGTAATCCTCGGGCAGCTCGTCGCCTTCGTAAATATAATCGCAAACGGTGCAAATATACTTTTTCATGCGGTTTCTCCTCCTTTCTCTTGCTTTTTCACGCAGGATGCACACTGACCCACAAAGGTCAGCTGGCACACATCGATGTGCCCGCCGGTCTGGGCTGTCGCTTTCTGGTTCAGCTCCTCCGGCACGTTGATCTGGGGCAGGTCTGTCACCGTATCGCAGCCGGTACAGACGAAATGCACATGGGGGCAGGTGTTGCCGTCGAACCGCTCCACTCCGTTCACCGCGCCCAGGCTAATGATCTCGCCCTTCTGCTTAAACATGGACAGGTTTCGGTATACCGTACCCAACGATAGGTCCGGAAATTCCGGCTTCAAGTGATTGAACACCATTTCCGCAGACGGATGGCTGTCTGTATTCCGCAGGTAAGACAGGATCGCGTTGCGTTTTTTGAAGTGTTTCTTTACCGTATCCACAGCACCGCTCCTTTCTGAATGAGAATGTTTCTTATTTACATTTGCAGTATAGCACACCGTTTTCTATTTGTCAATAGGAATTATTCTCATTTTTAAAAAATTTTTGTTGCTGGGTAAATTTTGCAAATTTGTTGCATTTATGGCGTTATTTGCTATAATATAATGTATAAATACTGACGGAGGTGTATCTATGGAGGTAACTACATCGGCTTACCGGGGTTGTCTGCTGGGACTGGCGGTGGGTGACGCCCTGGGATATACCGTTGACGGCAAGACACTGTCTGAGATCTGGGACTGCTATGGTCCCAACGGCCTGCAGGGCTATGACCTGCAGGAAGCGGAGTATGCCACCGTCACCTCCTACACCCAGATCGCAGCCTATTTGAGCAATTCCCTGCTGCTGGGTGTCTCCCGGGGAAAAAGCGACCACATGCGCTATGTGAAGCTGGGTCTGCGAGAGTGGACCCGGAGCCAGCAGTTCTATCGGGATCCGGAGCTTAGCTACTGTTGGGTATCCAAGTGCGCCCCCTTCCGCCGCCGTTACTGCCGGGATGCCCGGATGCTGGACAACCTGCGGCTGGCATCCTACGGCACGCCCGAAACCCCCAAAAATGATAACAACGCCCCCGGCGCCATCACCGCCGCCGTTGCGGTGGGTATGTTTTACAATCATCGCCGGCTGACGCCGGAGCAGGTGGGAACACTTACCGCCCAGATCATCGCCCTGACCCATGGCAATCCCGAGGCGTTTTTGAGCGGCGTGGCGCTGGCCTATGCCATTGCAGGCATCCTGCAGGAGCCGGAGCACCCTCTGGAAGACCAGTTTACCCAGGCCATCGGGGCTATGGACGGCCAGTTCCGGGCCCGGTTCCCTGTGGCAGAGGATCTGGCCCAGCAGCTGCGGGGCGCCATTGCGCTTGCCCAGTCAAACACCCTGCATGATGAAGAGGGGATGGAGCAGTTGGGTTGTCTGGATGCGGCCGGCTGTCTGGCGGGGGCGATCTTCGCCTGCCTGCGAAACTCCAACGATTTTGACAGCGCCATGATCACCGCGGTCAACCATTCCGGCCTCAGTGCTGCAGTGGGCGCCATCACCGGCGCGGTTTTGGGCGCTAAGTTAGGAGCGGAATCCCTGCCGGAGTTCTATTTGGAGTCCTTAGAGTGCGCTTCCCTACTGGAGGTATTGGCGGATGATCTGGCCTGCGGCACGCCGGCGCTGGGTCTTTTCGATGACGCTTGGGATCACAAATATGTGCAAGGGCAGCCGCCGGAGGGGATCTTTTTACAGGATAATGGGTAACTTTACGAAAAATTACCTGAAAAACCTGTATTTTTTCCCGGTTTCCCTCTTGCAAAACCATTTTTTTGTGGTATAATACCTGCGAAGGTAAGATTTGACGTTTGGAAAGAGAGGGGTTCGCCCCTCTCTTTTTTGAATGTTTTTGAAAGGAAGGTCATGCTTTGAAAGTAACGGATCAGGTTACCCAGTTTGCAAAGCCCATCGTGGAAGCACACGGCTGCAGCCTTTGGGATGTGGAATATGTGCGGGAAGGCTCTGAGCGGTTCCTGCGGGTCTACATCGATAAGGACGGCGGCATCGACATCGAGGACTGTGAGAGAATTCACCGGGCGATCGATCCGGTGCTGGATCAGCAGGACCCTATCGCTGAAAGCTATCACTTCGAGGTATGCTCCGCCGGTCTGGAACGGGCACTGAAGCGCCCGGCTGATTTTGACCGGTTTATGGACAGCCCTGTTTTGGTGAAGCTGTACCGGCCCAGAAACGGGCTGAAGGAAATTCCCGGTATCCTCCGGGGCTACGAAGATGGCCGGGTCACTGTGGAAGCCGGCAAGGAAACCATCGCATTTGAAAAATCCGAGGTCGCTCTGGTGCGGCTGAGAGTAGAATTCTGACAGGAGGAAACAGAACGACAATGGCACAGAGAAAAACAAAGAAGAACGAGGCTCCCCAGGTAGATATCGGCGCAGAGATTTTCGCCAGCCTGCGGGATTTGGAAAAGATCAAGGGCATCCCCGTTGCCTATATGGTAGAGCGGCTGAAGCAGGCGCTGACCAACGCCTACCGGAAGGACCGGGAGGATCACCGGGATATCCCCGCTGAAAATGTGGTGGTAGACCTGAGCGAGAAGGGCCTTTCCATGCATTTGGTAAAGACCGCTGTGGAGGAGCTGGAGGATTCCGCTGTGGAGATCCACATCGACACTGCCCGCCACTACAACCCCGATGTACAGCCCGGCGAGTCTGTGATCATCCCCGTGGACATCCAGAAATTCGGCCGCATCGCTGCCCAGACCGCCAAGCAGGTGGTGATCCAGGGTATCCGGGAAGCTGAGCGTGGCGCCATTTACGAGAGCTACTCCTCCAAGTCTCAGGAGCTGCTCACCGGCACCGTGCTTCGGCTGGATCCCACCGGCGACATTTTCGTCCGTCTGGGTCAGGGTAACGAGCAGCATGACGCTGTCCTTCGCACCAGCGAGCAGATCCCCGGCGAATACTACGAGCCCGGCGACCTGATCCGGGTGTATGTGCTGGAAGTGCACAGAGCCACCCGCGGCCCTCTGGTTCACGTCTCCCGCACCCACCCCAATGTGGTGCGCCGTCTGTTCGAGCTGGAGACCCCTGAGATTGCCGACGGTCAGGTAGAAATTCGCAACATCGCCCGGGAAGCCGGCTCCCGCAGCAAGATCGCTGTCCGGGCCGCAATGGAAAATGTGGATCCCGTGGGCGCGTGTGTTGGTCCTCGCGGCGGCCGGGTAGGCGCCGTGGTGGAAGAGCTAAACGGCGAGAAGATCGACATCGTGGTCTGGAGCGAGGATCCTTGCGAATATGTAAAGGCAGCCCTCAGCCCCGCCGATGTGGTCAGCGTGGAGATGGATCCCATGAACCCCAAGGCCTGCCGTGTTGTGGTGCCTGATGATCAGCTGAGTCTGGCCATCGGCAAGGAGGGTCAGAACGCCCGTCTGGCTGCCCGGCTCACCGGCATTAAGATCGATATCAAGTCTGTCAGCGCAGCTGCAGAGGCTGAATAACCCGGATACACAGGAGGGAATGCTATGCAAAAGAAGATCCCTCAGCGGCAGTGCATGGGCTGCCGGGAACGGAAAGCCAAAAAAGAGCTGATCCGCGTGGTCCGGGGTACGGACGGCGTTGTCAGCCTGGACTTTTCCGGCAAGCTCAACGGCCGGGGCGCATATATCTGCCCCAATCCTGATTGTCTGAAAAAGGCCATCAAGGCCAAATCTCTGGAACGCAGTCTGGAGGTTCCCATTCCCCAGCAGGTCTACGACCGGCTGGAAAAGGAAATGGAGGCCGGCCTGGATGGATAAAGCCTTGAATTACCTGGCGCTGGCCCGGAAAGCGGGTCGGATCGAGCTGGGTGAAGAACCGGTGGGCGCTGCAGCAAGATCCCAGAAAGCCCGGCTGGTGGTGGTGGCACAGGACGCCACCGACCATACCCGCCGCAGAGCTGCAAGCTTCGTGTCCGGAACCGAGCAAATTGTTTTGACCGTTCCTTTTACCAAGGACCAGCTGGGTCAGGCCGTGGGCCGCTCCAGCCTGGCTCTGGCCGCATTTACCGACCCGGCGCTGGCACTGGCCTTTGTGAAGGCCTTGGGTCAGCCCGACCGTTACCAGGCCGAACTGGCAAGCCTGAATAAGCGCACACAGCGGATCCGGCAGCGCCAGCAGGAGGCCAAAGCCCATGAGCGGAATAAGGCTAAGGGCTTCAAGGGTAAGGCCAAGAAGGAACATTGATTATGGAGGTGCATTTCGTATATGAGTATAGTGAAATATCGTTTGAAGGAAGTGGCTGCCGACTTTGGTTTGCCCACCAAAGAAGTAACAGAAGTCATTTCCAAGTTTTTTGAAAAACCCAAGTCCACCACGCAGGTACTCACCGAGGATGAGCTGAATGTGGTGTTCGACTACATCACCCAGACCCACCAGATCGACTCTCTGGAGGTAGTCTTTGCGGTGCAGCCTGCCCCCAAGGTGGAAGCACCCAAGGAGGAAAAGCCCGTGGAGACGAAACAGGAGCAAAAACCTGTTGCCCAGCAGCCTAAGGCAGAGCAAAAACCCGCTGCTGCCCAGCAGCCCAAGGCAGAACAGAAGCCTGCCAAGCCCGCAGAGCCCGAGCGCAGAAGAGAGCGCCGGGTTGTGGACACCTCCGCTGTGCAGGTGAATACCCGCCGTTTTGATGATGTGGATAACCTGGTCTCCGAGCGTGTCCAGAATTACCAGGGCGGCAAGCAGAAGTTTGGCAAGAAGGGTCAGCAGCAGAATAGCAAAAAAGACAACAAGTTCAAGGGCAACAAGGCCCGCAACGAGGAGCAGGAGAAAATGCGCCGGCTCCAGATGGAGGTTGCCCGGAAAGCACCTGTCACCGTTAAGATCGGCGACGAGATCACCGTGGGTGAGCTGGCCAGCCGCATGAAGAAGACTGCCGGCGAGGTCATCAAGTGCCTGATGAAGAATGGCGTTATGGCCGGTATCAACCAGACCATCGACTTTGACACCGCCGAATTTGTAGCCGTGGAAATGGGCTGCAAGGTGGAGCGGGAGATCACCGTTACCAAGTCGGATCGTAGCCATGTCGTTCTGTGAGCCAAGGAGT
>JAZNRW010000146.1:0-7452 GCA_045590835.1 Faecousia sp.
CCCTGTGGACATCCAGCCCCAGACCGGCAAGCCCGCGCTGGAGGTTGTCTTCACGGTGCTTCACGCCGGCGGTAAGTTCGGCGGCGGCGGTTATAAGGTCTCCGGCGGCCTGCACGGCGTGGGTGCGTCGGAGGTGAATGCCCTGTCCGAGAGTCTGACCGCCCGGGTCTACAAAAACGGCAAGATCCATGAGATGAAATTCTCCCGGGGTCAGATCCTGCAGGAGATGACCATCGTGGGCAACACCGACAAGACCGGCACGGAGGTCACCTTCCAGCCGGATCCGGAGATGTTCGACGATGTGATCTACTCCTATGAGATCCTCCACGACCGGATGCGGGAGGAGGCCTTCCTGAATGCAGGCCTTTCCATTACCATCACCGACGCCCGGGAAGACACCCCCGTCACCGAGACTATGTGCTACGAGGGCGGTATCCGGGAGTTTGCCACCTGGTCCAACCGGCACAAGACCCCCATCCACCAGGATGTGATCTATATGGAGGGCGCGAAGGGGGATGCCTCTGCGGAGATCGCTGTCCAGTACAATGACGGCTACAACGAATCCCTGCAATCCTTTGCCAACGATGTGCGCACCCCCGAGGGCGGTATGCACGAGACCGGCTTTAAGACTGCGCTGACCCGCGTTCTGAATAACTACGGCATAAAAAACGGGATCATCAAGGGCGATGACAAGGTCTCCGGCGAGGACTGCCGGGAGGGTATCACCGCTATTATTTCCGTGAAACTCACCGACGCCCAGTTCGAGGGTCAGACCAAGGCAAAGCTGGGCAACGCCTATATCCGCACCTTGGTGGATCAGATCGTAAACGACCAGTTGACTACCTACTTTGAGGTGCATCCTGCCACCGCCAAGATCATTCTGGAAAAGGCCATGCTGGCCAACCGGGCCAGAGAGGCCGCCCGGAAGGCAAGAGAATCCATCCGCCGGAAGACCGGTCTGGAATCCGGCCAGATGCCCGATAAGCTCCAGGACTGCAACGAGCGCGACCCCGAGCTGTGCGAGCTGTACATCGTCGAGGGTGACTCTGCTGCCGGTTCTGCCATTCAGGGCAGAGACTCCCGGTTCCAGGCGATCTTAGCCATGTGGGGTAAGATGCTCAACGTGGAAAAGGCCCGTGCCGACAAGATCTACGGCAACGACAAGCTGTACCCGCTGATTGTGGCGCTGGGCGCCGGCATCGGCGAGGAATTTGACATTGAAAAGCTCCGCTACCACAAAATCGTGATTATGTCCGATGCGGACGTGGACGGCGCCCATATCCGCACCTTGCTTTTGACCTTCTTCTTCCGCTATATGCGGCCCATGATCGAAAACGGCTATGTGTACTCCGCCGTGCCGCCTCTTTACAAGCTGAAGCGGGGCAAGACAGAGCGGGTGGCCTACTCCGATGAGGAGCGGGATCTGGTCTCCGCGGAGTTGCGGGGCGAATCCGGCGCCAAGGTGGATATCAGCCGGTTCAAGGGCTTAGGTGAGATGGACCCCCACGAGCTGTGGGACACCACCATGGACCCGGAAAAGCGCACCCTGCGCCGGATCACCCTGGAGGATGCCGCCCGGGCGGATCAGATCTTCACAATTCTCATGGGCGAGGCGGTAGAGCCACGGAAGGAATGGATCGAGCGCAACGCAAAATATGCCATCAATATTGACATTTAAAGAGGTGATGCATTTTGGCAAAGCATAATCGTGATTATAAACCGGAGGATATTCGTTTCCCCGAGCAGGCCATCACCCAGAGCAATCTGGTGGATGAGATGGAGAAGTCCTATATCGAGTACGCCATGTCCGTCATTGTGGGCCGTGCATTACCCGATGTCCGGGACGGCTTGAAACCGGTTCACAGAAGAATCCTTTACACCATGTACGAAAGCGGTCTGACTTCTGACAAGCCTTTTAAGAAGTCTGCCACCTGCGTC
Organism: Faecousia sp.; assembly: GCA_045590835.1. Classification (GTDB taxonomy): domain Bacteria; phylum Bacillota; class Clostridia; order Oscillospirales; family Oscillospiraceae; genus Faecousia. The sequence continues at coordinate 1,939 of JAZNRW010000146.1, forward strand.
GGTGACGTGCTGGGTAAGTATCACCCCCACGGCGATGCGTCTGTGTACGACGCCATGGTGCGTCTGGCACAGAATTTCTCCATGCGTTATATGCTGGTGGACGGCCACGGTAACTTCGGCTCCGTGGACGGCGACCCCCCTGCCGCCTACCGTTACACCGAGGCAAGACTTTCCAAGATGTCCAACGAGATGCTCCGAGACATCGAAAAGGACACCGTCAACTGGGATCCCAACTTCGACGAATCCCGGAAAGAACCCCGGGTGCTCCCCAGCCGGTTCCCCAACCTGCTGGTCAACGGCTCCTCCGGCATCGCGGTGGGTATGGCTACCAATATCCCGCCCCATAACCTGCGGGAAGTGATCAACGCCTGCGTGGCAGTGCTGGATGATCCGGAGGTGTCTGCCATCGACCTGATGGAGCACATCACCGGCCCGGACTTCCCCACCGGCGGTATCATTATGGGAAGAAGCGGTATCCGCGCTGCCTATGCCACCGGCCGTGGCAAGGTGGTGGTCCGCGCCCGTACCGAGTTTGAGGAATTCGGCAAGGACCGGATGCGGATCATTGTTACCGAGCTTCCCTATCAGGTGAATAAGCGCCAGCTGATCAAGACCATTGCCGAGCAGGTGAAGGACAAAAAGCTGGAGGGCATCTCCGACCTGCGGGATGAGACCGACCGGAACGGTATGCGGATGGTCATCGAGCTGAAAAAGGACGCCAACCCCCAGGTTGTGCTGAATAACCTGTTCAAGCAGACGTCACTCCAGTCCTCCTTCGGCATTATTATGCTGGCGCTGGTGGACGACCAGAAGCAGCCCCGGATCCTCACCCTGCGGAATATTTTGGATGAGTATCTGACCTTCCAGATGGAAATTCTCACCCGGCGTACGGAGTTTGATCTGAAAAAGGCCAGGGAGCGGGCTCACCTGTTGGAGGGTCTGCTGATCGCCCAGGACAACATCGACGAGGTGATCCGGATCATCCGCTCTGCCTACGACGACGCCAAGGAGCGGCTGTGCCAGCGATTTGGTCTGGATGATGTCCAGGCCCAGGCCATCCTGGATATGCGGCTGAAGGCCCTGCAGGGTCTGGACAGAGAGAAACTGCAGAACGAGTTCAACGAGCTGCAGGAGAAAATCGCCTATTATCTGGATCTTCTGGGCGATCCGGCAAAGCTGCAGGCTGTGCTCCGGGAGGAGCTACTGGCCATCGCAGAGAAGTTTGGCGACGACCGGAAGACCGAGATCCAGGATATCGAAGATGAGATCGACATTGAAGATCTCATTGAGGAGGAGACCTGCGCCTTCACTATCTCCCGCCAGGGCTACATCAAGCGGATGCCTGTGGACACCTACCGGACCCAGAGCCGTGGCGGCCGTGGCGTCAACGCCCAGAACCTGAAGGAAGAGGACTATGTGAAGAGCCTGTATGTGGCCTCCACCCACGATCATCTGCTGTTCTTCACCAACATGGGCCGTGTCCATCACCGGAAGGGCTACCAGATCCCCGAGGCCGGCAGAACCGCCCGGGGTACCGCGATGATCAACATTCTGCCTCTGGAAGCCGGGGAATATGTCACCGCCATGGTGATCACCCGGGAGTTCCACGAGCATGAGTATCTGATGATGTGCACCAAGTTCGGCACCGTCAAGCGGATCCCCTTCATCGCTCTGAATACCCGCCGGAAGACCGGTATCCGAGCCATCACCTTGGAGGAAGGCGATCAGCTGATCAACGTGATCCGGACAAACGGCGACGATAATATCATTCTGGCTACCCACAACGGCATGGCCATCTGCTTCAACGAAAACGATGCCCGTCCCATGGGCCGTGATGCGGTAGGTGTCCGGGGTATCCAGCTGACCGGTGACGACTATGTGATCGGCGCGGAGAAGGTTGAGGAGGGCAAGACCCTGCTGACTGTCACGGAAAATGGCTTCGGCAAGCGTACCGAGCTGATCGAATATCTGCGTACCGGCCCCGACGGGGAGAAGATCCCGCAGGCCCGTGGCGGTAAGGGTCTGAAGAACTACAACATCACCCCCAAGACCGGCGCAGTTGCCGGCTGTCGTGTGGTGGGCGAGACCGACGATGTGATGCTCATCGAAAACGGCGGCGTCATCATCCGGGTCAAGGCCGCCGGCATCAACGTCTACAAGCGGGATGTGCAGGGCGTCATCATCATGCGCATCGAGGAGGGCAACCGGCTGGTGTCCATCGAGCGGGTAGATGGCGAAGAAACTGAGGAAGCGGCAGAATGAAGACCGTGACCTTGTACACCGACGGGGCTTGCTCCGGCAACCCCGGCCCCGGTGGTTGGGGCGCGATTCTGGAGTTTAACGGGGTGCAGAAGGAACTGTCCGGAGGTGAAAGCTCCACCACCAACAACCGGATGGAGCTGACGGCGGTGATCGAAGGCTTGTCTGCCCTGAAAGAGCCCTGTATCGTGGAGCTGTACTCCGATTCAAAGTATGTGATCGACGGCCTGCAAAAAGGCTGGGCAGAGAGCTGGCGGAAAAAGGGCTGGATCAAGTCCGACAAAAAGCCTGCCCTAAACCCGGATCTGTGGGAACAGCTGCTGGAGCTGACGGGCCGGCATCAAATGCGCTACCACTGGGTCAAAGGTCATGCCGATAACCCTATGAACAATCGCTGCGATGCGCTGGCGGTTGGCCAGTGGCAGAAACGGAAATAAGGGCTTGCCGCGTTTTATGTCATTGCGAACCAGTGCGCACACTGGTGTGGCAATCTGAAAAAATATCCATTAGATTCCCACAACCTGCAAACAGTCAGGTCTCGGAAGAGGGGTAAAACGATGCGGTATTATGTTTATATCTTGGCAACGAAGGACAACAAGGTGATATATACCGGAGTAACCAACAATTTGCCACGCAGGATCTATGAACATAAAAACAGTTTGGATAGAAATAGTTTCACTTCTCGCTACCATGTTAATAAATTGGTGTATTTTGAAATAACCAATGATATAACTGTAGCAATTGAAAGAGAAAAGCAAATAAAGGGCTGGAACAGAGATCGGAAAAACAAACTGATTGCCTCCAAAAATCCGGATTGGGAAGACCTATATGCGGCTATTCTTGAATGAAGGAGATTGCCACACCAGTGTGCGCACTGGTTCGCAATGACAAGGGGAAATGTATTTATCTATTGGCAATGATATGGCGGTGCGGGAGAGCTCCATCGTGGGCATTTTCGACATGGACAATACCTCCACCTCCAAGCGCACCCGGGTATTTTTAACCCAGGCGGAAAAAAACGGCCAAGTCGTCCCCTGCGACGATCTGCCCAAATCCTTTGTGGTCACCGCGGAATACGGCCTGCACAGAGTGCATCTGACGGCCTTGGGCGTACGCACATTGGAAAAGCGATTGAAATAAAAAATCCCTGCAAAGCTTACGCTTTGCAGGGAATCTTTTTTTGTTATGGAAGATTACTGAGCGTTGTCCTTGAAGGTAGTCAGGTTCTCCCAGCCGGCAGCCTCGATGGCAGTGTGGGTGCCGGTGTACATCTGGTCAGCGCCCATGACACACAGGACCATGTTGCCCTTCTGAGCGATCACAGCATCGGTAGGTCTGACGCAGACCCACTTGCCAAAGTCCAGATTCTCCTCGAAGTCAGCGCGGACAGCGTCGATCTTGCTCTCGTCCTCAACAGTAACTACTGCAAAGGAGTAGGGGGTGGTCATCATCTGCGCAGAGCACAGGGAGCCGCCTACGATGCCGTCGGTGGTGGTCAGGCCCATGCTGAAGCTGAAGTTCTCGTCCATGGGAACCTCGGTGATGGCCAGGCCGTCCAGACCCTGGATGCCGGAGTTGTTCAGGATTTCCTGAATAGCAGCCAGACGGTCAGCGTCTACTTCGCCCATAACGGCAGCCTGGGGAACATACTCTTCCATATCAGCGGTCAGGTTCTGGAAGCAGGTGTCCATAGCGGCAAAGCCGGTCTTGAATTCCTCGGGAATGTTGCCGGAGAAGCCTACGGTAACAGAAGTGCCGTCTTCGAACTCAACATACATGGAGGCGGCAGCTTCGCCCTCTTCATACACGTCCTTGCCGTTAAGTGCTTCCAGGCCAGACTTAGCAAACTCAGCAGACAGGGTCTCCAGAGCAGCTGCGTCCACATTGCCTTCCTTGCGGATCTGGCCTCTGTACTCGATGGTAGCAGTGGTCTCGTCCACAACGTAAGCGGTCAGGTAAACAGAGGAATCTGCGGTCTCACCGTAGCTCAGGGAGAGGTAGGTGATGGGCTTGGATTCCACATCGGCAGAGCCGGTGGCTTCGGTGGTTTCGTTAGAACCGGTGGTGTCGCTGGGAGTGGTGTTTTCAGGTGTCTTAGCGCCGCAGGCAGCCATAGACAGAGCCAGTGCCAGAACCAGCACCAGCGCGAATACGCGATACATAGTAGCTTTCATTTGATTACTCCATTTTCGTAAAAATATTTGTTATATACAAACCTCACATATCATACTAAATAAATGGAAAAAGTCAAGCTTTTAATTGTGAAAAAACCGTTAATTATTCAGGGTTTTCGAATATTTTTATGAGAAAGGATATTTGCCGCCAGCAGGAAAACATTTGTCCGCACGGGAAAAAAACAAAGCCCCGCCGGAGAGCGGAGCTTTGCAGGTTATCAACCAAAAACACTTAATAAGAAACCCGCCGCAATGGCAGAGCCGATGACGCCGGCAACATTGGGGCCCATAGCATGCATTAGCAGGAAGTTTGCGGGGTTTGCTTTCTGACCTTCCAGATTGGCTACCCGGGCTGCCATAGGAACGGCAGAAACGCCGGCAGAGCCGATGAGGGGGTTGACTTTACCCTTGGTCAGCTTGTACATAATCACGCCGCTGACCAGACCGCCCACGGTAGACAGAACAAAGGCACACACGCCCAGCACCACGATCTTGAGGGTCCCCCAAGTCAGGAAGGTGGAGCCCACCATGGTTGCGCCCACGGCGGTGGACAGCAGGATGGTGACGATGTTCATCAGCGCGTTCTGCACAGTGTCAGACAGCCGGTCGGTCACGCCGGTCTCCTTCAAGAGGTTACCAAGCATCAGGCAGCCGATCAGGGGTGCGGTGTCCGGCAGCAGCAGCGCTACAAAAACGGTAACCACGATGGGGAACACGATCTTCTCGGCCTTGGAAACATTACGGGCCTGCTCCATCTTGACCTTCCGCATCTCGGGGGTGGTCAGCAGCTTCATAAAGGGGGGCTGGATCAGAGGGATCAGCGCCATATAGGAGTAAGCTGCCACCGCAATGCCGCCCAGCAGATGGGGGGCAAGCTTGGAGGTCAGGAAAATGGCAGTGGGGCCGTCGGCGCCGCCGATGATGCCAATGGAGGCAGCCTCAGGGCCGGTAAAGCCCAGGGCAATGGCGCCGAAGAAAGCGGCAAAAACGCCCAGCTGGGCAGCAGCGCCCAAAAGCAGGCTCTTGGGGTTAGACAGCAGAGGACCGAAATCGGTCATAGCGCCAACACCCAGGAAGATCA
>JAZNRW010000147.1:0-2952 GCA_045590835.1 Faecousia sp.
CAGAATTTCTGCCTGTTCTCAGACTGTCGAAAAAGTCCAGCGAAAGCTGGGCTTTATCCGTTATGTATGATATAATAGTTCCAGGTGATGTAAGATGCTGGAACGTGGAAAAATGGAACGGGGAATTTTTGAAATCGTGGACACCGAAAGTCTGGTGCCCGAGGGACATCTGCTGCGTAAAATCGACGAAGCGGTGGATTTTAGCAAGATCTACGATATGGTAGAGCCATTGTACTGTGCAGACAATGGCCGTCCCAGTGTGGATCCTGTTGTCCTGTTCAAGATGGTTCTCATTCAACACCTGTATGGTTTGGGGTCTCTGCGCCGTACAGCAGAAGAAGTGTCTTTCAATGTGGCATACCGTTGGTTCCTGGGTTACCGGCTTCAGGAGGATACGCCTCATTTCTCCACCATCAGCTACAATTTCCGTCACCGCTTCACATCTGAAACCGTTGACCAGGTTTTCAGCTGGATTCTCATGGAGATGGTGGAAGCCGGTTATGTGGCTCCCGGTGTTGTATTTGTGGACGGCACCCACATCAAGGCCAACGCCAATACCAAGAAGGCCGTGAAGAAGGAAGTGCCCATCGCCGCCAAGAAGTATGCCAAAGAACTCATGGAGGAGGTCAACGCAGACCGTGAAGCCCACGGCAAGAAGCCTCTGGAGCCTATGGAGGACGAAGACGAACATGACGACAACGACGAGCAGGAACCTCCCGCACCGCCCAAAAAGAAGAAGGACAACACCTCCAAGAAGAAGCTGAAGAAACGCAAGAAGGAAGCAAAGAAGAAGACCGCTACCGTCAGCACCACCGACCCCGACTGCGGAATGTTCGTCAAGGGCGACCACAAGCGGCAGATGGCCTACGAAGCCCACACCGTCTGCGATGTCCACGGTGTAGTCCTGGATGTAGAAGTTACCCCCGGCAATGTCCATGACAGCGTTCCCTTTGACGATCTGTACGAGCGGATCACCAAGAAGTTCGACAGTGTCCATGCATTTGTGGCCGACAGTGCCTACAAGACCCCGCACATCTGCAAGCTGGTATTCGGCGACGGCAAAACTTTGTCCACAGCTTACACACGGCCCAAGACCATGAAGGGCGGACACGAATGGTGGAAGTATGTGTATGACGAGTATTTCGACTGCATTCTCTGTCCGGAGAACCATGTTCTGAAGTACAGCACCACCAATCGTGACGGCTACCGGGAATACAAAAGTGATCCACAGGTCTGCTGCAACTGTCCTACCCGGCACCTTTGCACTAAGAGCAAGAATTTCACGAAGGTCGTGACCCGGCACATCTGGAGCGACTATGTGGAGATGGCAGAGGATGCCCGGTGTACGCCGATCTGCCAGAGGATGTACAAGGCTCGGAAGGAAACCATTGAGCGGGTCTTTGCCGATGCCAAGGAGCAGCACGGAATGAGATATACGAGATTCAGAGGCTTGGCCCAGGTACGAAACTGGGTGAAGCTTAAATTTGCTGCCATGAATCTGAAAAAATACGCCAACCGGCTCTGGAAAGACACCCATCCGAGGTGTGTTACCTATGTGCTTTCTCTGTTTCTGCCGGAATATACAGTAAACCCCTGCTTCGCCTAATGCGAAACAGGGGCTTTTTCTACAGTCTGAGACCACCCTTGTGGGTGGTCCTTATTTTTGGTGGAGCAACAGCGTCTAAAAGTGAACCCTCTACCGCTGCATTGCTTTCCTCAATATCGGACAAAAGCTTATCATCTATGGTAACGGGCTTGTCCCCGGAATTGAAGATAATCGTTATTTTATCGTCATACAGGTAGATAGCGTTTACAAAGACATTGATCAGCGTCTTTCTGTAGGAAATGCTGTCCGCTTTGCCCTTGCGTAGCTGTGACAGGAAGAATTTAACCTCTGTAATGGTCAAGGACACAGCCCCGGCTTGCTCTATGGCGTATTCGTTCTTGAGTGTGTCAAGCTCTGTTGTAAGCCTTGCAATTTCCACATACAGGGACTTTCTAACGCTGTCTATATCACACTCAGCAACGGCAGACATAAGATTGCGCTGCTTGCGTTCATTCTCCCGCATGAGCTTTTCAATGCGTCTGAGATTGGTATTGTCCTTTTCACGCTCACAGAGGGCTACAACCTCATGGGCTATCTTGTCAATGTTTGCCGGGGTGAGCTGCTTGCGGCATTCAGCTATAACAAGATCTTCTATGTAGTCCTTTTGTACAGCTTTCTTATCACATTGCTTTTTCTTTGCATTGTTGCACTTGTAATAATAGTATGCTGCGCCCGTGTGGGATGTACCCTTAACACCCGTCATCATGTCCCGGCATTTACCGCAAAATAGCTTTGTAGTCAGTAGATACTCCTGTTTCGCCTTTGTGCGTGCAGGAGCTTTTCTATTTTTGGTCATAATCTCTTGCACCTTGTAAAAGAGATCGTCCGAGATAATCCGGGGCATACCCCCAGGCGTTTCTATATCCTTGTACAGATAGTAACCGATATACCGCTTGTTTTGGAGCATTTTCCGCAAGCTGTTTTTATTGAATATTGCGCCCCGTGAAGTCCGTACCCCTTGATTGTTTAGGCTTTCGCATATTTCCGTAACGGTTTTACCCGCTGCGTATTCCTCAAAAATCCTAACCACTATCGGGGCGGTTTCTTCATCTATGATATAGTGCTTGTCCGGCGCAACCTTAAAGCCCAAACCGGGATTGCTACCATTTGCAAGGCACTTTTCCGCATTGATCGCCATACCCCGCCGGATTTTTTGGGCAAGCTCTGCGCTGTAGTATTCTGCCATAGATTCAAGCAGACCCTCAACAAGAATACCGCTTGCGTCATCTGTGATATTCTCACGGGCAGACAGTACCCGGACGCCGTTTTTCTTGAGCTTTGCCTTGTATGTTGCGCTGTCATAGCGGTTACGGGCGAAGCGGTCAAGCTGATAGACAAGTACATAC
>JAZNRW010000148.1:0-14817 GCA_045590835.1 Faecousia sp.
ACTTTGCGGAAGCACCCTTCAAAACCAGATCCAGGGCTTCATTGGGATCATACTGAACAGAGCGGTCAATCAGCTTGGCGCTCTCCTTATACTTTTTGCCTCTAAACACTTGTTATATCCTCCTTATAGTGGTGATGCGGAAAAATCCTCCCACATTTCCGGACCAGAACTTGTCCGGTAAGCAAATATCGAATTGTTGATTAGTCGACGACAACGACGCCCATGGAGCGGCAAGTGCCGGCGACCTGGCTCTCAACAGCTTCCTGAGTAGCACCCTTCAGGTCCTGCATCTTGGTCTTAGCGATCTCAGCGATCTGAGCGCGGGTGATGGTACCGACCTTGGTCTTGTTGGGAACGCCGGAGCCCTTGTCCAGACCGATTGCCTTCATAATCAGCAGGGGAGTCGGAGGGGTCTTGGTGATAAAGGTAAAGCTGCGGTCTGCGTAAACAGTGATAACGACGGGAATCTTGTAGCCCTCCATAGCCTGGGTACGGGCGTTGAATTCCTTGATAAATGCAGCGATGTTAACGCCGTGCTGACCCAGAGCGGGACCAACAGGGGGGGAAGCGGTAGCCTTAGCGGCGTTAATCTGCAGTTTGATAATGCCAGTGACTTTCTGTGCCATAATAAGCACCTCCTGAATAAAATGTGGTAATGATGCGCTTTGCGCATTTCTTTCGGGGTTTTAACCCCTCCCACGTTCCGACCGGTAATCGGTCCGATGCGTTATTGGGATAAAACCTCCACCTGATCGAGTTCAAACTCGACGGGAGTTTCCCGGCCAAACATGGAAACAATCACGCTGACCGAGTTCTTGTCGACCTCCAGGCTTTCCACCACACCGGTGAAGGAGCTGAGGGGACCATCGAGAATGCGGACGGTATCACCAACTGTGTAGTTGACGATGATCTCACGCTTCTCAACACCCATCTCGTAAACCTCATCATCGGTCAGGGGGAAGGGGTCATTTCCAGATGCGCCCACGAAGCCGGCCACACCGCGGACATTCCTGATCACATGCCAGGTGTCGTCGGAGTAAACCATTTTCACGAACACGTAGCCGGGATACAGCTTGCGATCATAGGTCTTACTGACACCGGATTCTGTGATTTCTGTAACCGTTTCCTGAGGAATGGCAACAGTCAGAATCTGATCCTGCAGCTGACGGCTCTGGACAGTTTTTTCTATGGTGGCCTTTACGGTGTTTTCATAACCGGAATAGGTATGGACCACATACCATTTTGCAGCCTCTGCCATAACTCGTCTCCTTAGTGGAAGGCCTTGATCAAAGCATCAATGCCAAAACGAGCAACGAAATCGAACATCCAAATAAAGATACCGACAATGACGACGCATGCCAGAACGATCAGGGTGCTCTTCAATACTTGCTTGGGGGTGGACCAAACGACCTTCTTCAGTTCACTGCGAAGCTCACGGAAGTATCTGCAGATCCGGCCCCAGGTTCTTTTGAACCAGTTTTCCTTTTTCACATCTGCCATTTCGCGGGCCTCCTTACTTGGTCTCGTTGTGAGTGGTGTGCTTTCTGCAGAATCTGCAGTACTTCTTCATTTCGAGACGGTCGGGGTCATTCTTCTTGTTCTTCATGGTGTTGTAGTTTCTCTGCTTGCACTCGGAGCATCTCAAAGTGACTTTAACGCGCATAACGGCACCTCCTTAAATTTGCCTCCCTGTATCACCCCGGCTAGAGTAAGATTTAGCAAGTGGCAGACTACAAACTGCCACTCCGGAGCTGAAAAAAGGCGCACAAAAAAAGCCCTTTTTTCACAGGTAGAACCATTCTAACACAGGGGGGTGTGGAAGTCAACAATTTTTTTCTTTATTTTTTGGGAATTTTGCTATATAATGGGGGCAATCAAAGAATGTAAGGAGCAAAAACCATGAAGAGAATTATGGGCGTTGATTACGGCGACGCACGGACGGGAATTGCGGTGTCGGATCTACTGTGCAGTATTGTTGGCACGACCACTGTTATCCACAGCCGAAATATGGAAAAGACCCTGACGGAGGTCTGTAACCTGGTCAGGGGCAGTGATATTGGGGAGATCGTGGTGGGTCTTCCCAAGAATATGGATGGCACCGAGGGCGCCCGGGCGGAGCTGTGCAGAGAATTTGCCGCAAAGCTGGAAGCGCAGACAGGTCTGCCTGTAAAAATGTGGGACGAGCGTCGCACTACGGTGGAGGCCCATAATATTCTCTCTGCCCACAATTATCACGGTAAAAAGCGGAAGGACACCGTGGATGCGGTGGCAGCATCGCTGATTCTGGAGGGTTATTTGGCCTTTCGGGGGCGGTAAAACAGTTCCCGCAGGCCGGTGAACAGCAATAACCCCCCAAAGAGCTTTTTCAGAAGTGTGGTATCCAGATACCGCCCCACAATGGACAAAGCAGCTGCAAAGACCACGCCTGCCAGGATGGGTTTTTGCAGCTTTTTCAGGGGCAGTGAACCCTGCGATTGCCGAAAACAGGTGGCAATGATGGCAGAGGGAAGAAAGAACAGCAGGTTGATCGTCCGCGCGGTCTCATAGGGCATTTCTACTACCAAAGTCAACCAAAGCATTAAAAGACTCCCGCCGCCAACGCCCAGCCCCGCCAGAAAACCCAGTATTGCAGCAACCGGAAAGGCAAATATCTTTAGCATAGGTAACGAATCCCTCCCCATAGGATAATGACGCCTAAGATTCGGTGCAGCCACACTGTGGGGATCTGTTTTCCCAGAATACCTGCGCCAATTCCCCCCGCAATACTACCTGCCAAATAAGGTAGTACATCCCGGAAGGTCAATGTCCAATCCGCAGTAAGCAGCAAGGTGACGATACAGATCGGCAAAATAATAGCAACGGAGGCGGGGAATACTTCTCGCTCCTGTAGCTTGCGGGAGCTTGTGAGCATTGGCACCAGTACCATGCCGCCGCCGGCGCCCAGAAGACCGTTAACAGCGCCTGCTGCTCCGCCGGCAACTGTAAGCCAAACCAAATCCTGCATAAAAACACCTCCGGGTACAGGATTCCCCAAATGCGGCATTGGCATACAAATGAACACCTCAGATTCTTGCTTTTGTCTGTCTGCCATGATAAACTTGATACATATTATAAATAAGGAGTGCTTTTATGGCACATGTTGTTGAGATAACAGATCTGTCTGCGCCGGAACTTTCTTTGTTTTCCGGATTAACAGAGGCGCAACTGCGGAATCGCATAGAACCGGAAAAGGGTATTTTTATTGCGGAGAGCCCCAAGGTGATTCGTGTGGCGCTGGATGCCGGCTGTGTGCCGGTGGCCTTGCTGATGGAGCGAAGACACTTGGAGGGGCAGGCAGCCGATCTTCTTGCCCGCTGCTCGAATATCCCTGTGTATACCGGCTCCCGGGAACTGTTGGCAAAACTGACCGGCTATACTTTGACCCGGGGAATCCTGTGCGCCATGTACCGCCCGAAACCCCGTTCTGTTGAAGAGATTTGTAGGGATGCCCGCAGAATCGCAGTGATTGAGGATATTGTGGATACCACCAATTTGGGGGCGATCTTCCGTTCCGCGGCAGCGTTGGGTATGGACGGAATCCTGCTGAGCCCCTCCTGCGCAGATCCCTTAAACCGCCGGGCAGTTCGTGTCAGTATGGGCGCAGTATTCCAGCTGCCTTGGGCAGTTCTTGAAGATAGCAACTGGACCGACGAGCTTCACAGCCTTGGATTCAAACTGGCGGCCATGGCGCTGGAAGCTGATTCTGTATCGGTGGACGATAAAAATCTCATGGCGGAGGAAAAACTGGCGATTGTTCTGGGTACGGAGGGCACAGGGCTTTCCAAGGAAACCATCGCAAGCTGCGACTATACGGTCTGTATTCCTATGGCCCACGGCGTTGACTCCCTGAATGTGGCTGCCGCCGCAGCTGTTGCGTTCTGGCAATTAAGAGGACAATAAACAAAAATCCCCATCTGCTTCGGCAGATGGGGATTTCTAAATGTATCTTATTTTGCGGACAGATCTACTTGCCTGCGCAGGATACTCATGGGAGGCACTTGGCAGGGCAGTTGCATATAGAACTGCATCTGGGGTGTACGGGGTTCAGCCAGATCTTCGCCTTCCATTGTTTTCATACCGGGAACGGTGATGGGGAAGGGCCGCAGATCCGGACCTACCACTTCCAGTTTGTCGCCTTCGTGGAATTTGTTCCGCAGACTGCACAGGGCAAGACCCTGTTCGTCACAGCTTTCCACAATAGCGCAGACCTGCCATTGCCGAATATACCGGGAATGCTCGGTGTACTGACCGGGGTATCCGTAGTAGAAGCCTGTGGAATAGATCCGGTGGCTTACATGATCCACTTCATCCCGCCAGACCGGATCGATTTCCCGTCCGGCTGCAATATCATCAATGACATGGCGGTAAGCGCCGGTGACAATGGCGGCGTAGTATGCTGACTTTGCCCGCCCTTCGATCTTGATGCAGTCAATGCCCACATCCATCAGATCCTTCAGGTGGTCGATGGTGCACATATCCCGGGAGTTCATAATATAAGTGCCCTTTTCATCTTCAAACACCGGGAAATACTCGCCGGGCCGCTTTTCTTCCATCAGCGCGTACTGATAGCGGCAGGGTTGGGCGCAGGCGCCACGATTGGAATCCCGACCGGTCATATAATTGCTCAGCAAACATCTGCCGGAATAGCTGACGCACATAGCGCCGTGACCAAAGGTCTCAATCTCCAAGTCCTTGGGTGTCTTCTCCCGGATGACACGAATTTCATCCAAGTTCAACTCTCTTGCCAGGACGACCCGCTGGGCCCCCAGATCATACCATGCTTTGGCGCACTCGTAGTTGGCGATAGACTGCTGGGTGGAGATGTGCCGCTGGCACTTGGGGGCATATTTCCCCGCCAAGGTGAAAGCACCCAGATCTGCCAAAATCAGCGCATCCACGCTTGCGTCCTGCAGTTGTTCCAAATAGGCAGGCAGGTTAGCCACTTCTTCATTGCGGGGCATGGTGTTCACCGTCACATGGACCTTTACACCGTGCCTGTGGGCAAAATCCACCGCCTTAGGCAGCTCCTCCGGGGTGAAATTACCCGCAAAGGAGCGCATGCCGAAATCGGTACCGGCCAGATATACCGCATCTGCGCCGTACAGAACGGCCATATGCAGCCGCTCCATATCGCCGGCGGGACTCAATAATTCTAACTTTGCCATATTTACTCCGATTCCAAATCATTAAGATGCGACATATGCTCCTGATAAGTCTTGGAGAAGATGTGACTATAGGCATCATAGTCGTACACGAAGTAGTAGTAATCTGTCTCGTCAGGATCCAAAGCAGCATACAGCGAGTAGACACCGGGATTGCAAATGGGTCCGGGAGGCAGTCCCTGGTGATTGCGGGTGTTGTAGGGACTGTCCGTATCCAGATGCTCTTGTGTCAGTTCATCGACTTCACCGAAGTAGTCACCGATGGCGTAATAGACAGTAGCGTCGGAATCCAGATACGGATAGCGGGGATTCGTCAGTCGGTTATAGAAGACAGAGGCGATTGTAAAGCTCTCCGCATCGGAGGAGGTTTCTCTGGATACAATGGATGCCAGGGTGATCACCTGATGCAATGTCAGGGGGTTGCTCTGAATATAGGCTTCGTCGTAACCCTTTTCGGCCATCATATTGGCATAACGCTCCTGCAGAGCAGTAAAGCTCTCCACCATCTTATCGGTAAATCGGGATTCGAATTCGTCCAGGAACTTTGCTAAAACACGGGCCGGTTCGTCGTTGGTGTAGAAGGTGTAGGTATCCGGCGCAAGATAACCCTCCAGGCAGTACTTATCGCCCCGGGGCACGCCCTCCAGGAACCAATAGTCGCCCAACTCGCCGTTGGCGGCGCAAGCTTCCAGATCTTCTGCACTGCAAACCTCATTCTCTTCCAAAAGCGCGAAAATCTGTGCGCAATTGGCTCCTTCCGGTAACATTACGTCCACCTCTATTCGAGCGGTACCGTAATTCACCATGGCGTTGATCATAGCGTTGTAATCCAAATGAGAATTGAGGGTAAAGGTGCCTACGCTAATATTTTCATCTTTGTGCGTCAACTTGGCAAAAATCTTGAATAGCCCCGGATAGCGAACCAGTCCGGCCTTACCCAACTTTTGAGAAACGGAATCGATGTCATCCTGCTCTGTGATGGTAATGATTACTTCCTGAGATTCTTTGCCAAAGGCCATAATATCGGAGCAACATACCCAGAACAAACGGCCCAAAGAGACACCGACCGCAACGATCAAAGCAAGCCAGATAAGGGTAGCGGCAATATGTGGGATGCCTAATTGCATCAAAATATTTTCCGCTTTCGGACGACCCTTTCTGGGCGTAGCATCAGATTCATCAGATGCCGGCAGCGTGTCATCTGAGTGGATGACAAGTATAGGCTCTTCTGTATTATCCGCAGGCAGAATGGGGGATTCCGGCGCAGGGTCATCCGTTATGGAAGACCAGTCCTCCGCCAGAATTTTCTCCAGCTCTGCATCATTGGGATGGGTTAGACCTGCTTGATAAACAGCGTCTTCATCCGGACCGATCTCCTCTGGGATCGAGGACTCTTCATAGGAAGCATAACTTTCCGAGCTGGAAGGATCCTCGTAGGTTTCATAACCACCGGCAATGGGGATGTCTGCAAAAGGATCCCTTAGCTCCCAAAAGGGGATGTCTGTATCGGGCGCAGAAACATCCTGAGGTAGTGTTTCCTTGTTAAGGCTAGGCTCTTCCGGGATAGGGCTGCCATCAATCAGAGCATTCAGCCACTTCTGTTCATCCTCGGAGAGCTGCTTTTTGCGATTTTCTTCCATGTGCGTAACCTCCTGTCAGCGAATCACGATCTGGCCAGCGATCGCCTTCGCGGCATCTGCGCACTTCAATACTTCGATCAGTTTCAAACCGAAGGGAATGGCGCAGCCGGCG
The DNA here is from genome assembly GCA_045590835.1 of Faecousia sp. Classification (GTDB taxonomy): domain Bacteria; phylum Bacillota; class Clostridia; order Oscillospirales; family Oscillospiraceae; genus Faecousia. Next base: position 6,954 of record JAZNRW010000148.1, read on the forward strand.
GATGCGCCGGTAATCAGTTTGCCATCCTGCACGCAAGCGGCATCAGAGCGCATATTTGCGCTGCCCATACCGCCTTCGCAGCCGGGATAGCAGGTGGCGGCTTTGCCATCGGTGATGTGCAGGTCTGCCAGCACGGTGGGCCCTGCGCAGATGGCGGCAACATATTTATCATTTTCCCAGGCAAATTTCAGGGCATCCAGCGCAGCTTCGCTTGCCCGGGCAGATGCCACACCGCCAAGACCACCGGGCAGTACGATCATCTCCAAATCGGTCAGATCCATCTGCTCCAATAGGATATCTGCTTCCACGCCGATGTTGTGGCTGCCATATACCACCTTGCCGGTGACTCCCACCGTCAAAACCGGCACGCCGGCTCGGCGCAGCAGATCCACAGGGGTGATGGCCTCCATTTCCTCAAACCCGGTTCCCAGTAATACATATACCATAATTATTCCTCCAAACAACGGCGCACATGACGGTAGATTTCTTCATGAATCGCCTCCATGGAGCGCATATGTCCAGCTTCTACGCAGTTAATGACTGTCCAGCCGTAGTAGTTTGCAGCGGCCCGGCCGGTCTCCCGGCAGGTTGCCAGATACTGCATATCCTGCTCGTGAATATCAGCCTTGGTGTTGGTATCCTGCTCTCGGTGGCGCAGAAGCTTCTCAGTAAAGTCCGTGGGCACATCTAAATAAATCACAAGATCCGGACGGGGAAGCCCCAGTTTTTCATATTCAAAATCGTACAGCCAGTGCAAGAACTGTTCTCTGTCTGCGCCGCTTTCTTTGGATGCCTGATGAACGGCGTTGGAGGTGGTGTATCGGTCGGACAGAACAAGACCGCCCTCTTCATACCATTGACCCCAGTCCATTTTATAGGAGGCGTAGCGATCCACAGCATAGAATGCGGACGCGGCAAAGGCGTTTACATCAGTGGGCTTCGAGCCAAACTGCCCGCCAAGATACATCCGGATCAGCGCAGAGCTTTCTTCGGTGTAACGGGGGAAGACCAGATGTTTAAATGCGATTTGATCCCGCTCCAGATGCTCGGACATAAGCCGAAACTGGGTGGACTTGCCGGAGCCATCGGTTCCTTCAATCACAATTAGTTTACCCATAATTGCGGTTGCCTCCCTTTCAATTGCAACAATTATTTGCACATAATATATCATTTTAGAATATAGCATATTCTGTTTCGTTTGTCCACAGTTGACCACAATTCAAAATATAAAATTTCCTGGATTTTCCGGCATTGCTGAAAAACCGGGCAGAAAGGTTGCAAACAGAAAGAAAATCTGTTAAAATAATTTAAAATTACTGAAAAGATATAAAAGGATGTAACCATATATGGATGAAAAGAACATTACATTCCGTGACTTAGGTCTGTCTGACGCTATGCTGAAGGCACTGGAGAAAAAGGGATACGGATATCCTACCACCATTCAGGCCCAGGCGATCCCGGAATTTATGCAGTGGAAAGATGTGATCGCAAAGGCTCCCACCGGCACCGGCAAGACCTTTGCCTTCGGAATCCCTATGATCGAGCATATAGACATCAACAGCCAGGCGGTGCAGGGACTGATTTTGGCGCCCACCCGGGAATTGGCCATTCAGATCGGTGATGAACTGCGGGGTCTGCTGACCTACTATCAGGGGATCCGTGTGGCGGTGCTCTATGGCGGCGCCGGTATTGTGGGTCAGGCCAAGCAACTGGAAAAGAATCCCCAGATCGTGGTAGCCACCCCCGGCAGACTGATGGATCACTACAATCGTAAGAATATCCGTTTGGACAAAATTCAAACCGTTGTTCTGGATGAGGCCGACCGGATGCTGGATATGGGCTTTTTCAAGGATGTGACCAAAATTATTGAAAAGGTCAAAAATCGGAAGAATCTGGGCCTGTTTTCAGCGACCATCTCCCAGGAGGTCATGACTGTTTCCTGGATGTACCAGCGGGATGAGGTGGAGATCACCGTAGAACCCAAGCGGGAGGACCGGCCGGATATCGATCAGTATTCCATTACCGTGACCCCGCTGGAAAAGGCAGAGACTACACTGCGGTTGATCCGCACCCAAGGCTACGAGCGGGTGATGATCTTCTGCAACACAAAGCATATGTGTCAGCGACTGAGTGATGATTTCCAGAGAGCCGGCGCGGATTGTGACTGTATCCACGGCGACATCCGTCAGTCCCAGCGGGAGAAGACCATGCAGCGCTACCGGGACGGCAAGCTGGCGATCCTGATCGCCACAGATGTTGCCTCCCGGGGCATTGATGTGGACGATGTGGATTGTGTGATCAACTTTGATATTCCCGAAGAAAACGAGTACTACGTCCATAGAATCGGCAGAACCGGCAGAGCCAAGCGCAAGGGCGTGGCGTGGTCCATTGTGGGCAATTTCCCGGAGAAGGCAAAACTGGACGAGATCGCGAAATTCTCCCAATATACCATCAAACCTATGCTTCTGGGTGTTGACGGCAGCCTGACAGAGGAAGAAATCAAGGCGCCTGTCATTAAGAAGCGTTTCCGTTGACCGGCGCTGACCGGGGTTTTCTGCTGCTGACCTCTCACCTTGGTAATCCGGAGCGCAACCCGCTTACAGTTGCGCAATTCCGGCAACTGACCCAGCGGGCGCAGCAGAATAAAGATCCCCAAAGTGACAGGGAACTGAAGCAAGAGGATATTCTGGCCTTGGGATACAATAAGGCATATGCAGAAAGAATTTTGATATTACTGTCGGAAACGGAGCTGTTGGCGCATTATCTTGCCCGTGGAAAGCGGCAGGGATGCCTGAGTGTGACCAGAGCGAATCCTGCATATCCTGCTGTGTTGCGGCAGAAACTGGGGTTGGACACACCGGGATGCTTATGGGCAAGAGGAGATCTGTCCCTGCTGGATACCCAGATGATCGCCTTGGTTGGCAGCCGTAACTTGCAGCCGCAAAACCGGGAGTTTGCCGTGCAGGCAGGCAGGGAGGCAGCCCGGCAGGGGATTACCCTTGTGTCCGGTAATGCTCGTGGAGCTGACCAAATTGCCCAGAACGCCTGTCTGGATGCTGGCGGAAAAGTCATTTCTGTGGTGGCGGACCAGCTGGAAAATCACCAACCTTGTGAGAACGTGCTGTATCTTTCGGAAGACAGCTTCGATTTGCCGTTTTCTTCCCAGCGGGCGTTAAGCCGGAATCGGGTGATCCACGGGCTGGGGTATCTTACAGTAGTTGCTCAGAGCAGCTTGGAAACCGGCGGCACATGGGATGGTACGGTGAAGAACCTGCGCGGAAACTGGAGTCCCGTGTTTTGCTATGATGACGGCACACCTGCGGCAGCAGAACTGGAACAGCTGGGCGCGACATTAATGACTCCGGAGCAGCTTGAAGATTATTCTAAACTTCAGGCTACGACACAAAGTTTTCTATAACGGCAGAAAGGTTCTTTTCTGCCGTTATTTCTTCTTGCGATAAAGCACAATGCGTGGTACAATGATAGAAATCGACAAAAAACGGAGGGAAACCCCATGAGCAGAGCAGACGAATTATATATCCAAACCTGTCGGGATATTCTGGAAAACGGCTTTTACGATACGGATCTGGAAGTCCGTCCCCATTGGGAGGACGGGACTCCTGCCCATACCGTGAAAAAATTCGGTGTGGTGAACCGATACAATCTCAAGGAGGAATTTCCTCTAATGACCCTGCGGCGGACCTACTGGAAGTCTGCCCTGGATGAGCTACTTTGGATCTGGCAGAAGAAGTCCAATCGGATCTGCGACCTGGGCAGCCATGTGTGGGATGAGTGGGCAGGCGAGGACGGCACCATCGGCAAGGCCTACGGCTATCAGCTGGGTGTGAAGCACCAGTACAAAGAGGGTATGTTTGACCAGGTGGATCGGGTGCTGTATGATTTGAAGCATAATCCCGCATCCCGCCGGATCCTTACCAGCATCTACAATTTTGATGATCTCCACGAGATGAACCTGTATCCCTGCGCCTATTCCATGACCTTTAATGTATCCGGTAACACCCTAAACGGCATCCTCAATCAGCGCAGCCAGGATATGCTCACCGCCAACAACTGGAATGTGTGACAGTATTCCATGCTACTGATGATGATAGCCCAGGTCTCCGGTTTGGAAGCCGGTGAGTTGGTGCACGTGATTGCCGATTGCCATATCTATGACCGGCATATCCCCGCTGTCAAGGCCATGATCGAGCGGGAGGGCTATCCTGCCCCCAAGGTGACCCTGGACAGCAGCATTACGGATTTCTATCAGTTCACCAAGGACAGCTTCAAGGTAGAGGACTATCAGTTCCATCCCTTCGAGTTTGAGATCCCCATGGCTATCTGAGGTGGCATATGGAACTGATCGTTGCGGTATATGATGATTGGGGCATCGGTAAAGACGGCACGCAGCCGGTTGCCTTGTCTGCAGACCGGAAGTTCTTCCGGGAGACCACAAAGGGTGCTTGTGTGATCGTGGGCAGGAAGACCCTGGCGGATTTTCCCGGCGGAAAGCCCCTGCCAAACCGGGTGAATGTGGTGCTCAGCCGGAAAACAGATGCTATTGAAGGCACTGTTGTTTGCCACAGCCCCGAGGAAGCGGCAGCGCTGACGGCCCAGTATCCCCGGACTATGGTTATTGGGGGCGGCAGCATTTACCGGCAGATGCTTCCTATGTGTGACACCGCTTATATCACCAAGGTGCACGCCACTCCGGAGTCGGATACCTTTTTCCCTAATTTGGACGCGGATCCTGCCTGGGAGCTGGCACAGGTCCTCCAATCCGGCTGTGAAAACGGCATCGCCTTTGAGATGTGCCTTTATAAAAGAAAAGGATAAAAAACGACGGACAAAACAGTCCGTCGTTTTCTTATTCAATATGGGTGTGATTACTGATGTGTTCCTCACAGTAGCAGTAGTAGCCGTTGCAGCGGGAGCAGTACCGGAACTCCAGCTCCGGATTGGTCACATCGGTGCGTCCGCAGACGGTACACCGGTGGGTGTAAGCCGCTTTGGGTGTGGCAACGCTAGCCTGATAGGAACCTGCCTTATTAAAGGGAATGGTGCCTGTTTTTTGGGGAGTCTTCCTGCGGAACAGCCGGGAGGCGTTCACCCGCCAGGAGTAGGGGATCACATTTAATACATCCTTTCCAAAGAACAGGAAGTAGTTTGCCAGCGCTACCACAGGGAAGACATTGTAGGGCCAGGGATAGGCAAACAACTCGAAGATGACCAACGCCAGATCGATCAGCGCAAAGATCCGCGCCCGTACGGGGATGATAAACATAAAGAGGAAGTGGGCATCCGGATACAAGGTGGCATATCCGAGAAACAGGCTTAAATTCAGATAATAAATATCTGCGTTGATTCCAAAGACCAGTGCATAGACATCCATCAGCACGATGCCAGTCAGATAAAACAGGTTAAACCGGAGTGTGCCCCATGCATTTTCCATGGCCCGTCCCAAGGAAAAATAGCACAGAAGGCCGATGGCAGTGAGGAGAATGTTGCCGGTATTGTAAGTAAAGGCGTAGGTAAACAGCCTCCAAACCTGTCCCTGCAAAATTCTTGTTCTGTCGAAACACAGGGCATCATAAAGTACATAATTATTGGCAACGGTGCTCATTAGATATACGATCGCGCTGCCAAGCGCTACATACAGCATTAGATTCGGAATGCCTTTGGTACGGTTGCGGAAACAAAAACGTTCAAATCGCCGACGAAGATTTTTCAAATGGCTCATCTCCTAACTAGATTGGCTTCATAATAACATTTTTTGGAAGAAAAGTCTACAGGGGAATTATGAACATTTATTTTCAAAAAATTCACCGCAACCCTTGACAATATGAGAATATAATGTAGAATAATGTAGCAACTGCATATAAGCCTTATCAAGAGTGGTGGAGGGAACGGCCCGATGAAACCCGGCAACCTGTTAAATCAAGGTGCCAAATCCGGCGGCAACGACAGATGAGGATTCGATAGAACGCACATCGAATGCTCGGTGTGCGGTTTTTTGTGTCAAAATGAGGGTTATTTGTGCTTACCCAACTACTGAAAGGATTTATTATGGAAAAACGACTGTTTACATCTGAATGTGTGACCTGCGGTCATCCGGATAAGGTAGCTGATGCTATTTCTGATGGCATTCTGGACGCCTGCCTTACCCAAGACCCCAATGCCCGGGTGGCCTGTGAGACTATGGTCACTACTGACTTCTGTTTGATTTGCGGCGAAATTACCACCACGGCTGTAGTTGACTACGAAGCTGTTGCCCGGGATGTCATCCGCTCCATCGGCTATACCAACCCCGGCGACGGCTTTGATGCGGAAACTGTGGAGATCCTCTGCAAAGTGCATACCCAGTCTGCCGACATCGCACTGGGCACCAACGATGAGGTGGGCGGCGCCGGCGACCAGGGTATGATGTTTGGCGGCGCCTGCACCCAGACGCCGGAGCTGATGCCCCTGCCTGCGGCTCTGTCCAGAGCTCTGTCTAACCGCTTGACCGCCTGCGTGCAGAGCAATGACTTGCTTCGCCCCGACGGCAAGACCCAGGTTTCGGTGGAATTGGACGAGAATGGAAAGGTCATTGGTATTGACACTGTGGTTGTGTCCGTTATGCACAGCGCTGACTTTGAAATCAGCGAGCTGCGCCGTTACATCCGGGAGGGCGTGATTGCGCCCGTACTGAAGCAGTATGGCTTTGATATTGCGGATGTGGCCAATATCCACATTAACCCCACCGGCAATTTCGTCATTGGCGGCCCCAATGGTGACACCGGCCTCACCGGCAGAAAGATCATTGTGGATACCTACGGCGGATATTTCTCCCACGGCGGCGGCGCTTTCTCCGGCAAGGACCCCACCAAGGTGGACAGAAGCGGCGCTTATATGGCTCGCTATATGGCGAAGAATTTGGTGGCTGCGGGTCTTGCAGAGCAGGTGGAAGTGCAGCTGGCGTACGCCATCGGTGTGGCGGAGCCGGTTTCCGTCCGTGTTAACAGCTACGGCACAGGCAAAATCTCCGATGAGGAAATGACTGCGCTTCTGCGGAAGACCTGCGATCTGACCCCCGGCGGTATCATCTCCAAGCTGCAGCTGCGCCGTCCCATTTACAGCCCCACAGCCCGCCTGGGCCACTTCGGCGTGGAGAATCTGCCTTGGGAGCAGACAGACCTTGCAGAGAAACTGAAGACCATGTAATGTGTACAAAACAGCACCCAGCTTACGCGGGTGCTGTTTTTATTGCTAATTTTGTTGCAAAATGGGAAGAATGTGGTATGATAAGAAAAGAAAACAAGATGGAGGGATTCCATGCTGGATTATATTCGGATTGCCTGCGCTGTACCGCCCGTGCGGGTGGCAGACGTAACCACCAATGTAAAGGATATCTGCAGAATGATCGCACAGGCAGATGCACAGGACAGCGACTTGGTAGTGTTCCCTGAATTAGCGCTGACAGGCTATACCTGCGCAGATCTGTTCTTTCAGGAGAAGTTGCTGAATGCGGCTGTGGCAGGCTTGGCAGAGATTACCGCCTGTACAGAGAAATATCCTGCGGTCAGTGTTGCCTTGGGCGCGCCCCTGGTGATTGGCGGCCAGATGTACAACTGCGGTATTTTGCTCTCCGGGGGCAGAGTTTGGGGTGTCGTTCCCAAAACCTATCTGCCGAATTATAAGGAGTTTTATGAGCGCCGCTGGTTCTCTTCCTCTGTGGATCTGCAAAGAAATGAAGTGCAGGCTTCCCAGCTTGGTTTAAGAGGAGATGGGGTGATCCCTGTCGGTCGGGATCTGCTGTTCCGCCTTGGTGATGGAAGCCTGATGGGTGTTGAGATCTGTGAAGATCTCTGGACGCTGATGCCTC
>JAZNRW010000149.1:0-2631 GCA_045590835.1 Faecousia sp.
TGCCATCATCCGAATAGAATCCAGGGTGTTATACAGAAAATGGGGGTTGATCTGGCTTTGGAGCATTTGATATTTGGCAAGATCCTCCCGCTCCTTGGATTCGGAAATATGGGTGATCAGCTGATCCAGCTCTCCCACCAACCGGTTAAAGCCGTCATTGAGCTCCCCGAACTCATCCGTGCGCGCATCCTGCACACGGATCGTTAAGTCGCCACCGGCAACGGTTTTCATTGCCTTTAGCAGGGTTTGGATAGGACGGGTAAAGCTGCCGGACTGGATAATGATCACCGTCACCATGATCACCGCACACAAAAGACAAAGCACCAAAAATGTACTAACCAGCTTGGTGGTCTGGGCTGTTACAAGGTCATAGGGAATGGTTGCCACCACCGTCCATCCGGTATCCTCCAGCCGGGTGCTGACCAGCAGGCAATCCTGCCCGCCCAGGCGCATCCGTCCCTGGTTCTTCCCGCTTTTGAGGGTGGATGCCAGTTCAATGCCGTATTCTGCATCGGCATCACAGTAGGCAACATCGCCGTACTGGTCTAAAATACACATCCGGCTGCCGCTGCCCATCTCAACATTTTGGCATATTTCCGCCAATTTCTGCACAGGACATTCCGACAGAATATAGCCTGTATACATATTGATGCCGTCAGGGATGTCCATATATTTATAGGCCACCGTAAAGACCGGTGTTTTGGGAGAAAACAGATACTGGGAATCCCTCACCGGCAAAAGCACCGTCTGTCCTGTGGAATTGCGTAACGGTTCATAATAGCTGTCGAATAAATCACTTACAGCTCTGTCATGCTTTTCCTGGACATAAGACAGCTGGTCCCCGTCCATAGTCACCACCGACAAAGCAAACAGACCGTTATTGGTATTTGCCAGCTGTGCGATAGCTGTCATAGCGTCCTTTTCCAGAGCAAAACGCCGGTCTGCATTGATTTCCACAGATGTCAGATCCTCACGCAGAAACAGGGTGATATCCTCCATCTTATCCACCGTGCGGTTGGTCTGATCCGCACGGGAAATATACTCATTAAAGACCGCACCGATCTGGGCAGTCATTTGGGTATAGGTTTGGATACTGCTGCGTTCCAACTCAGAATAACTGGAATAGAACATCAGAAAGCCAAATAAAACCAAGGGAATAAGAACAGCAGGCAAAAATATCCAAAGCATTCGCGACCGAACCTTCATTCCCTTTGTACCTTTTTGCATAGCTGTCCTCCTTTCTCAACTTATTTCAGCACGACCGGTCCGTAAAGGCCGGAGGGTGCTTTTTCTTCTGTCAGCGCATTGGCGAGAGTGTTGGTCACCGCCACCTGCAAGCTGTTTTCGCCCTGATGCAAATACCGGGAAATATCCCAGCGGTAGGGCTGCCAGCATTTTGCCCCAAGGGTATAGCCGTTTACCGTGATCTGCGCCACATCGCAAACCTTTCCCAGATCCAGCCAAGCACTGCTGCCTGTAAAGGTGAATTTTGTTTCATAAACCAAAGTTCCGCTGTAGTCTGTTAGCCCCAATTGCTGCCAATCGCCCAGTGCAGATGCGGTACTGCCATCGGGAAGTGTTACAGACCAATTACACAGCTGAACCGGTGCTGTCTGATTCCGGATCAGAATCAGCGCAGAGCCAAATCCATCCAATGCCAGAGGAATGGTCAAACCGTCCAGACTTTGCAAGACCGCCAGCTGCTCCGCCGTTCCCGTTACGGGATCAAGTCGTTCAGCACAGCCTGTTCCGCATACCTGGATGATATGATTGACCGGCTTTTCGTCCTCATTGACGACAAAGTACAACTGGCCGTCGGGAAGTATTCTGTGCATATATTTGATTTTTTCGTCACGGGTCTGCAGGCACAAGCTTCCAAGCTTCTGACTGCGGCATACCTGTTCTACCATCGTGACAGTTGTAAAAATGCAGTTTTCATTTGCGGTCAGTTTTTTCCAACGTTCGGAAAATTCTTCATCATCCCGAGGATATGCCGCATGTATTGGCATATTACCGGTACAAATGACCTTGCCTCCTGCCTGAACGAACCGACACAAACAAGAAAGGGTTTCCAGCGGCAGATTGCTTACCGGCGGTAGAATCACACAGCGATATGCTGTATTGCCGATCTTTAAGCGATCGTCCTGCTCAGCAGCACGCTGGGCAAGGGCACTGTCGTCCACAAAGTCAAAATCAAGCTGACCTGTTTGCAGGTTGTTGCACAATGTAATCAGCTGTTCATCCAGCCGATCCACCGGGTAGTGACTCAAAGGTGTAAAATGCTCGTAGCAGGAAGTGATGGGATAGTACACCAAAATGTCGCTGGCATAGTCCCCTGCCGATAGGGCGAAGGATAACCTGCGCACATAATGGGCATAGTTTTCAAAATGCTCCCAGTAGGGATTTTGGTAGAACAACGAAGGGGGACTTTCCGTTTTTCGGAAGCCCTCGATGGAGGAGAAAAAGGCATGGGGCACAAGCATATTGATGCCCTGCACCATTTGCCAATCTGCCTCCGCTTTCATCTCCTGCAGGGTCAGCCCCCAGCCGAAGCAGCCGTAGCTTTCACTGAAGCAACGCTCCCGTCCATAAAGATGCATCGCGGAAGATCCCAGCTTTTCCGTGATCCGG
>JAZNRW010000150.1:0-23186 GCA_045590835.1 Faecousia sp.
CAAACACAGCAACCTGCGGAGTCTTGGGCATAACTGCCTGGCAAGCCTCGATGCCCATGAGGTTAGCAGGATTGTGAAGCGGTCCGAGAGGGATACACTTCTTGATTGCCTCGATGACCTCGTCGTTGATAATGCAGGACTCAGAGAACTCCATGCCGCCATGCAGAACACGGTGGCCAACAGCATCGATCTCGTCTACGGTCTTGATCACGCCGTCAACAGGATCCACCAGGATGTCCAGAGTGGCTGCAATAGCCTCGGAATGGGTGGGCATAGGAATGTCCTTAACCACCTTATTGTCACCCACCTTGTGGTTCAGGCGGCCGTCAATACCGATCCGCTCGCACAGACCCTTGGCAGAGACTTCACCGGTCTCGGGGTTCATCAGCTGATACTTCAGGCTGGAAGAACCGGCATTGATAATCAGAATATTCATGGGAATCGTCCTCCTAAATAATTTGGTTTTCTTTTCGTTCATTTTGTGGTAATATAACCATAGCTAAAAGTATTCTATACCAAATTCCAAAATTAAGCAAGCCTTAAAAGAAATATTTTCAAAAAGGAGGGATTTTTTGGATACCACAGGTATTATTTGTGAATACAACCCCCTGCACCTGGGACACGAAAAGCAGCTGGATATCATTCGTCGGCTGCACCCGGACACAGGTATCGTATGTCTGATGAGCGGTAACTTCGTGCAACGGGGCATGCCTGCGGTGGTAGACAAAACCATCCGGGCGGAAGCGGCCGTTCGCTGCGGCGCAGATCTGGTGCTGGAGCTGCCGGTAACCGCCTGCCTATCTTCTGCCGAAGGATTTGCATCCGAAGGTGTCCGGATCTTAGGCGGTTTCTGCACCCGGCTGTGCTTTGGCGCAGAAAGCGGCAGCAAAGAATCGCTTCTTGCCACCGCAAGGATTTTACTTTCAGAGGCTTTCCCTGAAGCGCTACGCAAGCATCTGGATCAAGGGCTCTCCTTCCCTGCCGCCCGGCAGGCGGCCTTGGCAGATTTGGGCACAGATACCGCCACGCTGTCAAAACCCAACGACATTCTTGCCACCGAGTACTGCAAGGCCATTTTGCAGCAGGAGCTTCCTATGGAGCCTATGGTGATCCTCCGGGAAGGCGGTTATCATGATCGGCAGGCAGACCAGGAGAATCCCTCCGCCACCGCCGTCCGCCATTTGATGCTGGAAAGCGGTGCCTGGCTGGACTATGTGCCCAGACAGGCAAGAGCCACCCTGTCTCAGGCAAGCCTTCACACTCTGTCTGCTGGAGAAACAGCGATTCTATACCGGCTGCGCACGATGACGAAAGCGGAATACGAAGCGCTCCCCTTCGGCAGCGAAGGTCTGTGGCGGAAGCTGATGCACAATGCTCTGTCCCTGCCTACTCTCGAGGATATTCTCACCGCCACCAAGTCCAAGCGCTACACCCGCACCCGGCTGGACCGGATGGTCATGTGCGCGCTCTTAGGCATCACGCAGAAAGATCTGGAGCGCCCCGCCCCCTATGTCCGGGTATTGGCGCTGAATGACAAGGGTCGGGAGATTTTAAAAGCCGCCCGTGAAACAGGGTGTTTTCCCAATGCCGGGGAGAATATGGATTCTCCCTATCAGGATTTGGAGTATCGCGCAGGTGTGATTTACAGTCTGTTTTCAATCGACGCCTCTGCGCCTTATCGGGAGGAAGACCGACGTGTGATTTATCAAACTATGTTATAAAAGACCTGCAAAGCAAAACCCATTGGTTTTCTTGACTTTCTATCCACCATAAATTATACTGTAATTTATCAAATAAGAGAGGAAGAAATGCTATGTTTTGTATCAATTGCGGCAAGCAAATCCCTGATGGCGCAAAATTCTGTAGTAGCTGTGGGGCTAACCAAAGCCCTGACACTGTAGCCACCCCTACCAAGGAACCGGAAGCCGCTCCTGTAAAAGCGCCGGAGGCAACCTCTGCTGAAACACCGACGGTCGCGCCTTCCGCCCAAATTGATATTGGGGAAATATTCTCTAACAACTTCGGTTCCTCTATCCCCACGCCTCCGGCCAAGAAAAAGAAAAAGAAAAAGAAATTGAAGAAACTGTCCAGAAAAGTAAAAGGGTTTTTTATCACCTTGTTGGTATTTGTTGCAACCTTTGCCATTCGTCACGCACTTGAGAACGGCATAGAGGGTTTCTTTGGTTTTGTAGGCGATTCCATAGATGCTATCCAGGAAAAAACCTATGAAGAGTTGGACGCTATGATGTCCGAACTGGATATCGTCGTAACCGGCTATAACCGCGACTATTGGGCCGAAGACGACAAGACCGGGCCGCTCCTGCAGGTATATATGAAGAATACTTCCGGCAAGAACATTACAAATGTAAGAATTGCCATTGCCACTTGGGACAAAGATGGCAGCCCGGTAACCCTTACACCGGCTGACAGTGAGTACAGTAATGCCTCAAACGTTACATACCTGAATCTGAATTATATGATCTGGCTTAACGGCACAAGCTACAACGATAAAGGCTTGGGACTGAACAGCAACAGCGCGATTCCTGAGCGAATCCAAGCAATTCCCGTGAGTTGGACTTATTCCGACGGCGAAAAGGGTTCCAACCCCTACGAAGAGGATTGGCTCTACAAGTACGAAAACAAACAAAATGAACGCAGCGACCTTGATGAGATTCAGTTCCCCCAGGATTTGGTCATGTCTGAGACAGATCTGCTTGCTGCCCTACAGACACAACCTTTGGTAACCACAAACTGTGAGATCGCCCAGTGGGAAGAAGGTGATCTGCTTTGCGCAACAATCGCCAACAACAGTACTGCCACCATTAAAACCATCTACATTGCCTATGCTACTTGGGATGCAGATAACAAGCCTGTGATTGTTACCTTGAAGGACGGCCAGACAAAGGCCTCTAATGTTGCAAAAATTCTTTTGGATGATCTGTCTGTAGCGCCTGGTGAGTCCTATGGCGCAGATCATGGCGCCGCCCTTCACAAGGACAGTACAAAGGTTGCTAAATTTGATGCGATTGCTTACTATTATGAAGACACAGATGGCAATGTATGGGAGAATCCCTATTACTACGCCTGGCTGAATTTGTACGAAGGAAAGTAAAATAACAAAAAAGAAGTCTGTTATAAAACAGACTTCTTTTTTCATTTCAATTCCCAAAGTTTAATCTGGCTGGATTTTTCGTAGAGGCGCAGGTAGCTTTCATAGCGGGTCTGCTCCAGCTCCCCTGCTTCCACCGCTCTGCGAACCGCGCAATCCGGTTCTGCCCGGTGGGAGCAATCATGGAACTGGCAGCTGCCAAGATAGGGGGCAAAGTCCGGGAAAGCGTACTGCAGATTCTCCTTTAGGATCACATCCATCTGTTCCGCATCGAAGGAGGCAAAGCCCGGTGTGTCGGCCACATAGGTGTCCTCCCCCAGTTTATACAGTTCCACGTGGCGGGTAGTATGTCGCCCACGACCCAGTTTCTCGGAAACCTCGCCGGTGGCAAGACCCAATTCCGGGCACAGAGCATTGAGCATACTGCTCTTACCCACGCCGGTATTGCCGGTGAAGGCAGTGAGCTTTCCGGCGATCAGCTGTCGCAGCTGCTCCACGCCCTCGCCCGTCTCAGCACTGGCCCGAATCACCGGAAAGCCTGCGTGCTCATAGATACGCACCAAGTCCACAGCCGGATCCAGATCGCACTTGTTCACACAGATATACACCGCAACCTCCTGGTTGCCGGCAATGGCTGCCACCCGGTCGATGAGAAACGGTTCTGTCACCGGATTCACATTGGCAGCAAACACTACCAGCGCATCCACATTGGCAACCGCGGGACGGATGAATCGGTTCCGTCTGGGGAGAATCTTCTCCACCATACCCTTGCCCCGCTCCACGGTGATCTCCACCATATCACCGGTCAAAGGAATCTCCGGGCCGCGGCGCAGATGTCCGCGGCCGCGGCAGGTTACCACGCCATCCGGGGTCTGCACCTGGTAAAAGCCGCTGAGGGAAGATAGGATCCTGCCGGTTCTTCTATCATCCATTGGCAGAGAATACCTCCGTAACATTCCAGCCGTCCTGACCGTTGATGATAACCTCATAGGTCACAGTGCCCAAACCTGTTTGGTTCTTTAAAGTAACGGAAGCTGTGCCCTTGGTAGCTGTTCCGGAATGCACGGTCTTTCCGTCCCGCTTGATCTCAACACTGCAGTCTGCATTGGAGGCAGAATTGCGCAGGTCGATCACCACATCCCGAGTCACTTCCTGAGGCTGGGTATTTTGCGGGCCGCTGGAGATCTCCAATACGATCTGCTCATTCACCGGGCATTCCGTATTCTTCTCATGGGACTGGGCTACTACCGTATCCTTCGGCTTATCGCTTGTCACATACTTAAATTCCGGTGTTTTGAAGCCTGCGGCTGTAATCACTTTTGTGGCGTTGCCCACATCCATGCCAACCACGCCGGGCATAACCTTCGTTTCTGCGCCTTTGCTGATATACAGTTTAACGGTGTCGCCGGTTTTCAGCATTTCATCCTGGGCAGGCTCGGTCTTTACCACATAGCCAGCCTCTACATCGTTATCGAAGACATCTTCCACTTTGATCTTCAGGTCCAGTCTTTGCAGCTCCAGAATGTTGATTGCAGTAGCTTCCTTCTCGTTTACCAGATTGGGCATAACCGCTTCTTCAAATTCCGCGCCCTTGCTGATAAACAGTGTGACCGCGTCGCCGGTTTTTATTTTTTCACCCTTCTCAGGTTCGGTCTTTACCACATAGCCGGCCTTTATATTGGCATCGAATACTTCTTCCACTTTGATGTCCAGATCCAGCTGCTGCAGTTCCAGAATACTGATGGCCACCTGTTGATCCTCATCCACCACATTGGGCATAGTGGATTCTTTGATCTCCTTGCCTAAGCTCACAAACAGAGTCACGGTCTGACCCTCCTGCAAGAGTGTTCCCTCCTCAGGCTCGGTACGGATCACATTGCCTTTTTTGATCTCGTTGTGGTGCTCTTTTTCCACTTTGATATCCAGATTTAAGTTCAGATTGTTCAGCAGAGCCTCTGCGCCGGATTGCTCCGTGTTGAGCAGGTTCTCCATAGTGATCTCCGGGGGTTCTTCCCCAAGGCTTACAAACACAACCACTTTAGAATCCTTCTCTACATGAACGCCTCCCAGAGGGGACTGATCCATGATCACGCCGGCTTCCACAGTATCGTTGTATTCCTCTTCCTTCATGATCGTAAGGCCTGGGTATTCCGGCAGTTCTGCATACACTTGGCCGATCAGTTCGGGCACTTCAATGGTCTCGTCCTTCGGGCCCATACCGCCGCCAAGGAAAATAACCAAAAGCACCACAATGGCAATCACGATCACCAGAGAGCAGGAAATAATGGCAATGGTAGTGACACGGCTGCGCTTTTCATCCATCTGCTGTTTTCTGCGGCGGTCTGCCTCCTGCCGACGCTGATTCTGCAAGGCTCTGACAGAGGGTTCCGTCCGATTTGTCTGATTTTCCACAACCTTTTCAGCGGTTGTTGCCGGCGGCTGTAGCACCAGCGGCGGCTTTTGCAGTTGGGTCACCGCATCCAGCGGCGGTGTGTTGTAGTCAAACAAAATGGTGGGGTCCTTCCGGAACTCATCCATATCGCTAAGCATCCGGGTGGCGGAAGGATACCGATCTGCCACATTATGGGCCATAGCCTTCATAATAATCTGTTCAAGGCCGCCGGGAATGTTGGGATTCAGCAGAGACGGCAGCGTCGCGCCGCCGTTAATATGCTGAATCGCCACCGAAACAGGAGACTCTCCGTCATAGGGAGGCCGGCCTGCCATCATCTCGTACATCACCACGCCCAAAGAGTAGATATCGGACCGATCATCCACCCGTCCGCCCTTGGCCTGTTCCGGAGAGATGTAGTGGACAGAGCCAAGCGCTTCCTTGGTCAGGGTGTTGCCACGGGAGATCAGACGGGCTATACCGAAGTCCATAACCTTTACAGAGCCGTTTTTCAGCACCATAATGTTGTGAGGCTTGATATCCCGGTGGACAATGCCCTTGCTGTGGGCGTGCTCCAGCGCCTTGGCGATCTGCATGGCAAAGTGCAGGGTCTCCTTCCAGTTGAGGATGCCCTTCTTCTCCATATACTGTTTGAGCGTAATGCCCTCGATCAGCTCCATAACGATATAGTCCGCCATAATGGAGGTAGACACATCGTACACGGAGACAATATTGGGATGGCTGAGCATAGCAACCGCCTGGCTTTCCGCATGGAAGCGGCGGCGGAAATCCTCGTCCTCCAAATTATCATCCTTCAGGATTTTGACGGCTACCAGCCGATTGAGCCGATGGCACCGAGCCTTATAGACAACCGCCATACCGCCGGTTCCGATCACTTCCAGGATCTCATAACGATTATCCAGCAGACGGCCTATGTACTTATCATTTTCCATAAAAGAACTCTCCTTTCATACCGGTCAAACCGCAACCAGCACGCTGGTAACGTTATCCGGCGCGCCCCGTTTTTTGGCAATTTCCAGTAGGCGCTCACAGCACTGCTCCTGATCCGGACCATGCGCCACTTCAAACAGTATCTCTTGCTCATCCAACAGATTGGACAAGCCGTCGGTACACAGCAAAAAGTGATTTCCCCGCTCCACCTTTCGATGGTAGATATCACATTCTACAATATTTTCCGTGCCTATGGCGCGGGTTATCAAGTTTTTTCCGGGATAGTATTTGGCGCGCTCCGGTGTTAACTCTCCTCGGGCGACCATTAACTGCACCAGCGAATGGTCCGTTGTCAGCTGAGTGATGCCGACCTTATCCAGCAGATACGCTCGACTGTCTCCCACATTCACGATCGTCGCTTTTTTGCCGTGGATCAAAAGCGCCACCAAGGTGGTGCCCATACCGTCAAATTCCGGGAACTGCTGCGCCTGATCAAACACTGTAAAATTCGCCAGTTTTACCGCAGCCCGGAGCATCTGGTCCAATTCCTCCGGATCCATATTGGGTTTCCAGGTATCCTTTACCTGCTGTGTGAATACATCTGCAGCCAGCGTACTGGCCACATTTCCGGACTTGGCGCCACCCATACCGTCACATACCACGCACAGCAGCGTATTTCTGTCCAGAACTTCGATCTGGTATGCATCCTGATTTTGATTGCGGATGCAGCCAGGGTCTGTCAATGCCCAGTATTGCATGGGGCTTCACTCCTTTCACTGTTTCTTTTCTCCATTTCCTTTTGTATATTTTCTTCGAAGCTGACCGCAGGAGGCGTCTATATCGCCGCCCAGGGTTCGCCGCACGGTGGCAGTCACGCCGCCGTCCTCCAAACATTTCTGAAACGCAGCCACAGCTGCTTTGGTGCTGGGTTGCAAGGGGCTTTCCTCCACATGGTACAGTGGGATCAGATTCACATGGGCCGGCAGGCCCTTGAGTCTATCCAGCAGTTCCTTGGCGTGGGCCCGGGTATCGTTGACACCATTGATCATGGCGTACTCAAAGTGGATTCGCCGGGAAGTTGCCTGGTAGTACCGGCGGCAGGCATCCAAAAGTTCCTCGATGGGATACGCCTTGTTCACAGGCATAATTTTATTTCGAATATCATTATTCGGGCCGTGGAGAGAAATGGCCAGGCTGATCTGTAGTTTCTTCTCAGCCAGTTCATCGATTTTCGGTACCAGACCGCAGGTGGACAGGCTGATATGCCGCATAGAGATGTTCATACCCTCCGGGCTGTTCACCAGCTCCAAAAACCGCAGCACATTGTCAAGATTATCCAGCGGCTCTCCGATACCCATCAGCACAATATGAGAAATAGGCAGACCGGAATCTATTTGGGTAAACAGCACCTGATCCAGCATTTCAAAGGGTTCCAACCGCCGCTCCAGACCCCCTAAGGTGGAGGCACAGAACGCACAGCCCATCCGGCATCCCACTTCCGTGGAAATACACACGGAGTTGCCGTAGTGGTAGCGCATAAGCACGGTCTCTACGCAATTGCCATCGGACAGCCGCCACAGGTACTTAATGGTGCCGTCTTTTTGGGATTCCTGCTTGCGCACTACTTCCGGGATGTGCAACGGGTAGCGTTCTTCCAAGGTATCCCGCAGGGTCTTTGGCAGATTGGTCATTTCCTCATAACTGCGGACGCCCTTATGAAGCCAGGAATAGATCTGCTTAGCCCGGAAGGATGGTTGATTCAGTTCTTTCAGCACCGTCCCGATCTCCGGGATCGTCATATTCTTTAAGTGGTTCATACCTTTCTCCGCAGACGGCAGATGAAAAATCCGTCGGTATCGTACTCCCCGGGCACCAGGGCCAACATTCCACTCTCGTTTTTGGGGAAGGGAGCCGGCAGGGGCAGGGGTTCTGTGGTAAAATTGGGGTGGGTCTTCAGGAAGGATTCCACCATCCCCTCGTTCTCCGTGTGCACCAAAGTGCAGGTGGAGTACAGCAGCAGGCCGCCGGGTTTTACATAGCGGGCTGCGTTATTGATAATCTTCTCCTGTAATGCAGGAAGCTGGGCCATTTCCGCCAAATTTTTGTAACGGATATCCGGTTTTTTCCGGATGATGCCGTAACCGGAGCAGGGCACATCCGCGATCACCGCATCCATAGCATTTTCCCACTGAGGGTTAAATGCGGTCGCATCCTGCACGCCGGGGGTGATATTGGTCAGTCCCAAGCGGGCAGCGCCCTTGCCGATCAGCTCTGCCTTGTGGGGATACACATCGCAGGAAGTAATACTCCCCCGACCTGCCATGGCGATGGCCGCGGCAAAGCTCTTACCACCGGGTGCGGCGCAGCAATCCAGCACCTGCCCGGTTTTTTCCGTCAGCCCGGCGCACAAAACGCTCAATTTGGCAGCCGGGTCCTGCACATAGAACAGGCCCTCCCGGAAGGTCTGCAGCTGCTCGATGCTGCCGGTGCCGGTGAGTATCAGGCAATCGGCAAGCCAGCTATGAGGCTCTGCAGTGACCCCCTCCTCTTCCAGACGGGTGATCATCTCCTGAGAAGTGATCCGCAGAGTGTTCACCTGCACGGTCATAGGGGGGATGGCATTGTTGGCCCGGAGCATAGGTTCTGTGCGCTCCTTGCCCACATAGGATTTGAGTAAGTTTATTAAGTCACCGGGATGACTGTATTTGTCCTCCCAGGATACAGGCTCTTTTAATGTGCCGGCGGTGCGAACCGCATTGCGCAGCACCGCATTGACAAGGCCGGCGCCGCTATGCTGGCGCTTGCAGTAGCGCTTGGCCAGCTCCACGGATTCATTCACCGCCGCGGAATCCGGAATCTTATCCATCAGGTAGATCTGGTAAAGACCCAGATGGAGAATATCATGCAGCACAGGGTGCAGGGATTTTACTTTCCCCGTCAGCAGCTGCTGCAGGTAAAAGTCTAAATAATTTCGGTTCTGGATCACGCCATAGCACAGGCGGGTGGCCAGGGCCGCATCCCGGCGCTCCAATCTGTCCCGGGACAGGTACTCCTTCAGCACACCGTTGGACCAGCCGCCTTCCTTGCGGCAGGCGATCAGCACATTCAGCGCTGTCTCTCTTGCGCCCATGTTACTGCTCCAGCGGGTGTCCGCGGAAATAATCCGCTGCCGCCATCCGTTTGCCGCCTTCTGCCTGCAAAATGCGGATCTCCACCGCCGCATCGCCGCAGGCGATCTGCAGACCGGTCTTGGTTAGTCCCAGAACAGTACCGGCAGGGGCGTTTGTGGGATTGTCTACCACGGCGGTAGCATACACCTTAAACCGCTTGCCCTGCAGCTGCATGGTCGCAACCGGCCAGGGATTTAAGCCCCGCACCTGATTGTGGATCTGTTGGGCGGTCTTCGTAAAGTCAATGGGGCACATGGATTTATCCAGCATGGGGGCATAGGTTACCTGAGAAGGATCCTGACAGCTGCGGCAGGCAGTTCCCTTCTCCACGCAGCGCAGGGTTTCGCTGAGAAGTTCTGCACCCAGCACTGCCAGACGGTCCAGCAGTTCTCCCGCAGTCTCATCCGGGCCGATGGGGGTCTTTTTGCAGGCGATCATATCGCCGGCATCCATTTCCCGGCACAGGTACATAGCGGTGACGCCGGTCTCCTCCAGGCCGTCCAGCACCGCCCACTGATAAGGGGCAGAGCCCCGGTACTGGGGCAGCAGGCTGGCATGGATATTGATAAAGCCCTTGGGGGCGATATCCAGCACCTTTTGAGGCAAGATCTGCCCGTAGGCCACCACCGCCACCACATCCGGCTGCAAGTCAGCCAGCTGCTGAACGCTCTCCTCCTCCCGGGAATTCTCCGGCTGGAAAACGGGAATGGCGTGCTCTAAAGCCACTTCCTTCACGGGCGAAAATACCATTTTCATACCACGACCCTTGGGCCGATCCGGTTGGGTATACACACCCACCACATCAAAGCCGTCAGCAAGGATCTTCTTCAAACAGGTTGCCGCAATATCCGGCGTACCCATAAACACAACGCGCATGGGGTTCCTCCCTTGATTACTCTTCCTCGTCACCCATCAGCTCTTCTTCTGTCAGGAAGCGTTCCATCAGCTGGGTATAGAGAATGCCGTCCAGGTGATCCAGCTCGTGGCAGAAGCACCGGGCGGTCAGTTCTTCACCCTCGGCCTCATACCAATTTCCATTGCGATCCTGGGCGCGCACCTTGGCATAGTAGGGGCGCTTTACAAGACCGTATTTGCCGGGAACACTCAGGCAGCCTTCTGCGCCCTCCTGTTCCCCGTCGGTCTCCACAAATGTTGGATTTACCAGCTCCAGAATTTCCTCGCCGGTATCCACCAGCACCACCCGGCGCAGGATTCCCACCTGGGGGGCAGCCAGACCCACACCGCCGGACTCGATCAAAGTATCACGCATATCATCCAGCAGTCTGTGAAGCTTACCGTCAAAATTCACAACCGGTTTACACACCTTGTGCAGAGCCGGTTCCTTATCAGTTAAAATATTCCGAAGAGCCATTACACTTTCCTCTCTAGTCAAATCCGTTTACATCGATGAAGGCAGATACGCCCCGGTTCTCCCGATCTTGTGAGAACTGCCGCAGCAGGTGCGCCAGAAGCAGCCGCAAGGGCCGGGTCATTTTGCACCGCAGGGTCAGCCGGTAACGGAAATTATAGTTTATCTTAGGTACGGGACAAGGGGCAGGCCCCAGCACCGTACAAGTCTCGCCCTGATACGCCGGCTCCAGCAGTAACTGCTGCAGGCTGGATTTCAGCTTGGCTGCTCCGTGGAGCACCCGCCGTTCCTCCTGACCGGTAATGGTGATCTCTGCTAAGTCACCAAAGGGTGGGCAGGATTGCATCCGGCGCATGCCGATCTCCAGATCGTAAAAGCCGTCATAATTCTGCTCCGCAGCCAGGGTAATCACAGTATGCCCCGGTACGAAGGTCTGAATCATAGCCCGTCCGGCGGTATCTCCCCGGCCGGCGCGCCCCACCACCTGGGTGAGCATATTAAAGGTATTTTCCGCAGCACGGTAGCTGCCGGTATAAAGACCCAGGTCTCCGTCCAGCACACCCACCAGCGTTACATCCGGCAGGTTCAGCCCCTTGGCAACCATCTGGGTGCCGATGAGCACCGGAATACGCTCTTTCCGGAATCGCTCCAGGATCATCTCATGGGTGTTGGCAGCAGACACCGTATCGGCGTCCATCCGCTCCACCCGAATATCGGAAAATCGGCTTTCCAGTTCCTGCTGGACCTTCTGGGTGCCGGTGCCAATCCGTTTCATAGGGCCGCTGCAGCTGGGGCAGCGATCAGGCGCCGGTTGAGAGAATCCGCAGTGGTGGCACATCAGTCGTTCATTGGCGCTGTGGTAAGTCAGCCGCGCGTTGCACCGGGGACACTCGGGACTCTCCCGACAGTCTACGCATACCAGCGCCCGGCTGTTGCCCCGGCGGTTTAAAAACAAGATCGCCTGCTTCCCCGCCTGCTCCGTGTCCCGGATGGCGTTCTGCAAAGGAAGGCTCAAAGACAGGTCGTTACCCAGTTTCAGTTCTTCCTTCATATCCACGATCTCCACCTGCGGCAATTGTCTGCCGCCAAAGCGGTTTTCAATCCGATAGAGGGTATGGATGCCGGACTTGGCATAGAACATGGTCTCAATGCTGGGGGTGGCAGAACCCAAAATCACCAGAGCGTTCTCCTTTACGCCCCGCCACAGGGCCACATCACGGGCGTGATACCGGGGGGTATTTTCAGACTTATAGGAGTGCTCCTGTTCCTCATCCAGGATGATAAGTCCCAGATCGGAGCAAGGGGCAAACACCGCAGAACGGGTGCCCACCACCACTTTAGCATCCCCGGAGCGCACCCGTTTCCACTGGTCATAGCGCTCGGTTACCGGCAAGCTGCTGTGTAGCACCGCCACCTGATCGCCAAAGTAGGCCGCCATTTTTCCCAGCAGTTGGGGGGTCAGCGCGATTTCCGGTACCAGCAGGATCGCCTGCTTGCCGGTATCCAAGGTCTTCTGGATCAGTTTAATATACACGCTGGTCTTTCCGGAGCCGGTAACGCCATACAGCAGCGCGCTGCCGGGCGTCTGCAATTCCATTTGGGAAGAAAGACCGCTATAGACCGCCTGCTGCTCTTGGCTCAGGATCAACGGGCCGTCCAGAGTTTCCGGACGGATCTCCCGACAGCGCAGCACCTCCCGCTGGCTCAGGGTCAAATACCCCTGTTCTGCCAGACGGCGTACAGTACCGGGCTTGGCGCCGGTAAAGTAGCAGATCTCCTTAATAGGGGCAGCGCCTACAGTGCACATCAGCTCCAGAACACTGCGCTGCATGGCAGCGCTTTTGGGTCTATGGGCAGCATATTCCAGGGCTTCCTCCGCAGAAACGGCCAATGCGGCCATTTGCTCCTGCTTATCGCCGGTTCGGCGCAGAAAGTCCCGCTGGGCGGTGATCCACTTCTTTTTCAGCAGATATCCTACCGCCTTATCAAAGACCTCTTCAGAAGGCAGGGCGCTGCGCAGCACTTTGCCATCGGTCTGGCCGCCGCAGTCAAGGAGCAGCTGCAGCAGAATCCTGGCATCGGGCTGGCGGAACGGCTTTTCCTGCCAGCTGCGGTCCTCTGTCAAGGCATAGGTATCCTGGCTCTGAAACCACAGGCCTGCCGGCAGCATAATCCGGATGGCATCGTAGAAGGTACAGAAGTACCGCTCCCGGAGAAAGGCCGCAAGACGCAGCATGGTGGCGCTGAGCAGCGGGGTCTCATCCAGCGGCTGAGCCACCGGCTTTAATCCCTCTGCGCGTCCGGGTTCTACCGCCAGCACCACACCTTCCGTGTGGCGATTGCTGCGGCCGAAGGGCACTGTCACACGCATGCCGGGCATAAGCTCCATTTCCTCCGGATAAAAGTAAGAATAGGGCTTGTCGATGGCAAAATTGGCCGCCGAAACAGCGATTTTTGCGATCATATGACCCCTCCTTACTTTCTATAGGAACGGAGGCAAACGCCTGTCCGTCGTGGTATCTTAGTGTCTGTACT
Source organism: Faecousia sp. (assembly GCA_045590835.1). Taxonomy (GTDB): domain Bacteria; phylum Bacillota; class Clostridia; order Oscillospirales; family Oscillospiraceae; genus Faecousia. Next base: position 13,527 of record JAZNRW010000150.1, read on the forward strand.
CTTCTTTCAGGGTTGCGGACAGCTCACCGGCAGCCACTTCCCGGATGGCCAGAGTCACAGGCTTGTCGGTCAGTTCCTCCTGCAGAGCCTCTGCCTCGGATGCGATTTGTCTTGCGCGGGTAGCCACCACATTCACCAGCAGGTAACGGCTGTCTACATGCTTCAGCATATCAGCTACGGGGGGGTACAACATAATCAATTTCCTCCAATTTCAATCCGCCTCACGGGCGATGATTTCTAAAATTTTCTCAGCGCAGGTATCCACCTGATCGTTGACAACAACATGGTCGTATGCTTTGCTCTGCTCCATCTCCCAGGCCACCCGCTCCTGCCGGACGCGGATCTGCTCCTCGGAGGTATCGCCCCGGCTGCGCAGCCGGTGTTCCAATTCCTCAGCAGAGGGGGGCGCAATGAAGATCAGCACCGCATCCTCTTTCTGCCGGCGCACGTTAAACGCGCCGTTGGGTTCGATATCCAGGATCACGCTGCCGGAGAGAAGCTTCTCCTCCAACTGGCGCCTGGGGGTGCCGTAGTAATTGTCCATATGGGCATCATATTCCAGGAATTCCCGATTTGCGATCATATCCTGAAATTTCTCTTTGGTCACAAAATAATAGCTGACCCCATCTACTTCCCCGGGTCGGGGGGCGCGGGTGGTGGCAGAAACAGAGAAACGCAGGTCCTTCCGGGCTTCCATCACCTTGGCAAGCACCGTACTCTTTCCCACACCGGAGGCGCCGGAGATCACAAACAGCTTTCCTTTAGGCATCCTGACCCTCCTCCTGTTTATCCTCCCAGCGGGCGCCCAGCGCATCCGGTGTCAGCGCAGACAGGATCACATGATCCGTGTCCATCAGCAGCACGGATTTGGTCTTCCGTCCGTAGGATGCGTCGATCAGCATACCCCGGTCCCTGGCCTCCTGCACTACCCGCTTAATGGGCGCAGAGTCCGGATCCATAATGGCAAGCACCCGCCCAGCTGCCACCATGCTGCCAAAACCAATTCCAATCAGTTTCATAGCTCCCTCACTCAATGTTCTGGGTCTGTTCCCGAATTTTTTCCAGTTCTGCCTTAATATCCACCACGATTCTGGCCAAATTCACATCGGTGCACTTGGAGCCGATGGTATTAGCCTCCCGGTTCATCTCCTGCAGCAAAAAGTCCAGCTTCCGGCCCACGGCGCCGCCGGCGGTGAGCATATCGTTCATCTGCTGCAGATGGCTGCGCAGGCGGACGGTCTCCTCATCCACGGCAACCTTGTCCGCAAAGATGGCAGCCTCGGTCAGGATGCGGCTCTCATCGATAGATGTATTGGACAGCACTTCTTTCAGCTTATTCTCCAACCTGGTGCGGTAGTCGATCACGGTCTGGGCATTGCCCTGCTCCACCTGGCTCACCAGAGCAAGGATCGTGTCTCCACGGCTGCGTAGATCCTGATCCAAGGCCCGTCCCTCTGCCACGCGCATAGCGTCGTAGCCTTCCAGCGCTTTATTGACCACGCCCATCAGGTCGCCCAACAGCTGCTCCTCATCCACCTGGGGTTTTTCCAGCACAAACACTTCGGGAAGGCGGGACAGGCTGGTGGTGGTCACATCGTTGGTGACACCAAATTCGTCTGTCATCCGCTGCATAGCAGACAAGTAGCTCTGCACCACTGCGGCGTTCAAATTCACCTGTACCTCATCGCCGCCCTCGCTGCGGATGGTGATGAACACATCCACCTTACCCCGGGAGATGGCATTTTTCACAGCCTGCTTTACCGCATCCTCTCCAAAGGACAGGATTCTGGGCAGACGCACAGAGCAGTCCAGATAGCGATTATTGACGGAGCGCAGCTCCACGGTAAATTCCCTGCCGTTTACTGTTTCCACAGCGCGGCCGTAGCCGGTCATACTTTTAATCAAGCTTGTTTCCTCTTTTCTGACTGTTCCGGCGGATAAGCCGCCGGAACTATCTTTCGTCCGCAATTACGTTATTGTCCTACTCCTGCACAGTGGCAGATACCTGATAAGTGCCCATAGCTCCCACATTCCGGAAGTTCTCACTCAGAACGATTTCTGCCTTCATGGTAGCTGTTCCGACCTGGGCGCCGGCAAAGTCCACGATGACAGTAACATCCGTATCCTTCATGGCCTTAATGTCCTCAATAGGACCGCGGATCCGCACCTCCAGTGCCTGTGTGATCATATCCACTTCCAGACCTTCCGGCACATTGATAGCTGTTATATTAGTGATATCAAAGGTCTTGGTCATCAGCTGTGGGAATTCGATCTTCACCACCGCCTCTGTAACGCCGGTCTCATTTGTGACCCCCTCCGGTAGCCGGATGGGGAAGGTCACGGTCCGGTCCGCCAAAACCTCTGCCAGATTGATACTGCCCAGTTCTACACCTTCCAAATCCTCCAACAGCGCATCGCTGCCGGATACCCGGATGGTGGTGGGATTGATGGTAATGGAGCTGTTTTCTCTGGTGGCGCCACCGCCGTCGATCACATTGAGTATCAGGTTGATTTCCTTCACACGCTGAATTTTAACCGTCAGCGTTACTTTTTCCACATTGGTGGTAACCATGGTTGCATCCACGGGTTCTTCGTCCTCATTACACAGAGTATATTCACACTCTTCAATCAGGGTCTGTGTCTGACCGTTCAAATTTGCCTGGATAACGGCTTTGTGGATATTATCCATCACCGACTGGGGACCAACCACCTCAATATACCGGAAATCCAGATGGGCATTTTCCTTATCGGTGATAAAGCCCTCCGGCACAGAAGATCCACCATAGTCGATCACCACAGGGATGTTCTTCTTGATCCTGTTTTCCACCTTAACGGTAATCTGATCGGTGCTGCTGCTTTGGACCGTCACCGCATTGTAGGAAATGTTTCCGGGGTAGGCCACATCATAGGTCAAATGATGGGTGCCTGCTTCCTTGATATTCACCACATTCGCCAGCACGTTGATGTTGGATTCATTCAGCAGGTTCAGATCCGTGCGGTTGCCCTTCAGATCCAGGGTCACCACCGGGTCTTCGCTGACGATCATCAGCCCCCGTTCTGTCAACGCATCGGTATTTTGCAGCACCACGGGGATGTTATAGTAGGTTTTTTCCGATTCGGGACTGACCACCGTGATCACATAGATCCAAAGGCCAAAGGCAATTGCCGCCGACAAAAGAATGGAAAGGATTTTATTTTTCATCGCCGTTTCCTCCCTTATCCTTTTTCTGCAGCATTTGCGTCAGCTTAACAACCAGAGTTTGTTCCTGCTCCTCCTCAGGCGGGCACAGCTCATTACGTAGCAGCCGTTCCAGCGTCTGAGACGCCAGATGGCGCTTGAGCATACCGCCCACCGCCACGGAAATCGCGCCGGTCTCCTCCGAGACAACCACAACCACCGCATCGGACACTTCACTCATACCCACAGCCGCCCGGTGGCGAGTACCCAGATCCAAGCTCAGCCGCTCACTGTCCGATAGCGGCAGCACGCAGCCGGCAGCGGTTACCATACCGTCCCGGATGATCATTGCGCCGTCGTGGAGGGCTGCTTTGGGAAAAAAGATATTCCGGATCAGCTGCTCGGAAACGCGACCTTCGATCATAGTGCCGGTTTTGAAATACTCCTCCAGCCGGTTATCCCGGGCAAAGACGATCAGCGCGCCTATCCGCTCCCGGCTCATAACCTCGCAGGCGCGGACCGTCTGGTTAATGACCGTTTCCATTTCCTGCTGGGGTTTTTTGGAGCCAAGGAAATAGCTCAGTTTCATATAGCTTAAGTGATCCAGCATCCGGCGCAGTTCCGGCTGGAACAACACCACCACTGCCAGGATACCGACAGCCAGCACCTGTGACAGCAGGTAGCTGATCGTATGCAGGCGCAACAGCTCCGTCAGCCATGCCACAACAACTACGATGGCTGCGATCCGGGCGATCCGCGTAGCGCCGCTGGACTTGAACAGAGGCAGCAGCTTATAAATCAAAAACGCAACGATGATAATATCCAGATAGTCCGACCAACGCATCCCAAGGATTTGCTGCCATATAGCTTGTAAACCTTCCATAAGCGCCCCTCTTCTTCCGTAAATTTTATCTCTGCGCCAAAAGCTTTGTATTCTTGGCATAACTAGCCTATTATCCATTCCATTATAGCGGATTGCGCCTCTGATAGCAATAGTTATTCATAATTTTTTTACGATTCTCCGGCGATTTTCTCAGCTGCCAGCAGCAGATTTCCGGTTTGCCAAGGCGCTGCATCATGGCCGAAACTTACCCGCACTGTCCCGGTTTCCAGTGTGCCTGCGCTTTCATGGGCCAATGGGGCGCAATGCAGCCCCGCCCGGACAGCGATCCCCTGCTTCGCCAGAATGACCGCAGCCTCCTCGCAGTCTAAATTGGGGACAAAAGAAACCGTTCCGCTCTGGTTTTCCCCAGAAAACACCCGAAAGCCCAACTTTTCAAGCCCCCGCACACAATGTCGCATCTGAGACTGCTCTCTGGCAAGCACAGAATCGATCCCCGTCTGCTGCAGGTAGGAAATTCCTGCGGCTAAACCGGCGATTCCCGGCACATTCAGCGTTCCAGCCTCTGCCCCTTCCGGCAGGAAGTCCGGCATACTTTGCTCCCTGGATAATGTCCCTGTCCCGCCCTGCACCAAGGCCGTTGGGTGTCTGCCGCACAGCAAAAGGCCGGTCCCCATAGGCCCCAGCAGGCCCTTGTGTCCGGGCATGGCAATAAAGTCCGCTCCCAGATCACGCATATTCACCGGTAAGATCCCGGCAGATTGGGCGGCATCTATTACAAAGGGAACTTTGTATAGTTTGCATAATCTCGCCATTTCCTCTGCCGGCAGGATATATCCGAACACATTGGAAACATGGGTAAACACCGCTGCATCCACGCCTTTTTTCAGTTCCCGTTCCCAAGCCTCCAGTGTGTCCGTCCAATCAAACAGCTTGCGACCGGCCACGATCACCTTTGCGCTCAGCGCGTGCAGTGGCCGGGTCACCGCATTGTGTTCAAAGCCTGTGATCAGCACCCGATTGCCGGGTTTTACCAAGGTCCGGATCGCCGTATTCAGACCGAAGGTGCAGGAAGGGGTCATCACTACCTGCTCCGGCTGGCAGGAAAACAGCTCTGCTGCCCGTTCCCGGCAACGCAGAACGGTTTTCGCCCCGGCCAGGGTGGCCGGGTAACCGCCCCGGCCGGGATTTCCGCAGTTCTCCAAAGCGCAGCGAACGGCTCTGCAAACCGATTCCGGCTTATGAAAGGATGTTGCCCCATGATCCAGATACGTCATAGTCGCAATTCCTCTACTCTTCCACCCTCTCCCAGAGAGTAGCTTCTCCGGAACACCACCCCGGCATCCCGCAGCAGCATAGCAGCTACCATCATATCACTGCAATCCAGTCGAATACTGTAACCGCAGCCTTTTTCCTCCATCCACTTGGGTGTCCGCTGGATCGTACACACCACTCCCGCCCGATGCAATACCGCCTCTGCCCGCTGGGCAGGTGTTACAGAACGGAAGGTAATTAAACAATTTTTCATACAAAAACCCTCCCGAACCAATTTATGTCCGGGAGGGGAATATTGTGTAATATTAGGCAGGCGCATCCTCCAGCAGGCACACCGCGTGGCAAGACATACCGCTGCCGTCACCGGTGAAACCCAACTGCTCTTCTGTTGTGGCCTTGATATTGATCTGAGAGGAAGATACCTGCAGCGCTGCGGCAATGTTTTCCTGCATCTGGGGGATATAATCCTTCAGCTTGGGGCGCTGGGCGATCATGGTCACATCCACATTGCCCACCCGGTAGCCGGCAGCGGCGATTTTATCCGCCACCTGCATCAGCAGTTTTAGGGAGTCTGCTCCCTTGTAGGCAGGATCTGTATCCGGAAAATGCCTGCCGATATCCCCAAGACCCGCCGCGCCCAGCAGGGCGTCAGACACCGCGTGAAGCAGCACATCCGCATCCGAGTGGCCCAGGAGTCCCTTTTCATAGGGGATCTTCACGCCGCCCAAGATCAGATCACGACCCTCAGTCAATTTATGCACATCGTATCCGTGTCCGATTCTCATTTTGTCTCCTCCAAAAGCACCTGCGCCACCGCCAGATCCATAGGCGTTGTGACTTTGATATTCCGCTCGTCACCCTCCACAATTCGCACAGCCATTCCCAGCCGCTCCACCGCAGAGCAATCGTCGGTAATCGTTGCGCCGGTTTTTTTCGCCTGCTCCAGCGCCCCTTTGAGCAGGTCTATATCAAAGATCTGTGGGGTCTGGATCGCCTGCAGGGCGCTTCTGTCCGGAGTAGATTCCACCAGACCACCGGAAACCGTCTTCACCGTATCCTTCACCGGAACACCGGGGGCGGCTGCGCCGTAATCCCGGGCGGCACGGATGGCACGGTGAATCACCTCCTGGGAGATCAGCGGTCTTGCCCCATCGTGAACAGCAACCAGGCGCACCTTATTCGACAGAGCAGACAGTCCGTTTCTTACAGATTCCGGTCGGTCTGCGCCGCCGGCAACCACCGCCCGCACCTTGCCCATGCCGCTGCAAAGATCCGTGATCCGTGCAATCAGATCCGGCCGGGTCACGATTACGATCTCTCTCACCGCATCACAGTTTTCGAATGCGCGGACAGACCGGACGATCATGGGCTCTCCTGCCAGCGGGGCCATCACCTTATCGATGCCGCCCATCCGGGAGGCATTGCCCGCAGCCACGATCACCGCGCCGCAGTACTGCATAGGCAGGACCTTTCGCATGGCATTTGTCAATTTGGAAATGTCCATCTTACAGCTCCTTAATCAGCTTCTTAAAGTAATCTCCCCGGACCATAAAGTTTTTAAACTGGTCGAAGGCCGCAGAGGCAGGACTCATCAGTACCACATCCCCTAGCTCTGCGTCCTTTGCAGCAGCCAAAACAGCGGCAGTAAAGTCACCGCAATCGTTAATTTCCGGGTGCCCGAGGGTGTATCCCGGGGCGTTTTCCACAGCAGCCCGGATCTGGGGGGCGGTTGCGCCGTTCAGGTATAGCTTTTTCACCCGGCGGCAGATCACCGGGCCCAGCTCATCATAGGGGATGTGCTTATCGTAACCACCGGCGATCAGCAGCACCTTTTCTGTGAAGCTATTCAGTCCCGCGATAGTACGGCTGGGTGAGGAGGCGATAGAATCGTTATAATACCGAACCCCATCCTTTACCCGTACCAGCTCGATCCGGTGCTCCACACCGCCGAACTCCCGGGCTACCTTACGGATGGTCTCGTCGTCCACCAAACCCTCCACAGCCAAAATGGCAGCCATGTAGTTTTCAATGTTGTGGACGCCGGGTATTGTTATTTCCCGGATATCCAGCACCGGAATGCCATCCCGGCAGATCATATCCCCCCGGAGGCAAACGCCGTTTTCTGTCTTTCCCTGGCGGGCAAAGTAGCGGGTGTGTCCATTGCCGGCAAAGCCGGCGGTAATGGCATTATCTGCATTGAGGATCAGAATGTCATCTGCCATCTGATAGCGGAATAAGTTCTTCTTCGCCTCCACATATTCATCCATATCCTTGTGGACATCCAGGTGGTTGGGTGCCAAGTTGGTAACCACCGCCACATGGGGGCTGCGCCGCATATCCATCAGCTGAAAAGAGCTCAGCTCCACCACCGCAAAATCCGTCACCTGCATATTGTCCAACAGCGGCAGCAACGGCGTACCGATGTTGCCGCCCAGCCAGACGGTTTTACCGGCTGCCTTCAGCATCTCGGCAATCAAGGTGGTGGTAGTGGTCTTTCCGTCAGAGCCGGTCACCGCCAGAATGGTACAGGGGCACAGCTCAAAAAACACTTCCATTTCGCTGGTCACTTCCGCGCCAAATTGACGCAGCTGCACTAGCGCCGGATTCGCCGGGTGCATACCGGGGGTACGGAACACTATATCTGCAGTAAGGTTCTCCAAATAGGTCTCCCCTACACGCAGAGCGCAGCCCTTTTCCTCCAGCTCCAGCACCTCTGGGTCCAGCTTTTCCCGGGGGGTTCTGTCGCAGCCAATCACCTGGCAGCCGTATTGCAGCAGCAGCCGCACCAGCGGGCGATTGCTGACACCCAAGCCCAGCACTGCGATGGTCTTCCCCCGGAGGGAGGTAAAATAGTTTTGCAAAGCAGATTCCATAACAGCAGCCTCATTTCAACAATACTCTTCTAAAATATAGTATAGCCTTTTCCATAGAAATTTGCAAGATATTTGACAACCGGTCTTAAGCGCAGTACAATAACGAGAAATGAGGAATAAGGACAATGCTTATGATAGAAAATCTTCACACCCATACCGTCCGATGCCGTCACGCCGTTGGTACAGAAGAGGAATATGTACAGCAGGCCATCGCAGGCGGACTGCAGACATTGGGTTTTTCCGACCACACCCCCTTCCTCTTTCCCGGCTCATACTACTCCCATATGCGGATGTATCCGGAGGAGCTAAAGGATTATGTGGCGTCCGTTTTGACCTTGAAGAAAAAATACGCCGGACAGATTCACATTCGGCTGGGTTTGGAAGTGGAGTATTACCCCGACCTGATCCCTGCCCTTTTGGATATGCTCGCGCCTTTTGGCATTGAATATTTCATTTTGGGCCAGCATTGGTGCGGCAATGAAATAGACGAACCCTACAACGGCCGACCCACCGAGGATGCAGATCTTCTAAAGCGGTACTGTGATCAGGTGATCGCAGGTATGGATACCGGCCTATTCTCCTATGTTGCCCACCCGGATCTTCTGAATTTCCAGGGTGACCCGGATATTTACGCCACCCATACGACGCGTCTGTGTCAGGCCGCCAAGGATCGCCGGATCCCTCTGGAAATCAACTTCTTGGGGCTGCGGGAAGGGCGGCACTATCCCCGGGAAGCCTTCTGGGAAATTGCGGGCAATGTAAGCTGCCCGGTAGTATTCGGCTGTGATGCCCACAGACCGCAGGATCTTGTAGATCCTGCGACAGAAGAAAAGGCCATGGCCCTTGTCAGCAAATATCATCTGCAGCTGCTGGAGCATATACCCCTGCGCTCCATTTCCAGATAATTGGCAAGCAAATAAGTTAAATTTGATCAATGTTTGACAATCTGTCTACTTTGGGTTACAATATTTCAGCGACCGGGTCGGACAGCCGCGGCTGAGCTCCGAAAGGACTCAGGTGAGGAAAGTCCGGGCTCCACAGGGCAAGGATAACGGGTAACGCCCGCCGGGGGTGACCCCAGGACAAGTGCAACAGAGATATACCGCCTTCCTACTCACAAAAATGAGGACCCCGGCGAAACGAAGTTTCGTTGGGGAAGAGGAGATTTCGCATATAGTGTGAGCTTTGCTGCTTGCAGCAAAGTGCGCGTTTATATGCGTGAATCGACGAGGGCAAGGGTGAAAAGGTGGGGTAAGAGCCCACCCGGCCCATGGAGACATGGGTTTTACGATGTAAACTCTATCCGGAGCAACACCGTGGGAGAACAGATGGCTTGCCCGGCCGTTCTCAGGAGGTGGCTGGAACCTGTGAGCAATTGCAGGTCTAGATAGATGGCTGTTAAGACAGAACCCGGCTTACAGACCCGATCGCAAACAATAAAAACAAGTGCCGCAGAAACTTCTGGGGCGGCTGTTTTTATTCTGTTTCCGGCT
>JAZNRW010000151.1:0-7418 GCA_045590835.1 Faecousia sp.
GACGTGGTCGTTGCTGCTCCCGACATGATGGGCCTGGTTGGCCGTCTGGGTAAGGTTCTGGGCCCCAAGGGTCTGATGCCCTCCCCCAAGGCTGGCACTGTGACCCCCAACGTCGGCGCCGCTGTTCAGGAGATCAAGGCCGGTAAGGTCGAGTACCGTCTGGACAAGACCAACATCATCCACTGCCCCATCGGCAAGGTTTCCTTCGGCACCGAGAAGCTGACCGAGAACATGGACACCCTGATGGCCGCTGTTGTGAAGGCTAAGCCCGCTGCAGCAAAGGGTCAGTATATCAAGTCCTGCACCGTGGTTTCCACCATGGGCCCCGGCGTGAAGGTCAACACTTCCAAGTACGGCAACTAAGATAGCCTATAAATTCCCGGAAGGCACTGCCTTCCGGGTTTTTTACTAAAAAAGCAGGAATTATTGCAAAATAAGTATTGACAAACCGGCTTTTGTCTAGTATAATCCAAGAGTTGCCAAAGACAGCAGGTGCTGCAAAGCATAAATCCTGCCGAGGTACGTTTAACAAGATTTGTTGTTTGCGTGTCTTTCTGTCTTCTGGCAGGAAGACACTTTTTATTTTCGGAGGTGAAAAACATGCCCAACGCAAAGGTTCTCGAGAGCAAGAAAGCCGTTGTTGACGCTCTGGCCGTCAAGATCAAGGAAGCTACTTCCGTGGTTTTTGTTGATTACAAAGGTATCACTGTTGCTCAGGATAACGCTCTGCGTAAGCAGTTCCATGATGCTGGTGTTGAGTACACTGTTGTTAAGAACACTCTGACCCGTTTCGCAGCCAAGGAAAACGGCTACGACTTCACTGAGGTTCTCAACGGCACTACTGCAATGGCTAGCACCACCGGCGATCCCATCGCTCCCGCTCGTATCGTATGCGAGTTCGCCAAGAAGAACAAGCTGCCTCTGTCCATTAAGGGCGGCGTTGTTGAGGGTTCTGTTCTGTCCGCTACCGAGCTCAATGGCTTCGGTGAGCTGCCCAGCAAGAACGCTCTGGTTGCTTCTGTACTTGGCACCTTCCTGGCACCTATCTCCAGCCTGGCCTTCGTTCTGGATCAGATCCGGATCAAGAAGGAAGAGGGTGGCGAGATGCCCGCTCCCGCTGCTGTAGAAGCAGCACCTGCAGCTGAAGAAGCTGTTGAGGCACCTGCCGCAGAAGCCGCTGAGGCTCCCGCTGCTGAGGCCGAAGCTCCCGCTGAAAATGCTGAAGCTTAATTACACGTAAACAAACACACAACAAACATTTATTAGGAGGATATTACAATGGCTAGTGAAAAAGTCACTGCTCTCGTAGAGGAAGTTAAGGGCCTGACCGTTCTGGAGCTGTCCGAGCTGGTTCACACCCTGGAGGAAGTTTTCGGCGTTTCCGCCGCTGCTGCTGCTGTTGCTGCTCCCGCTGCTGGCGGTGCTGCTGAGGCTGCTGAAGAGAAGACCGAGTTCGACGTCATCCTGAAGGATGCCGGCGCTTCCAAGCTGAACGTCATCAAGGTTGTCCGCGCTATTACCGGCCTGGGCCTGAAGGACGCTAAGGATCTGGTCGACAACTGCCCCAAGACCCTGAAGGAAGCTGTCTCCAAGGAAGATGCCGAGAAGATGGTCGCTGAGCTGAAGGAAGCTGGCGCAGAGGCAGAGATTAAGTAATTTATCTCTTAATCTTTACACAGACAATGCAGCCGCCAGAATTTCTGGCGGCTGTTTCTCTTTGGGAGGTTGCTATGGACGCAATTGTTCAATATTTTCAAAATCTTGATTTGAATGTCCCCTCTTTTTTGATGGGCGTCGGTCTGTTGATCGGAACTATACTTGCGCTGGCGCTGGTAGGCCGGTTTGTGTTTGGTAAGCAGTCCACCTTGAACTGTGCGATTTCTTCCGGCATTGGAATAATCTTCATCTATGTGTTGACGATCATATTGGGCGACATTGGAAACTGGTTTCAGCAGTTTCTATCTCCCCTGCCCTATGTGCAAATACAAGATGACACCATGTATCTGTTCTCTTTTCAAGCGGATTATACTCTGATCTGCTCTCAAGTGCTAAGTATGATCATTTTGGCCGCCCTTATGAATCTGGTCGACAACCTGCTTCCAAAGGGCAAGAAGATATTCAGCTGGTTTCTCTTCCGGGTTCTGAGCATTGCTTTGGCAATGATTTTACACCTTGTGGTAATCGGTCTGTTCCGCACCTATCTGCCGGAAGGCTTGGTTACATATGCGCCGGTCGTGTTATTAGCAGTTCTTGTTTTGATGCTGCTGACCGGTGCGCTGAAGTTCCTGGTAGGTATTATTCTGACCTCTGTCAACCCTTTAGTTGCAGCTTTGTACACCTTCTTCTTTGCAAATATTGTTGGTAAACAGATCTCCAAGGCAATACTGACGACCGGTTTGCTTACGGTTTTGATCCTAGCCCTGCAGAAGATCGGCATTGTTGCCGTGGCCGTCGGTTCTGCTGCTTTGGTAGCCTTCATTCCCTTCTTAATTCTGCTTGCGCTGCTGTGGTATTTGGTTGGCAAATTGCTGTAATGAATCGTCTTGAGCTGTTTCAACATTTTCCACGTTTTACAGTAAATTTTATTTTACAAATGGGCATTATTATATTATAATAAATCGGTAAGGGACATTCGTTTTTTACAGAAACTATGAATTTATTCAGATTGGATGTGTTACTATGAGCCGGATGTTAGGTACTGTTTCCATGGGTGTCCGGGCTCCCATTATCCGCCAGGGCGACGATCTGGCAGAAATCGTTACTGCTTCGATCCTGGAAGCGATCAAGGAAGATGGTCTGACCCCCCACGACCGGGATATCGTTGCTATGACCGAGGCCATTGTGGCCCGCGCACAGGGCAACTACGCCAGCGTTGATAACATCGCCCAGGATGTACGCGCCAAATTCGGCGGCGAGACTGTGGGCGTTATTTTCCCCATTTTGAGCCGTAACCGGTTTGCCATCTGCCTGCGGGGTATTGCAAGCGGCTGCAAAAAGGTAGTTCTGATGCTCAGCTATCCTTCTGATGAGGTGGGCAACCACCTGATCGATTGGGATCTGATGGACCAACACAATGTCGACCCCTACCGGGATGTGCTGTCCGAGGAGCGCTATCGTCAGCTGTTTGGCTATATTAAGCACCGCTTTACCGGTGTTGACTATGTGGAGTACTACAAGAATCTGATTCTGGAGTGCGGCGCAGAGGTAGAGATCGTCTTTGCCAACGACCCCCGGGCCGTGCTCAGCTACACTAAGAATGTGCTCAACTGCGATATTCACACCCGGGTACGCACCAAGCGCCTGCTGAAGGATGCCGGCGCAGAGTGTGTGTACGGTCTGGATGAGATCATGACCGCTCCCATTAACGGCAGCGGCTACAACGAGCGCTACGGCCTTCTGGGCTCTAACAAATCCACCGAGGATATGGTAAAGCTGTTCCCCAGAGACTGCCAGGGTCTGGTGGAGGAGATTCAGAAGCGCCTGCTGGATGCCACTGGCAAGAAGATGGAAGTTATGGTCTATGGCGACGGTGCTTTCAAAGACCCCGTTGGCAAGATCTGGGAGCTGGCTGACCCTGTAGTCTCCCCTGCTTACACCGCCGGTCTGGAAGGCACTCCCAACGAGCTGAAGCTGAAGTATCTGGCAGATAACGACTTTGCCGATCTGTCCGGCGATGCCCTGCGGGACGCCATCAAGGACAAGATCCAGCAGAAGGACGGTTCCAGCTTGGTTGGCAATATGGCCGCACAGGGCACTACTCCCCGCCGCCTGACCGACCTCATTGGCTCTCTGTGCGATCTGACCTCCGGCTCCGGTGATAAGGGTACTCCTATCATCTATATTCAGGGTTATTTCGACAACTACACCAACGACTGATTGGCATAAAATAAACCTCCGGTTAATGGGGCGGTGACTTAAGAAAACATTGAAGCAAAAGACGGTTTAGCTTGACGGCTATGCCGTCTTTTGCTGTTTTTCAGTTGTATTGTGGGCTTCTTCCATAGCCCGTGTAAAGTCAAATGCACCGATGAAGTTATAGACAATGGTAATTTCCCTCGTCTTGGATTTCTTGTCTGCGTGGGACACTTCGATGCGGTCAATAAACTCTCGGAGAACTGCCGCGTCAAGCTCCTGCATATCCGTGTACTTCTTCACCGCTGCAACAAATGCCTTGACATTGGTTTTCTGCTGCTCCTGCTGTTTCAGCTCCTTGCGCAAAACCTCTGCCATAGATTTAAGGTTGCTCTGTTCCAGCTCGTAGTCGTGGGACATTTTGATAAATCTGTCATCGGACAGCTTACCCATTACATTGTCCTCATACAGTCTGGAAATGATGCGGTCAAGCTCTGCAATGCGCTTATCAGCTTTTGCCAGCGTATCACGCTTACGCGCAAATTCCGCGTCACGATCCCGCATACTGATGTCTGCTGCTTCCCGCATAAACTCGGCTTCGTATTGGCTCACATACTGTATGGCTTCGCGCAGATTCTTTAGCACGATTTCATGCAGTACCACATTTCTGATCGAATGTGTTGTGCATAGGTCTTTCCCCTTGCGGTAGGTGGAGCAGATAAAGTATTTCTGTTCCTCCGTAAAGTTGGTAGCGCGGCATTGATACATCTTGCCGCCGCACTCTGCACAGTAGAGCAGCCCGGAGAAGATACCCATATCACCCATCTTGGTAGGACGGCGGCGGGAACCGCGGATATTCTGGACAATGATAAATACGCTTTCCTCGATGATCGCGGGCTGGGTGTTCTCAAAGATTACCCAATCCGCAGGATCGTTCCAGAGCTTCTTTTTGCTCTTGTAGGATTGCTTCGTTGTCTTGAAGTTTACCGTGTGTCCCAGATAGTCCACGCGCTCCAAAATGCGGCAAACGGTTTCATTTGTCCACTTGTACGGATCAGCCGTAGGCTTATTGCTTGCGGGCAGCCCTTTGGAATGAGCATAAGCAGTAGGATTTAGGATCTGATGCTGTTTCAGCCACTTGGCAATTTGCGTAGGTCCCAAACCGTCAACACAGAGGGAGAAAATCTTTTGCACGACGGCTGCGGCTTCTTCATCGACAATCCATTTCTTTTTGTCCTCCGGGTCTTTGATATACCCGTATGGGGGAATGGTAGTCAGATGTTCGCCGGATTTTCCTTTGCTCTGCCATGTGGCACGGATCTTCTTGGAAGTATCGCGGGCGTACATTTCGTTAAATACATTGCGGATAGCGGTAAACTCGTTTTCTCCGCGTGTACTGTCAACACCGTCATTGACGGCGATAAAGTGTACGCCAAACTCCGGGAAAAGCACATCCGTATACATACCCACTTGCAGATAGTCGCGCCCGAATCGGCTCATGTCCTTTACAATGACGCGCTTGATTTTGCCAGCCTTAATATCGGCAAGCATACGCTGGAAGCCCGGACGGTTGAAGTTCGTGCCGGAATAGCCGTCATCCTCGTCATAATGCCGGATAGCGGTATACCCGTGGTCTTTGCAGTAGCGTTCCAGAATCTTTTTCTGATTGGCAATACTGTTGCTCTCACCGTCTAATTTATCTTCCTGCGACAAGCGTTCATACAGGGCGGTTATGCCTTCTTCCTGTGCGTCCATTCCATTGCCCTGCACATAGAATTGCAGAACATTGTCACGGATCACGCTGCGGAGTTCGCTGCTTAAAGCGTTAGGCGTCTGCACACTCTGAAACTGGATTCCGTTCATCATTTGCAGTCACCACCTTTCGCAGCAAGGGACACACCGTTTGTCATTGCATGGTGGAGAAGTCGGTACATTTGATTGTCAAGGTACAAATCTGTATTGATATGCGCCGCACGATAGTAGTATGCGGTCATCTTGTCTGGCTGCTGTTTCATGTTTACCTCCTGTTCCGGCAGCCGGACAAACAGGTTACTTATATTATAGCATAAAACCTGTTCGCCGTCTGTAGGCAAGATGTAAATTATTTGTGGCTCTTTGCCTGCTGCATATCATTTCTTATCATACGGCGAATTTTTGTCGCGGCGTCCTCTTTTGCGCCGTCCTTTACGACGGCTTTCACGATATATGTCATGTCCCCGATTTTGTACTCTCGTACAACGGGGACATTTGTTTTCTGATTGATTGCTGTGTTCATAGAAATAAATCCCCCTTTCATGGGATAGAAAAAATCAATTCAAAATAAAGAAGCTCAAAGGACGGCTGCTGGCGCAGCTCCACGGGAGTTCCACCCCTCCGACGGTCTGCCGGAGATCCGCTCATTGCCTGCGACGGTTTTATCACGCTCGGACTGTGACTGCGAATGAGTACCATTGTTCCTCCTGCGCGTCCTCGCCCGCAAGCTGCCACGCTGCATTACGGTGAAAGTGTTTGTCGCTCGGCATATCCTCCCGGATATGTGTCTTGGCGCACCCGCCGCACGGCTCGACGCAAAAGGGATGTGTCCTTTGTGCTTTATGACGCGGCGGGCGCGTGTTTTTCAAGGAGCATCAGCCGGATCAGTCGGAAAGGGGAATGAAACGCTTGTCCGGCAGTCGGGTCAATTTACCCGAAAAGTAAGAATCTTCGTTATGAGCTTCGTTTCCAGCCTACGGCGCAGTTCTTCGTCCACGCACAAATGAGGGTTGCCGTATTCGTCGTACAGCTCGCGCAGCGACAGTCTGGCTATGTACCCCTCGTAGTGTTTCAGAACAGCGTTGATGGCTTCGACATCGCCGCTTGCCGCTTTCTGAATGACAGAAAAGGGCAGCAGACGCGCTTTGACATTACTATGTGTCATCTGTGTTACCTCCCATCAGTTCTTTTAGCAGCTTCAAGGTGCTTGTCCTGCGGTATGCAACGGAGCTGCGTACCATGTTCAGCAGCTTGGCGATCTCGTTGTCCGACATATCAAGGAAATAGGACAGCAGGATAATATCGCGCTTGTCCAGCGGCAGGGCTGCAATCGCCTGTGCCAGATCGTCATTGTCGATATACACCGCATAATCAAGAACGCCAAAGGTCTTGTCCTCTACAAAGTAGATGTCACAGACGGAAAGCTGCTCCATAACTTCAACTGGCAGATCGGAAAAGGAAATCTCACGGTTTCTTTTCCGCGCAAGTTCGTCCTGGTAGTCCCGCGTTTCGTTCCGCAGTACCTTTTTGCAAAACGCATCAAAGGAGTGCTGGATGTGTTCTTCGTGCGAATGAGGTTTCATGTATTCACCTCCCTTCGCGTCCGCAAAGGCGGGTGATACTTTTCCTCCCCTTTCGCCACTACTACGGTAAGCGGGGGCGGATCTTCCAAACGCGGAAGATGGTTTTTGAAAAAGTTTTTACGAGCAATCCATGCGTCGCACCTCCTGTCCGAGTGTTGAAATCAGCAACAGATCGGACAGCGGCGGGGATCGACAGCCGACAGAATACAAGAAATTTCGCAAAAAGAAGCC
>JAZNRW010000152.1:0-2618 GCA_045590835.1 Faecousia sp.
TTCCGGTCAAAGCAGGCATTGTAGGCAAAAATATCCTCAATTCTGTACGAAGCGAACCAGCGTTTCAGATCCTCCACTGCCTCCTGCCGGGTACACAACATAGGCGGATAGGGTGTGTCCAAAAACAGCGCTCCCTCGTACATACCGCCGATCTCACATTCCAGCGGCAGCACATGGTATTTTACCTCCACCACCCGGAAGGCATCTTTTTCGGAGATCACCGTGCCTATGGACATCACCTGGTCGGCCCAGTTGGTTTCCGTATCGATCACTGCAAAATACTCCACAGGCATTCCTCCTTTTTCCTTATTCTAGCAGGAGGGCAAAAGAATTGCAACCTGCAGAAAAATGGGAGTGTTGCATTATTTTGAACTGCTCCCCGTCAAGTAGACAGTGAAATAAAATAAAAATTTTCTTACTTCCGGTGACCCGGTATGGGTTGCCGGATGTCTTTTTATGCCGCCAACGGATAACTGTAGTGCTTCTCCATCGGTGTTAGAATGCCCAGGTTGCGCTGTACCCGGCGGTTGTTGTAGTAAGTGATGTAGTTCTCAATCATCTGTATAAGCTCGTTACGGCTCGTAAACCGCCTGCCGTAATATCGTTCTCGCTTCAGAATGCCCCAAAAACCCTCCATAGGACCGTTGTCAATGCACTTGGCAACTCTGGACATACTTTGTCTCATCTTCGCCTTCTTCAGCTTGTTGTAGAATACTCGGTTGGTATACTGAAAACCTCTGTCGCTATGAAACAAAGGATGTGCATTGGGATTGTCTTTTATAGCGGTGTCTAAAGTGTCAAATACAAGAGGGTTATCATTGCGGTCACGGACGACATATGCAACGATTCTGCGGTCATACAAGTCCAGGATAGCGCTTAAGTACAGCTTGTGTACGGTGGGACCTTCGTACCACTTAAACTCGGTTACATCGGTCAACCATTTCTCATTAGGCATACTTGCGTGAAACTGACGGTTCAGCCAGTTCTTTGCAATGTGCTGCGGATTGGCAGCTTGTCTTGTACAGCCATTATTCTTGTACTTAATGGTAGATTTCATATCCAAGCTGCGACAAATACGAAGCACCCGTTTTTCATTTACATGCAGCTTGTGGTCGTGCGCCAGATCGTCCTTAATGCGACGGTAACCCTTGTCCGGATTCTCTGTATGTATCTGCTCCATAATCTCAGCAATCTTCTCGTTTTCTATCTCTCTATTGCACTTCTTCCCGCTGAGCCAACGGTAGTATGCAGCTCTGGAAACCCCAAACATACCGCAAGATAATTCCACAGAATATCCGTATTCTTCCTTGCCCTCTTTTATTGCCAGGTAGATGTGCGATTGCCGTACCTGGCTCAGCCCCGCCTCCTTTCTATCTCGTCCAATTTTTTTAGCAGGTCACGCTCCATCTTCAGCATATAGTTCTCATGCTCCAGCTGTGCGATCCGGATCTTCATTTCTTCTTCAGGTGTCCTGGGTTGCTGCTGTGCCGTCCGCTGACCACGGCGATCTTCCAGACCGGCTTCGCCCTGTTCTGCATACTTGTTGGTCCAGGTATACACCTGTTGGTAACTGACATTATACTTGACTGCCAAGTCACCGTAGTTTCTTCCGGACGCAATACATTCTCTGGCAATTGCAACTCTTTCCTCAAAGGTAGTCTTTCGTGCTTTGGTCATATAGCTTCCTCCTGTCGAAGTCCTTAGTTCTTTATGACCATTATACACCTGAATCCAGTTTTGAAGAGGATGAATTGAACGAATTTTGTATTTTTTACAGATTTCTTCCAGGCTCCCTTTGCCGGCTAGGTAGTCTTTTACTGCGGCTTCTTTCAATTCCTTGGGATATTTGCGCCACCCCTGCGCAGCTGTCAATCCGGCCTCTCCTTCCGCTTCGTACCGATGAATCCAACGCCGGATACTTTCTTGACTTACTCCCATTTGCCGACCGGCCTCACAGACTCCAAACTCACCGGACAAACATCGCTTAACGATTGCAAGCTTCTCTTCCTTGCTGATCTTTCTGCTTTTGGTCATAGAAATACCCCCATAAGAAACAGTTTTTCTTTTTCACTGTCTCTTATGGGGGTAGCATATCATTTTGCAACACGCCCGTTTTGTCAGAAACGGATGATGATAGGGTTATTCCCACTCATTGGCGCTGATGGGGTCAGCCGGGCTCAATCAGGCTGTATTCGCCGCTTCGAAGGACGCGGACAAAATCTTCCGGTGCTTGGATTTTGTGCTCGGTCATGATTCCGCCTTTTGCCAGACGGTTCAAGCCATGGATATCGGAACCGGATGTCATTGCAAGGTTATAATGGCTGGCAAACCGGCGGGCAAGGTCATTGCGAAAGGGATCGGTGCCGCCATTGAATACCTCCATACCGAACAGACCTTTCGCCGGGGTCTCCACAACCATATTGTCGCGGAAAGGGTGTGCGTGCACAACGCAGGTGTCTTTCGGCAGAATATCAAGCAGTGCATCTATAGTTTCCAGCTTGTTAAGCCGCGGGACGGTATAGAAAAAATCTTCATGCAAGCCATAGAGCAGATAATCATTGGGGTGATTATCAAAACGCACTTCTGCGCCGGGCAGCACAGTAAAACCTATTTTTTCG
>JAZNRW010000153.1:0-17939 GCA_045590835.1 Faecousia sp.
TACGATCCGACTTAACAGCAGGCTACCTGGAGCAGCTTTTGGCAGAAAAGACCGTTGTTCTGCAGATGCTGGATGTGGCTGCCGGCTTGGGCATCCAGATGTCCTTTGAAAAGGCAGATCTGGAAGAGTTCTATAAGAGCATCGGCTATGTGCTCAACGGCGTCAACACCAGCGCGCTGAAGTTTGCCGGCCTGAATGCCATTGCTAACGAGTCGATGGCAATTTTGAGCTACAATCCGTTCGTTGAGGATCTGAACTCCCTGCAGTACATCCAGCTGGATGCGCTGGCAAAGAACTTGTCCGCAACTGCTACGGAAGTGACCGTTACGGAGGAGCTGCTGGCAGATACCGCAACGGTTCAGGTGAACATGAACCGCCAGGATGTCACCGTAAAGGTGGTGGCAAACGTTGTGGAGCGCAACAGCCTCAACAGCAACACGCTGAAGGAGCTGGTCAGCGACAAGACGGCTCTGATTACCTTAAATAAGAATGTGTCCTTTGAAGTCGTTTGGGCTGCTATTGAGCAGACCGGTGTGATTGCGGACGCTCTGGCAGGCTGGGAAGATGCTTACCAGGTAGGCGACAGCTTCTACACCAGCGTCGTGGAAGGCATGGGCGCAGGCGACGTTCTGGATAAGGACGTGGAAATTACCATTGTCTACACTCCCAAGAGCTATACCCTGAGCGGCGTGGACGGTCTGCCCGCTTCTGTGCCCTATGGCTATAATTTGGTTCTGCCTAAGCACAGCAACGACAAGCTGGTTTATGACTATCTGATTGACGGCGTAGCCTATCGCCAGAATGCCATTTACAGAGTGGTGGGCGATACCCAGATCGTGCAGACCCAGGGCGAAGCCTGGAATGACATTGCCTGGGGCACAGCGGTTTCCCATGCAGTCAGCCAGAAGGCTGCCGCTGTACTGGTCAGCAAGGCGCTGAATACCGGTATTTTGGCAATCCGCAACCCGATTATGGACGGCTGCATCACATTGCAGACCGAGCTGGACGGCACTACCGTTGTCAGCGCTATCACCCAGGACTCCGGCATCGACGGCCGGCCCTGGATTCCTGCCCGCGCTTACTATCTGCAGGGCGGTCAGAGATTCCCCATTACCAATTTCGCCAACGGAACCGGCAGCTTTGACGCAGAAGAGTATGACAGCGTCGAAGTGGAGTATACGCTGGCGCTGAAGGGCGTCATTAATGATGCGCAAATGCTGGAAATCCTCAACCTGCCCGGCGTTCTGGCAGGAGAGGCAAAGGAGCAGAAGTCTGTGCTGAACAAGCTCTCCGGCATGAAGGGCAGCTTGCAGCAGCTGGCAACCAACATCAATGCGCTGAAGCTGCTGTTGGAAGGCGATACCCTGACCGAAGAAGGCAAGTCTGCTCTGCGCATGCTGATTGACGAGTGCTATAACGCACAGACCAAGCAGCTGTACCTGTACGAATATCTGCTGGCCTACGAAAAGAACGGCCTGGCATGGTATTATGCAGGCAATAACTATGAAACCTTTGCCAACGAGTTCGAAAAGCTCCGCAAGGGCATGAACGATTTCCTGGATGCAACCCCCAACCTGAAGACTCTGCTGGAGGACCTGAACTACGGCGATAAGTACGACATGGTTGCCGGCGTGCGCGAGGATCTGAACGCCATTACCATGCTGGCTCCCAATGCAGCAATTATCAGAACCTCCACCAACGAACAGCTGACCGCATTGGTAGCGGCTATTGAAGCTGCATCTGCCGGCGAGGTATACGTCAGCGTTCCTGAAATTGAAAGAGTTGAGATCCGCAGCAAGCAGGCTGACAACAGACGCTCTGTGACAGTCAATGTATCTGTGGACGGCAGCATCAAGAACACCTTCAGCCTGGTGTTCAAGGTTGGCCAGTCTCTGGAGGCTTCCCACATTCAAAGATTGGAAGCTGCTCTGGCAGAGATGAACAGCGCGCTCACCATTGACAAGCGTTTCTACGACTATACCGGCGTTGCAATGCCTGAAGTGGGCTATGTAATGAACGAAAACCTGGTGCTGAATGTCACATACACAACCAAGACAATCGATGTGGTTGTGGATGGCGTCGGCTCTATCGGCGGCGTCACCGTAGACAGCGGCACGATTAACCTGCCCGCTTGCGGCGAGGAAGGCTTCCGCTACCAGTACATCATCGACGGTGAGACGGTTAACACCTACAACGCTTCCGTAGAATACACCCTGACCATGGATCAGAAGCTGTTCCTGCTGAACGGTGGAACCATCCGCCGTGTAACCATTGATTTGGCGCGTCAGGACTTCCTGGACTTTGTTGCCGGTCTGAATGATGGACTGGTGAAGGGCGATGCAATTGGCGGCGCGGCATTTATCCCCATGGAAGATGCAGACGGCAATTACACCATCGTGCTGAAGATTTCTCCCCTGTCCGCGAGCTTTAAGGCTCAGCAGTTTGCGCTCTCCTTGGCACAGTCCCTCATCAATTCCAGCTACGGCTACATTGAGCTGGGTGGCTACGCTATGCGCAACGACACCGCCTTCTACCTGCAGGGCATTTTGGATGCGCTGCTGGATTCCGGCTTCACGCTGAACGATTTGGAAGGCGCAATCAATTCTGACGGTTCTATCAACAACATGACCCTGCAGGGTCAGACCCTGATTACCGACGGCGTTGATCTGAGCAGCGTTCCCAACACAGATAAGCTGGGCGGCAAGCTGCTGGAGACCGAACTTGGTCTGGCAGCCAACGTTAACGCCAAGCCCACCAATGTGAAGTTCTATGTCACTTTGAGTGATGACGGCACAGGCGCAAATACGTATGCTTCTTTGGATAGCGGCCTGACAAAGGTTACGCCCTACGCAAATATCCACCTGGTAAACGGCAGCGCCAATTTGGTTATGAACCTGCCCGATAAGGCATATCAGGCGTTCCTGGCAGCTATGCTGCTTACCGGCAATACCGAGCTGGGCAATGTCAATGCCCTGGATTACGAAGGCTGCATCACCTATCTGTACGATTTGATTAAGCCTCTGCTGGACGATGATACCATCTCCGCAGATACCCTGGAGAACACTGTAGGCGTATTTGGTCAGAATCCGGACTTGCAGGGTATTCAGCAGGCGCTGGATCTGATTCACAGCATACTGAACCATATTCACAGCAATGTAGAATACTCCAATTTGCGGGCGGTTGGCAATTTGTATCAGCAGGATATTGCTTATCCTGTGGATAACTTGCTGAACAAGCTGCCCATCCCCGAGACTCTGCTGTCCGTTATCGCAGAAAAGGGCGGCAAGCTTGAGGCAACTCTGGGCCTGCAGCTGAAGAATTTGGAGAGCACCAAGTACGAAGCGCTGGTTATTGACCTGAGCGCAGACGGCCTGAACAAGGCAGGCTTCGTAACCGATCTGCAGGCTACCCTGAACGGAATCCACGACAATGCGGTTGTGATTCTGGTTGAGGACGTGGCAGGCAACATCTCCACCAACAAGAAGATCTTCCTGGATCTGAACGGCAAGACCGTGAACGGCAATATCAGCGGCACCAAGATTACCCTGCTTGACAGCACCATTGGCAACCTGGGCAAGGTTACCGGCAGCATCAATGGCACTGACCGCCGGTTTAACAACCTGTACACCACAGAGGTGGATGGCGATAACATCAATATCTATCTGGAATCCGGCCTGCTGGCGCTGGACGAAATGCCCGAGCTGAAGAACATTGCCCTTGATTTGGCATTGGATCTGATTCTCAACTACTATACAACTGCTGCGCTGAATCTGGACGGCGATGTGATTTACAGCATCGACCTGGGGGATTTGGTGAGCATGGTTGAAAGCGGCGCGGCCAACAGCATCAACGAAGTGATTGACTTCCTGAAGTGCGAAGGCTTGACCAACTTTGCCAACAAGCTGCTCGCAGACCTGACGGATTTTGCTGCTCTGGCAGAAGCCGGCAAGCAGAACGATAAGCTGCTCAGCTACACAATTGGCACCAAGGCCTGGAGCGTCAGCATCAGCCACAACAAGGAAAAGGATTACATGACCGGCGGCATTGTCCCCAATGCAAATGAAAAGACCAAGACGGTCAACATTCTGTTGGGCGGCACGCAGGAAGAAAAGAATGCCCTCATCAGCCTGCTGGAAGAGCTTGGCAATGTGGTGGATTCCCAGATCCAGGTAGACCTGAAGGATATCTCCTATGCAGACCGCGTGGTTTCTGTTGCCGGCAGTGCTTCTGCCTCCGTTCTGATTGACACCAAGGGCAATCACGACTACGCTGTGGCGCTGGCAACGCTGCTGGCGGCAGACCGCAAGGACAACGCCGCAATCATTGAGGCAATTGAGACCTTCTATGCTGAGAACAGAATTGCTCCCATGAAGAAGGTAGTGGACAATACCACCGTTGCCCAGCTGTTCAGCGCGATCAAGAATGTAAACCGCGGCACGGATTTTGCGGCTATGGTTGCAAACCTCGGTCTGGATGAGGTAGTTACCGTCAATGTAATCAATCTGATGAACAACTACCGCTCCGTCATCGTAACCGCATCTGCGGCCCTGCGTGGCCTGAAGGTCACCGGCTCCGGCGCAAAGCTGTCTGCTTTTGCCGTTGAGGGTGAAAACGGCGCGTATGACCTGTCCAAGGAATTGAACAAAGCCGGCACCATTCGGGTATTTGGCTACGACCTGGCAGTGGATGTTTCCCTGAAGGTGAATCTGTTTAACGTCGAGCCCGAACTGGTGGACGGAGATGTGAACATCTCCGAAAACGAAATCCTGTATGCCTCCAAGGTAGATGAAGAGAACAAGCAAATCTACCTTGATGTAAATGTTGACGGTATCAGCGCAGAGCAGTTTGCACAGCTGATTACCCACGGCGCAACCAATGCCGACAAGGTAGAGGTAAAGTTCGACGCAGCCGATCTGAAGAACAACATGGTTGTCAATGGCGCAACCGTTGAATTCATTGCCTCCAACAACAGCACTACCATCGTGGATACCGTAACCTACACTGTGATCATCCTTGGCGATGCTAACTGTGACGGTGTGAACGATGTTGCCGACGCAGTCGTATTGATGTACCACTGCATGGAGGAATATGACCTGACTGTAAAATTTGGTGACCATGCTCTGCTTGCGGCAGACATGAACTTCCAACAGGGCCTGGACGTTGCTGATGCAGTATTGATTATGCGTAAGTGCATGAACGACAACTACACCAGCCTGTTGAACTGATTTGAGCAGAAAGTGAGGACAAAATCATATGAAGATTATAAATAAGATTCTGGCCGCCCTGCTCGTTCTTGTCATGATGGCGACCATGCTGCCCGTGGCTTTTGCAGAAGGCGTAAACTACAACGCAGAGTCCGGCACAACAGTCAGCGTGGATCTGGCCTTTGATAATATCTGCGGTTTTCAATTTAACTGGAGTGATATTACTTACTCGAACAAGGGCATCATTACTTCCGTCACCGGTGACGGAAGTAAGATGAACCTGACCGGCGGTATTTACGATAAAGGCGCGTTCTACTTCCCTGTAAACGGATCTCAGAACGCCGTCTTTACCCTGAAGTTTGTGGTTTCCGGCGCTGTCGGCGAGACCTGCGCCATCTCTGTTAAGTACAAGGTTGTGGATGATGGCAGCGACATCAGCCGGGAAGAGACCAAAGAGTTCTCAATTACCATTGTCCCCGGTCATACCCATAGCTATGATTGGAAGAGTAATGACAGCCAGCACTGGCAAGAGTGCTCCTGCGGCGACAAGATCAATTCCGGCAGCCACAATTGGGATTGGGTAATTGACACCCCTGCCGGCGAATTTACTCCCGGCAAGAAGCACGAAGCGTGTAAGACTTGTGGTCTGAAGCGCAACGAGAACACCCCCATTGACCCGACCCACCAGTGCCAGTTTGGCGAATGGAAGTCCGATGCCAACACCCACTGGAAGGAATGCGCCTGTGGCGAAAAGAGTGAGCAGGGCGATCACAATTGGGATTGGGTAATTGATGCCCCTGCCGGCGAATTTACCCCCGGCAAGAAGCACGAAGCGTGTAAGGTTTGTGGCCTGAAGCGCAATGAGAACACCCCCATCGAGCCGGGCCATCAGTGCCAATACGGCGACTGGAAGCATGACAAGGATACCCACTGGAAGGAATGCTCCTGCGGTGCAAAGATCAACCAGGGCACCCATACCTTCGGCAATTGGGTAACTACCAAGCATCCCAGCGCTACGGAAATCGGCGCGCAGGAACGGGTATGTAGCGTATGTGGAGCCAAGCAGACAAAGCAGCTGGATCCTACCGGCGAATCTCCGAAGCCCACGGATCCCACGGATCCCAGCAAGCCTACTGAGCCCAGTGTTCCTACAGAACCCAGCACACCCGTTGATCCCACCGAGCCCAGCACTCCTGTGGAACCCACCGATCCCAGCTCTCCCAGCACCACACCCAGTGAGCCTACAACGCCCACCGAGCCTGGTGAAGGCGATCCTGACGACCACCGCTGCTGCTGGATTTGGCTGCTGATTATTCTCCTTATTATTGCTGCTTTGCTGTACTTCTTCTTGGTTTACAAGAAGCGCAAGGAAAGAAAAGCAAAGTAAAAAGAACGAATCCGCAGAAGGACAAATGCATTATGAAAAACCACCCATGACATTGTCTTGGGTGGTTTTTTTGTCATATCTGACGGAAAAACAACAAAAACTGGAAGCCTTTTTGGCCGGCCTTATGCAAACTTTCTGTTGCATTATGGGAATAAAAATGATATCATATAGGAGAGTATACCTAAAATGCCTTAGTATACCCAAGAAGATACTTTTTGTTTGACGATGGCAGCAGCATTTGTATAAATGCTGACATCGGGAGGGAATATAATGAAATTGGTTTTTTCTATAGGTAAACGTTGTCTCTCTTTCCTATTGGCGCTGATTATGGTGCTTTCCTGCTGTCAATATGGCGTTTTGCAGCTGGTGCGGGCGGCGAATGAAAGAGAAGTGACCGTCAGCGACGGGGCTCTTTTGGGAAAACAGTACGCCCTGTCTGAAGGTCTGCAGGCGCTCCTGAATTCGGGGTTGCTGGAGGAGAACACCTATACATATGTAGTTCCCGGTGAGGCAGATGACTTGGTGCAGGTGAACCCGGACGACCGCAAAATCTCTGCCAAACCCTATTCCTATAGTGGCTTTACCTGGCTTCCCGTTCAGGCAAGCGTGGTCAGCGGCCAAAACAGCGAAGCTGTGGAACTGGCAGAAGCGGACGGAAGCTATGTGGGAACATTTCAAACAGCCGGAAATACCTATTCCGTTTCCGTTACCTACGCGCTGCACATCCACGTGGCAGCGCAGCAGCAGCTGCTGCTGGTAAATGCCGGCGCAAACCTGAAGCACGCATTTACCCAGATGCAGGTAATTGCCGACCAGCAAGCGGCATTGGAGAGCCTTGCTCTGTACATTGATAAACTGATGGAGCTGGTGAACGGCGTCGCGCTGCCCTGGGGCGGTCAGCTGAAATACACCGATTCCACCGGCGCTGTGAGAAGTCTCTACAGCCAAAAAAAGACCAATGGCGGCGACTTTGACCTGGTGAAGCTGATTCGTCAGTATTATCAGATTACCGGCAGCTTCGGCAAGAGCAAATTCCTGATGGAACAGGGTCAGACGTACTATGACACTGCCGCTAAGACCGGTGAGCATATTCTGAATTTGTGCAGCGACAGAGCCGTTTTGGAGGTTGTTGTAGGCTATGCCTATAATGCCGGAGTCACGGATATTGACCCTGCGCTGCTGAAGAAGGCCTTCGATGCGCTGGAGATAGCCGGAAACGCGCTTCAGTCTGCCACCACGCCGAAGTGGGAAGTGTTGGACAATAACCCTGTCAAGCAGGGCCTTTCCAATGAAGCGCATTTGCGTGTGGATGCATTGGTGGAAAATGTGGAGAGCGAAAAGCCGCAGATCAATGTGACAGAGAGCCTGTTGGCGCAGAAGACTGCCATTCAGGTGAGCATGAACCGCTTTGATGTGACAGTACAGTATGTTGCCAAGGTTGTGGACCGCAATTACATTGACAGCGCAGATCTGACAACCCTGGAAAGCCGCCGCACAGCGCGGATTACCCTGGATGCCGGTACATCCTATGAAGATATTTTGGCCGCAGTTGCTGCGGAGGATATGGAAAACCGGGTCTTGGCGGATTGGGAAATCTATCAAGTGGGTAAAGACAATTACGACCGGACGGTGACGGGCATTTCTGACGGGGATACCCTGCAAAAGGATGTAACCTTGACCGTTACCTATACACCGAAATACTATTCTGTGTCCGGCGTGGACGGCGTTCCCGGGGAAGTGCCCTATGGCTACAATTTAATGCTTCCTGCCCATGAGGAAGAGGAAAAAGAATACGATTACACAGTCAACGGCGATTTCTACCGCCAGAATTCCGTATACCGGATTACAGGCGATACGGTGCTGTCCCGGCAGGAGGGCTCTCCCTGGGAGGACATCTCTTGGGGCGTGGCAATTTCTGTGGGAATGTCCCCGGAGGCGGCTGCTGTTCTGAGCAATGCGGCTTTGAATACGGGCATTTTGTCCATGCGCAGACCGGAAATTGACTGCGTGGAGCTGACGGAGAATGCTTCCGGATTTGTTATTCATGCGCCCCGCGCGGCTTCCGGCATTGCATCCCTTGAATGGGTAGCAGTACAGGCATGGGTTGTCAGTGGCGAAGAGCGCGCTGCTGTTTCCAACTTTGAAAACGGAACGGGCAGCTTCACCGCAGTCGGTTTTGACAAGGTGGTAGTGCAATATCAGCTGCGGCTGAACGATGCAACGGATGAAAGCAATATGCTTTACCTTGTGAATCTTCCCCATATGCTCACGTCCCAGGCAACGGAGCAAAGAGATGCGATGGCCCAGCTGCTTGCCAAGAAGGATGTTTTGGAGCGGTTCGGCACCTATGCCGGTTTCCTGCAAAACCTCATGTCAGATGAGCGGGTGGGAGAGGCCTCTGCAACGGCCCTTGCCACGATTATGGAAAACTGCATCGACAAGTCCGGACAGCAACAACAGCTGTTCCTCTATCAGTATTTAACAGCCTATGAAGAGAACGGGCTCGTTTGGTACTACACCGGAGATCATTACGAAAAGCTGAACAGCCAGTTTGTGTTATTGCGGGAGCAGCTAGGCATTTTTATTGACAACACGCCGCAGCTTCTGGAAATCATGAAGGACTACATGGATGGCCTGAAGCCGGGCATGGCAGAGGATTACTACGGCAAAATTGACGGTGTTCGCAAAACATTGGATGACATTTCTCTTCTGCCGCCCCATGAAGCCATTGACCGGAAATCCGGCGAGCTGGAATTAACTGCGCTGGTACAGGCCATTGACAATGCCGTGGGCAAGGTGTCTTCCTTCCAAACCGCGCCGGACATCTATCTTACAGACGAGAAGGAAGCAATCGCTCCGGACAAGCGGTTTATTACCTTAAAGCTGCGGGTAGAGGAGGGGCAAACCCTCACCTTCGCAGAGGACTATCCTTTGCGCCATGTGATGTCCCAAGAGGACATCGACTTGCTGCAGCAGAAGCTGAACGAACTGATTCAGACGCTGAATCTGCCTCAGGGCTACTATGTTTATTCCGGCGATGCGTTGCCGGCCGTGGGCGCACAGCTTACAAGCAGCCTTACCTTGAATTTTACATGGAAGCTCAAGAAGATTGAGGCATATGTGGAAGGACAGGCAGAGCCTGTGGGCAGCTTCACTTTGAAAAAGCCTTATTTGGTGTTGCCTGCCTGCACAGAGCAGGGCTACCGCTACCTTTACATCATTAACGGCAAGGAGTATCACACCTTTGATGCCTCTGTATCCGTGACTCTGTCTGCTCAGGAAATGGAATTTTTGCGCCAGGGCGGCAAAATACAGCGGCAGACCATCGATATTGCCCGCCAGGATGTGCTGGACTTTATCGGTGTTCTGAATGATACGCTGGCAGATACCGGCGCAATTTCCGGTGCCTCCTTTATCCCGATGGAAAATGCGCAGGGTAAGCTAATTGTGGTTTTGAGGTTGTCTCCCCATGCCACCGGCTACAATCCCAAAAATGTGCTGACCGCCATTACGCAGGCGCTTCTTACCAGCGGAAAATTCTCCTATGTGGATTTGGGCGGCCATCCTTTGCGGGAGGATACCAAGATTCATCTGCAGGGCATTCTGGATGCCCTCGGCGACAGCGGATTTTCCCTGAAGAGCTTTGCAAACGGGATTGAGGATGACGGAACCATTATCAACATGGAGCTGCCCGATTATAACGTTATCGAGCAGGAGCTGCTCCTTGGAAACGGAAATACCATCGAAAATCCCAATCTTTACGGCGCAAAACTCATGGAAACCACGTTAGATCTGGCGGCAAATGCAACAATTGACCCGACCACAGTGAAGCTGTTCATCACCCTCAGTGATGACGGCGCGCATACCGAAGAACTGGCGGAAATCAAGCTGGGTCTTACACAGCTGACCAAGTATGTGGATGTCCATTTGACAGGCGGCAGCAGCAATTTGGTACTGACCCTCACAGAAAAGACCTACCAAAAGTTCCTGACCGCTATGCTGCTTTCCGGCAATGCCCAGCTAAGCGATATGAACAATCTGGACTACGGCTTGTGCGTGGAGTATTTGTATGAGCTGGTAGAGCCCCTTTTGAAGGACGAGACAATTACCACAGAGACGTTGGAGAACACCGCGTTAAGCAGCGGACAGGAGATGGATCTGTCTGCGGCCCAGAACGCGCTGACGAGACTGCAGAATATTCTTCGTTATTTCGATGAAAATGTGGAGTATTCCAACAGCCATGCTGAAGGAAATCTCTACACCACCGAAGCAAAAATGGAAGCAAATCTGCTTCTGGATGAATTTGCTCTGCCGGAAGCTCTGCGTGGTATGATTGCCGAGAACGACGGCTATCTCAACGCTACCTTCGGCATACAATTAACCAATGTGGACAATCAATATCAGGCTTTGGTGATTGATCAGGCAAGGCCCGAAAATGAGAGAGTTACCTTTGTTGCCGATCTTTTTGCAGAGCTGGAACAAATCCATAATAATGCAGTTGTCATTTTGCTGGATAACGTAACCGGCAATATTGCAACCGATAAAAAGGCTATCTTCGACCTTAACGGCAAGACACTCTCCGGCAATGTTTCCGGCGACGGAGTCATTTTGGTGGACAGCACCATTGAGAACCGGGGCACAGTTACCGGCACCGTGGGCGCTGCTGTGAAGGATAACCGCATCAGCAAGCTGTACACAGCGCAGCAGAAGGACGGAAACATTCAGATTTATCTGAATTCTGCCCTTCTGACAGACAGTACCACTTCCCTGCAGGATATGGTCGCTACGCTGGCTATGGACCTGGTGTTCCACTACTATACATCTGCAGCCCTGAAGCTGGACAACCAGGCTATCTATGGGCTGAACGTGCAGGATTTGGTGCAAATTCTGGAAAATGGCGGCCGTCCCGACGGCAGTATTTTCCCGAACACCCTGCAATATCAGGGCCTCAACAAGCTCCTGAACGAGCTTTTTGCAGATTTCACAAATTACAAGGCTCTGGCTCAGGCGGCGGCTGACGGAAAGGCGTTGGCAGAGTATTCTCTGAGCGTGACCGGATGGAGCTTTACCCTGGAGCACGACACCCAGGCAGATGTGCTGAACGGGAGCTTTGCCCCCGCGCAGACGGAAAAGACACAAAGTCTGTCCGTTTATCTGGGCGGCACATCCGAGGAGAAGCTGGCAGCGCAAAAATTGCTGAACTCTCTGTCCGGTGTTTTGGACACCCAAATTCGTACAGAGCTCAGCCAGATTCTAACAGAGCAGGACCGCATTGCAGTGTCCGGAACCGGTGCAATGAACATCGTCTTCCGTGGCGGTCAAAATGCGGAGTATGCTGCGGTGCTGTGCGCAATTCTGGCCCACAACCGGGAGGATAAGACCCAGGCTATCGCAGCGCTGGAAAACTGGTTTGATACCGAAAACGCGTTTGCCCTTAAGATGGTGATCGGCAACACCACTGTCGAGCAGCTCTTTGATGCCATCCGCAGCGTCCGGAAAGACACGGATATGGAAGCGTTGGTACAGGGACTGAACGTGGACGGTGCGCTGGCGAATGTTTTGCAGGAGAAGCTGAGCACCTACCATACGCTTTTGGTATACCTGTCCAATCAACTGGAGCGGATGCAGGTAGCGGGTACTTCTGAAAAAGTAAGCGCTTACGAAGTACAGAGCGCCTATGGCGTATATGATTTCAGCAGCATCATGAAGGATGCGGCATATGTATCCATTATGGGCACGCCCTGGAGGCTGGACACCGGTCTGCGCGTGGAACTGTTTAACAACAACCCCAGACTGGATGACGGAAACATCCAGATTAACGTGGATGGCAAGGTCGTCCTTGGCAGCAAGCTGGATGCCGTCAACAAGATCATTTATCTGGATACCGCAGAGCAGGGCATCACGGTTGAGCAGTTTAATATGCAGGTGGTACACGGAGCAATCAATGCGACTCAGGTAAAAGCCGAATTCTCTGAATCCACCGCCGACCGCAAGGGCGTTGTCCTTCGCAATGGCAAGTATTATGTGGTTAACGGAGCAAAGGTAACCTTCTGCGCATCCAACAACACATCGGGCACTATTGCAAAAACCGAGTATACGGTAGTGCTGATGGGCGATGTGAACTCCGATGGCAGAAACGATATTTCTGACTCTGTGTACATTAAGCGTCACGTGCAAAAGACCGCCGTGCTGACGGGCTGGGCATTGTATGCAACGGACATGAATCGCGATGGCAAGTGTGACATTTCTGATGATGTCATGATTAAGCGCAAGTGCCAGGGCGATAACTACAAGAGCCTTTTGAAGTAAAAGAGATTTGAAAGCGAGGAAAATAAGTCAAATGAAATTTATGAAAAAAGCTCTGATTCTATTGATTGCACTGACATTTCTTGTGTGTTTGATGCCAGCAAAAGCCGGTGCGGCAACAGAGTTTACCGTGAAATCCAAGTCCACAGTGACGTTGGACATGGTGATGAAAAACATCTGGGGCTTTGAGGTGGAGTCTATCACCTTCTCCAATCAGAGCATGATTAAATCCCTTAGCTTTGATGATACGGATTTACCCCGCGCGCTGGGCGGTGACTGCACCAACAACCACCCCTACTATACCGCGAGCAGCCTGGTGTCCAAGGCAGAGTTTCACATTTTGGTGAAGGTTGCGGGCAATCCCGGTGATACCTGTACGGTGACCGTCAATTATAAAACTTCTGTCAGCCAGGGAGATGCCATTGTAACCCAAACGCCTGCGCCGATGGTTTACAAAATCACCATTAAGCAGAACACCCCCACACCTCCTCCCACAACGCCCGCGCCCACCGTTCCCATGGAACTTGGCGAGTTGAACAATCAGATCGCGGTTGCTGAGGGCTTGGAGCAGGGGAAGTATACCGCTGATTCCTGGGCGAAGCTGCAGACCGCGCTTACGACGGCTTATAATGCGCGCACCTCCAGAAATCAAACGGAGATAGACCAGGCAGCAGCAGGACTGAAAAACGCCATTGCCGCGCTGGTAAAAATGGACTATTTGGTTTTAACCGCAGCGATTGATGCGGCGCAGGTCCTGCAGGCAAGCGACGAGGCCGGCACCTTATGGGGCGAGCTGAACAGCGCGCTCGCGGAGGCATGCAGCCTGTTAAGCTGTGGCGACCAAGCCAAGGTGGATGCAGCGGCCCAGCGTTTGTTGGATGCCGTGTCTGCTGTCCAGCGGTATTTGGCACAGAAAGAAGAACCCCCGGCGGAAACATTGCCGCTGCCCACAACACCCGTTGACGATAGCGACAGGTGCGATTATCCCAGCCATAAGGTTTGGCCGGTACTGTTCTGGGTCAGCCTGGCGCTGAATATTGTCGGTGGCGTGCTGATTGTATCTTACATCATCGCCAAGATGAAAAACCGAAAAGACACCACCCCCTTGGTGGAGTATGAAATCGAGGACGACGACGAATAAGCCTTCGGCTTCAAAAAACGGAAAAAAACTTCGACAGGAAAGGAAGTTGCGCCGTGAACGAACAAGAGTGGAAAAGAACGGAATATGACACTTGGGATGACGCGTTCCGAGGGCTGGCGCCGGTTATTCGGCAGCAATCTGTCCGCATAGCGGCATACACCCGGGAGCTGTTTGTTCAGGCCTGTGCATTGGGCTATGGCCGGGACACCCCGGAGGGCGGGGAAAGAATGACTGGCAAATATGCGGATCTTGCCTACAAGTGCGGAATGTATCACCAGTTGGGAAAGGCGTTGGTTCCGCCGGAGTATCAGATTTTGCAATCTGACTTTACGGAGGAAGAGCTGGCGGTGTACCGCAAGTATACTTCCGACGGCCGGCTCCTGGTCGCAACCCTGCAGATGCGCAGCGTCCGTGCCAAGGAAAAGCGCCAGGGCAAGCTGACAGAGCAGTCCACCAAGAATATTCCGTGGCTGATGCAGCGGGAAACCTGCCAGCAGCACATGGAACGCTGGGATGGAAGCGGCTATCCGGAGGGCCGGCGGGGGAATCAAATCAGCCCGATTGCACATATTGTAGGCCTTGCCAAAGAGCTGGACAGACTCAGCTCCGAGACAAAATCCGAAACGCCTTTTGCAGACGCGTATGGGGCATTGAAAGCCCAGGCGGGCAAGGCGTGGGACCCGGCAATCATAGATGTGCTGGAGGCGGCAAAAGAGGGCTGCCAAGAGGTTTACCAAAAATATATTCATTATACCAGAACTTTGCCTCAGACCATCCCCCTGGTGATCAAGAGACCGGACCGTCCCTTGGGACTGAATTACCGGCCCATGGTGGCAGAGACGAAGGATAAGGTTACTTATTACGAAGCAACCCCCTGGTTCGGCGGCATTGCAAACCAGCCGGGCGAAACGGAGGGTACGCAGGATATTGCCGCAATGCTGCGGCGCACGGACCTGGTGACAGATGTGGCCCTATATTTTGCATATGAGGCCGCCGATGCAGCGGTGCGTATGAAAAACTGCAAGCTGGACTTAGGCGGCGTAGTGCTGCGCATGATTCCGGATTTTTTCCTGCAGGGCAGTCAGCTGAAGCGGTTGAATCAGCTGTTTGCTGACCAGGAGCTTCAAAAGGAAGGACTGGTATTTACCGTTCCTGCTTCTTTGATTCGGAATGCCAACAAGGGCACGCAGGAAGTGATAGAGCGGTATTTGCGAAACGGCATCCGCCTGCTGCTGGATGATTACAACCCCGGGGAGCTTCCTGTGGAGAAAATCAAGGAGTTGGGCTTCCGCGATTTGCGCTTCGCGCCGGAGCTTTATCTGAAGCAGGAGACCGCCAATACAATGAATCAGCTTCGCGCCGAAGGGTTTACCCTGTGGGGCGGTGAGGCGAATACCCACGATGTGCTTGCATGGCTGCAGGCCTGTGGCGTAACCGCTTCCAGCGGAACCATAACCGGAAACCCGGTCAATGAGGACGAGCTGATTCGTGACAGCCTGATGAGAGAACAGCGAAATGGATAAGAAAGAGAAAACCCCTTCTGCAGAAGACAGGCTCACCGCAAAAAAACGGGGCGGCCAGAGGCTTACCCGGGAGCAGGTGCAGGAAATCAGAGAAGGGCGCAAAAAATTGCGTCGGGAAATGCGTGAGCGTGGCATTAAAAGCAGAAAAGAGTTTGAGCTCACCGCATCCAGCTTGGGTCTTTACTTTGATAAGCCAAGATTTGGATTTCTCTGGCTTTTCTCCGGTCGCGGCCTGTGGGTGCTGCTTGGCGCGTTGGGGCTGCTGGCGCTGGTGCTGACGCTGCTGTCCACAGTAACCCAGCTGCGGGGCTTGTTTACCATCAATATGAGCCAGCGCATGTTCCGGGAGGGTTATTCCCTCAGCGAGGAGATTTCCTTCAAGCGGGCCAGCGGCAACCTGTTTGGTCAGCCGGCGGTGGATGTGCCCTGTATTTCCATTGTCCAGATTCCGGATGAAATCTATGACAATTCCGTGTGGAAGAACCCTGCTTCCGATGTGCAGCAGGGCGCGCCCCAGGAATATAGGGATGCCGGATGCTTCTATTACACCTTCTACATCCGCAATGAGGGCGAGTCCACAACCGGATATGCCTGGGATATCACCATTGATTCCGAGGATAAGAATTTGTCGGATGCCCTGTGGGCCATGATTTTCGAAGATGACGAAATGACCTTCTATGCCAAGGCAAATGAGCAGGGAGCGCCCCAGGCCTTGCCGGCTGAGGGCAACAATACGGTAGGATATCGGGAAGCGCCCTTTATGGACAAGGCGAAATATCCCCAAAAGCAGTATGAGGTAATCGCGGAAACGGAGAGCTTCACCTATTACCGCTTGCGTCCGGAGCCGTTTTTGTCGGATTCTTTGGTGGCATCGGGGCAAATGACCGACGTAGCGCCCCAGGAAATCCACAAGTACACCGTGGTGCTGTGGATTGAGGGGGACGACCCCCACTGTACCGACGATTTGATCGGCGGTCATGTGGGCTTGAGTATG
The DNA here is from genome assembly GCA_045590835.1 of Faecousia sp. Lineage (GTDB taxonomy): Bacteria > Bacillota > Clostridia > Oscillospirales > Oscillospiraceae > Faecousia. The sequence goes on from JAZNRW010000153.1 coordinate 16,556, forward strand.
AATTTTCGTCTGATAGACGAAGAAGAATGAATCCCCTACATAATTTTTATCAGATGTTCCTGCAAAACCGGAATACACTCCAATCCGGTTGCGCAGTTTACATTCCTCCAATAAGGAGGTAAAACATACATTGTATATTATGAAAGGAATGAGTACAATGAATAAGGCAAAAAAGAAGCAGCAGGCAATTCGTCAGAAGCTGATTGCAGCCGTTGCCATGTTGATGGTCTCTGCCATTATGGTAGTCTCCTCATCCTACGCATGGTTTACATTGTCTACTGCACCCGAAGTTACCGGCATTCAGACCTCTGTCGGCGCAAACGGTAACTTGGAAATGGCCCTGTATAACGGTACCACTATCACCTCCGGTGTTGGCGATGCTATCAAGGAAGATCTGCTCAAAAATGTTACTTGGGGCAACCTTGTAGATTTGAGTAACGAGGCATATGGCCTGGACAAGATCGCTCTTATGCCTGCCCGCCTGAACTGGAACGGCACAAAGATTGGCGCATCCCACCTGTCCACCCCCTCTTACGGTCCTGACGGCCGCGTAGACAGTCTGGTAACAGAGAGCCTTTCCAGAAACTGGAATGTTACAAACAATAGCTGGAGTGGCGTAGGCAACGGCGTTATGGCGATTGGTAATGCTTCCGGTCTGTCTAATGAACAGCAGGCGCTGCGTCAAGCAAAGATCAACTTTAACAATGCCATCGATGCAGCAAAGGTAAAGGCTGCCGGCTCCTTAAACACCACCGGTGAAAAGCTGACCGCGATGGCTGTTGAGGTCAAGATGAACGGCGCTTCAACTGTTAAGAAGACCGATGTGGAAGCGGTGCAGACCACGCTGACCCAGTTGACCCAAGCAAAGGATTCCCTGGGTGATGCATTGCTCAACTACTTGCATGCATTGGCAACCGCAGAGGAAGGCGCAGCAATGGTGATTGCCAACAATACTACTTTGGACGCTATGGTTACAACAGTTGGCGAAGCCACATTGCAAGCTGATACCGTGTTCTGGGCTGCATATGAAGCATATAACGAGATGGACACAGATCTGGAAAGCGCAACAAACGACCTGAATACCGCTGTCGGCACAGCAGACGCAGACGGCAATATTGCATGGACCGCTGTGCGCGATGCTATGGCAATTTTGGTTAATACCGATGAAATGGAATAGAACGGCTATAAGCTGAACACGATTGATGCGGGTGAAGGCGGCAATGCCGGCGAAATCGCTTCTGCAATCGTAAAGCAGGGCGGTTTGCGCTTGGTGACTTCTGCCGGTGTCTACTCCGAAATTGCAAACTTCACCGGCTCCTACACCGCATCCTTTGAGATTGCATCTATTACCATTTCCGGCATTACTGTAACAGAGTTCCCGGCA
>JAZNRW010000154.1:0-14443 GCA_045590835.1 Faecousia sp.
GGGTGATGGCGCCCCGGGCGAACTTCATTTCATAGATGTTGCCGTTCTTATGAACTCTGGCCACCAGCCACTCACTGAGGGCGTTGACAACAGATGCACCGACACCGTGCAGGCCGCCGGAGACCTTATAACCGCCGCCGCCGAACTTACCGCCGGCGTGAAGCACCGTGAAGACAACCTCCAGCGCGGGCTTGCCGGTCTGGGGCTGGATGTCCACAGGGATGCCACGGCCGTCGTCGGTGACGGTAATGGAGTTGCCGGGGTTGATGGTGACGGAGATATGCTTGCAATATCCTGCAAGGGCCTCATCAATGGAGTTGTCCACGATCTCATACACCAGATGGTGTAGGCCGCTGGAGGAGGTAGAGCCGATATACATACCGGGTCTTTTCCGGACTGCCTCCAAGCCCTCCAATACCTGAATTTGAGAGCCGCCGTATTCTTGGGTTACCTTGGTTTCTTCAGACATAAAATGCCTCCTGCTTTTCAGTGCATAATGCATAGTGCATAGTGCTTAGTTATGGTATCCGCTACGCGGATTTTATTTTTTTCTCTCTCCGTTTTCTATTTCGATGGTCTTTCCTAAATTGGTGAACCTGCCTGGTTCGCAGCAGGTGATGAACACCTGTCCGGCGCCGATCTGGTTCAGCACAAAATCTTGCCGGCCGGGATCCAGCTCGGACAGAACATCGTCCAAAAGTAAGATGGGATATTCCCCGCTCTCATTTTTCATCAGCTCCCGCTGGGCCAGTTTCAAGCTGATAGCCGCCGTCCGGACTTGCCCTTGCGAGCCAAAGGATTTTAAGGAGAGCCCGGAAAGGGTCACATCAAAATCGTCCTTATGGGGCCCGGTGAGGCAAGCGCTGCTCTCCAGCTCCGCCCGGTAGTGGCTTTGCAGGTGCTCCTGCAGCTGCTCTTCCAGAGTAGATACCGGGGCAAAGGGGTCTTCCACCGTGGAAACCGTCCGGTACTGTAGGGAAAAGTCCTCCGCGCCTCCGGAGAAATGATTATGGAACACCCCAGCCTCCCGGCCCAGACCTTCAAAAAACCTTGCCCGGTAGGAGATAATCACCGCCCCCACCTGACACAGCCGGGCATTGTACTCCGGCAGGATCTCCAAAAGGGCGGGATTGTCGTGGCGGTCTTTCAAAATCCGGTTTTTCTGTTCCAAAATCCGGTGATATTCATTTAGCGCCGCCTCATAGTTGGGCCGCAGCTGGGAGATGGCAGCATCCGCCAGCCGCCGCCGGGGGGCAGCGCCGGCCTTGAGCACCATCAGATCCTCCGGACAGAACAGTACCGATTGCAGTACCCCCGCAATTTCAGCTGTGGTCTTTTTCTTGGCGCCGTTGCGGTACAGCTGCCGGGGTCTTGCCCGGTCAAACAGCACCCACCGCAGGCACTGTTCCCGCTCTTGGGAAAAGACATTACCTTCGATTTGGGCAAAATCCGCCCCAAACCGCACCAGTTCTGCGCCCTTCTGCGTGCGAAAGCTCTTACCCGAGCCTAAAAAACTGATGGCCTCCAGCAGATTGGTTTTTCCCTGGGCGTTGCGCCCAACGATCAGATTTACAGAAGGGTCAAAATCCAGGGAAAAATCCGCATAATTACGGAAATTCTCTAAACGGATATCATTCAGCTTCATGGCCGCACATCCGGTAAATACCGCCCATGAATGAGAAGGTATCCCCGGGATACAGCTTCTTGCCCCGCATGGTGCATACCTCTCCGTTGACCTTCACCCGTCCGTCCAGGATCAGCTGCTTGGCTTCACCGCCGGAATATACCACATTGGCATATTTCATGGCATCCTGCAGCTTGATAAACTCCGTGTGAATCACAACGGGGACGGCATTATCCTTCTTGGTCACAGTAACTTTCATAAATCAGAAAACCTTTCTTTGTACCATCAGCTGTTTTTGATGCGTACAGGCAGAACCATGTAAGCAAAATCATGCTTTTCTTCCACAGGGGTCAGCACGATAGGGCTTAAGCTGTTGGTCAGCTCCAGACAAACCTCCTCAGAGGGAACGGCCCGGAGGGCATCTGCCAGATACCGGACATTGAAGCCGATCTCCAGCTCTTTGCCGTCGCCGGCAATGGTGCAGCGGTCTTCGGCAGCACCGATGGTGGTGTTGGTCCGCAGCTGCAGCTCCTGATTGGAGAAAATGCAGCGGACAGGGCTCTTATATTTTTCAGAAACGATCAGACCTACACGCTCAATGGCCGATGCCAGATCCGACACATGGGCAGTCATTTTCAGGGGGCAGCCGGTGGGGATTACCTTCCGCCAATCCAAAAATTCACCTTCCAGCAGTCGGCAGATGAGGGTTGCGCCACCGATCTGATACAAGATGTGCTTGCTACCAAGGGTAAAGGCCACATCTTCGTCGTTGTCCTGGAGGATTTTTTCCACTTCCTTCAAGCTCTGGGAGGGAACTACAAAAGACAAGGTTCTGCCAATGCCTTCCCCGTGATAGGTGCGCCGAGCCAGACGGAAACCGTCCACGGCAATAGCAGATACTGTATCGTTTTCTACTTCAAATTTTACACCGGTGTGGATAGGCCGGCCTTGATTTTCAGACACGGCAAAAATTGTGCCGTTAATTAAATCTTTCATTGCCTTCTGGGGGATGCGGATGCTCTTACCGTCACCGATGTCCGGCAGATCCGGATAATCATCAGCAGACTCGGCAGAAATGGTAAAGGAAGAATAGCCTGCGCGAATAGAGACCTTTAAATTGTCGTCTACTACCACGGTGACAGGACCTTCCGGCAGACGGCGGATAATATCACCGAAGAGCTTGGCAGGAAATACACATTCGCCGGTATCGGAAACTTCAGCGTCGATCAGGTAAGTGATCGCTGTCTCCATGTTATAACCGGTAAGGCTTAAGCCGTCGCCTGCACGGCAGAGGATACCCTCAATGGAAGACAGAGCGCTTTTCTGAGCAACGGTTCTTCCGGTGATATTCAGACCCGCTACCAGCATACTTTTTTCACAGGTAAAACGCATAACGAAAACCTCTTTCTTTGTAAGATAAAAGAATATAAATATAAAAATAGATATGTTAGGTAGTAATAACAGCAGTAGTACGAAAATATGTGGAAAAGTGGAATTTATCTTGTTATGGCAATGCTTTTTTCTCCACAACAGTATTGTGAAAAAGAATAACTTTTCAACAGCGCTTGTGAAAGAATTTTAGAATAAAGCTTATCCACACATATTCTTTCCACATTCCACAGCCCCTGTGGATAAAATTACAAACAGGAATTGATGTTAGCGGTTATATCCCGGATGTGGTTCTGCAGATTGTTATCGTTATCCTTCAGTGCCTGTTCCACCTTCTTAATGGAGTGAATCACAGTAGAATGGTCTCTATTCAGCTCCTTACCAATATCCGGAGTGGACAGATTGGTCAGCTTTCGAATCAGGTAGATTGCCACCTGCCGCGCTTCGGCTGTACCTTTATTTTTCAGTGTGCCCCGGAGGGTGGACTCGTCCACAGAGTAGAACTTACATACCTGATTGATGATCAGGTTGGGGGTAGGCAGGGTGTTGCCGTCGCCGCTCTTGAACATATCGTCAATGGCCCGGGAAATGTTGGGCAGATCCAGAGGCATATTATTTAAGTCCCGGTAGGCCATAATCTTTTTGACCGTGCCTTCAATCTGCCGCACATTGTTGGTCACATTCACAGCAATGTAATTGCACACCTCATCGGAAAGCTCAAGACCTAAAGATGCAGCCTTTGTCTTAATAATGGCCATCCGAGTCTCGTAGTCCGGTGTTTCGATGGAAGCAAGTAAGCCCCACTCAAAACGGGTGCGCAGACGGTCTTCCAAAGTCAGCATATCGCTGGGCTTCCGGTCGGAGGTCATAACGATCTGCTTATGCTCCTCATAGAGCTTATTGAAAGTATGGAAAAACTCCTCCTGAGTGGAGTCCTTACCGGCAATAAACTGGATATCGTCAATCAGGAAAAGATCTGACTCCCGATACTTGCTGCGGAACTCAATATTCTTACCGGTCTGGATGGCGTCGATCAGTTCGTTGGTAAACTGGTCGCCTTTGATATACACCACATTGGTATTGGGATTCTGCTTGCGAATGCCATTGGCAATGGCGTACAGCAGGTGAGTCTTACCTACGCCGGGAGGGCCGTAAATAAACAGGGGGTTATACACTTGACCCGGGGTGTTGGTCACTGCAATGGCCGCGCCGTGGGCAAACCGGTTGGAAGGACCAACCACGAAATTGTCAAAATTGAACTGGGGATTAAAGTCCATGGTGTTGGCCCGGCTGTCTTTATTCTGGTAGGCTTGCAGCTCCTGATCGCCGTAGACGATCAGCTTTGCATCGGAATTAAAGATCTCCTTCAGGGCGTCCTGAATATATTCGGTGCAACGCCGGCGGATGATATCCCGGCGAAAATCCGAGGAGGAATACAAAATCAAATTTTCCTCATTCAGTTCAACCACTTCCGTATCGTCGAACCAGGCAGACACGGTCACGGCACCCAGCCGCTCCTCCATATGACCCAGGACCTTTGCCCAGACATAGGCAGATGAATACATAAGGTCAGACTCCTTTCTCTGTACAAAAAAACGCAAAAATTCCCAAAAAAACAGACCAAAATTGCGTATAGTTTCTCACCGTAAATTTTATCACAGAATGGGGTAAAAAACAAGGCTTTTTTCCACAGATACAATTAAAAAAAGATTTGAAAAAAACCGGTTTCCGCCCTTCGGTCTGCAATGAACACAATACCACAGATTTTTCAAAAAATCTTCCCAACATTTTCCCAACCTTTTAAATAAGTGCACAGTGCATAGTGATGGTATAAAGCTACGCCATGGTTTTTCTTAAACAAATCGTAAACTCTCGGCGTTGATGGTTGAAAAAAGCGGAAAAGGTCAATATAATAACACCAGAAACCAACAAAAGGGGAACACTATGAACGGATTCAATTACTGGTTGCGAAATTTCCGGACCAGAGCCGCCGCCGGTCTCCGCCGGTTTATGACAGGCCGCTACGGTAATGATAAACTCAATAACGCCATTTTGTGGGCAGGTGTGATCCTGTGCCTGCTGGGTCTGTTTGTAAAAGCGCCCCTAATAGACCTGCTGCTGACCGTGCTGTCCTACAGTCTTATGTTCTGGGCCATCTTCCGGATGCTGTCCCGAAACACCTACAAGCGCTATCAGGAAAATCGGAAATTTTTACGGCTGAAAGATCGGTTAAAGGACCGGGAGCACCGGTATTTTGAATGTCCCTGCTGCCGCCAGCCGGTGCGCGTTCCCAAGGGAAAGGGCAAGATCTCCATTTCCTGCCCCAAGTGCGGAGAGAAATTTATCAAGAAAACCTAAAAAACGGGCGCATTTTTGCGCCCGTTTTCACTTGACACCGGGCAATTGCCCGGGTAAACTGAAAGAAAAAGAACCGCTACGGCAGAAAGGAATGTACCTATGAAAACATGGAAACTGTTGCAATATGACCCTTATTTGCAGGGGTTTTCCAAAGATCTGGACTTGCGGATGGACCATTACCGCAAAACCCTGGCCCGAATCCTGCCGGAGGGGGATTCTTTGTCTGACTTTGCCAACGGCCATGCCTACTTCGGTTTTCACAAAGAGGAAGACCGCTGGGTCTACCGGGAATGGGCGCCGGGGGCAGAAGAGATGTTTTTGACCGGCAGCTTTTGTAAATGGGATCGCACCGCCTACCCTATGGAAAAGCGGGAAAACGGCGTGTGGGAAATATCTTTACCCCTGGATACCCTTCACGACGGGGATATTGTCCGCGCCTTGGTAGTCCATGACGGAGAAATCTTGGAGCGGATCCCTCTGTATGCCAACCGTGTCCTGCAGAATCCGGAGGATCACACCTGGGACGCGGTGATCTATGACCCGGAAGAGCCTTTCTGCTGGACAGATGCAGGCTTCAAGCCTAAGAAAAAACTGTTTATCTACGAGTGCCACATCGGCATGGCCCAGGAAGCGGGCAAGGTGGGAAGCTATGAAGAATTCCGGGTAAATATCCTGCCCCGGATCCGGGATCTGGGCTACAACACCATCCAGATCATGGCGATCATGGAGCACCCCTACTATGCATCCTTTGGCTATCAGGTAACCAATTTCTTTGCTGCCTCCTCCCGGTACGGCCGGCCGGAGGCGCTGAAGCAGCTCATCGACACCGCGCACAGCATGGGTATTGCTGTGCTATTGGATGTGGTCCATTCCCATGCGTGTCTCAACACCCGGGAGGGCATCAACCAATTCGACGGCACCGACTACCAGTTCTTCCATGAGGGCGTACGGGGTCACCACCCTGCCTGGAACACCCGTTGCTTTGACTACAGTAAGCCGGAGGTTCTGCACTTCCTGCTGTCCAACCTGAAATACTGGATGAACGAGTACCACTTTGACGGTTTCCGGTTCGATGGAATCACCTCTATGCTCTACCTCGACCACGGTCTGGGGGTGGCGTTCACCGATTACGGCAAGTATTTCTCCATGAATACGGATCTGGATGCGGTGGCGTATCTGCAGCTGGCAACCCAGCTGGCGCGGCAGATAAACCCCAACGCCATTTTGATCGCCGAGGATATGTCCGCCCTGCCGGGTCTGTGCGTGCCCATCAAAGACGGCGGCGTGGGCTTTGATTACCGCCTTGCCATGGGCGAGCCGGATCTTTGGATCCGCCTGCTGAAAGAAGTCCCGGATGAACACTGGGATCTGCATCAGATCTATTACGAGCTCACCGTCCGACGGCCCAAAGAGAAGGTCATCGGCTACTGCGAGTCCCACGACCAGGCGCTGGTAGGCGATAAGACCATTATGTTCCGGCTCTGCGACAGCCAGATGTACTGGAATATGGGCAAAGACAGCCAAAATCTTGCCGTGGATCGGGGCATGGCGCTGCACAAGCTGCTGCGGCTGATCACCATGACCCTGGGCGGAGAGGGATACCTGACCTTCATGGGCAACGAATTCGGTCATCCGGAATGGATCGACTTTCCCCGGGAGGGTAACGGCTGGAGCTACCACTACTGCCGCCGGCAATGGAGCTTGGCAGACGATCCTACACTAAAATACCAGTACCTGAACGCCTTTGAAAAGGCGGCGGTAAAGCTCTGCAAGAGCGCTCGGGTCATAGGAGGGCGGGAGCAGCAGCTTTGGGTGGATAACACCGCCAAGACGTTGATCTACAAGAAAGGCGGGGCGGTATTTGCCTTTAACTTCCACCCCACCGGGTCTTATGAGGGATACTTTGTCCCCACCCCGGAGGCGGGCACATACGAAGTGATCCTCTCCACCGACGATTTCTGCTTCGGCGGCTTGGGACGGGTGTACCACCAGCGCTATGAGACGGTGCAGGAGAACGGCAAAACAGGCATCCGCCTGTACCTGCCCAGCCGCACCGCCGCGGTACTGAAGAAAGTCAAATAAAAAATTCCCCGGTTAAAACCGGGGAATTACCATTATCTTTGGTTACCCAGGAAGAACAGGGCCAGGGTGCCGGGGCCGGAATGAGAACCGATCACCGCGCCCACATAGTAGATCAGCACATTCTTAACGCCGTACTGCTCCTTCACCAGCTTTTCCAGATACTGGGCGTCGGCCAGGCAGTCGCCGTGGCAGATGAAAACGGTGTCGTGTTCCCCGGGCAGGCCCAGCTCGCCCATCTTCTTGGCAAGGGCCTCGATGGAGGCTTTTCTGCCCCGGGTCTTTGCCTTGTTGATCAGGCGGCCCTCATCGTCACAGTGAAGCACCGGCTTGATCTGCAGCATGGTGCCAACCAGCGCGGTGGCTGCGCTGACCCGGCCGCCCCGCTTCAGGTACATCAGGTCGTCCACGGTGAACCAGTGGCACAGATGATTCTTCCGCTCCTCGCACCATGCGGTCAGATCCTCCAGAGAGAACCCGGCATCCCGCTTCTGGCAGGCGTAATAGACCAGCAAGCCCTGCCCCAAGGAGGCGCAGCGGGTGTCCACCACATTGACCTTCCGGTCTGGATAGGTTTCCATCAGCTCGTTTGCGGCGATGACGGCGGATTGATATGTGGTGGAAAGACCGGAGGAGAACGCCAGCACCAGCGCATCCTCACCAGAGCGCAGACAGGGCTCGATCACGCTCTGCCAGTCGGCGGGGTTTGCTGCGGAGGTGGTGGCCACCTCACCGGCCCGGAGGCCGTCAAACATATTTTTCAGCCATTCCTCAGAATAGGAGGAAACGGTCTGTCCCTGAAAGTTCACACGCAGGCTTACGACGGACAGATCAAGTTCTTCATACATATGCTGGGGAAAGTCGCAGCAGGTATCGGTAACAATGCGGTAAGACATAGGGCACGCTCCTTAAAAATTGCTTTACAGCGGCCAGCCGCTGCACTATAATATTTCATACGGACATCATACAGGAAAAAAGGGGAAAAGTCATCCTCTGCCAAAAAGAAAAAACCAACAACCCTCCTACTTCCGGTAGAATCCCTGATTCTACCCGCAGTAGAATTGCAAAAAGTTTGAAAAACGGAGGTTTTTGCGGTGACAAAGCTGCTTTTGAGACTGTTTGTAAAGAACTATGAAGACAGCAACCACCCCAAAGTCCGGGCCGGGGTGGGACGGCTGTGCGGTGTGATCGGCATCCTGTGCAACGCCTTGCTTTGTACCGGAAAGCTGATGGTGGGCGCAATTTCCGGCTCGGTGTCCATCACCGCCGACGCCATGAACAACCTGTCCGATGCGGCATCCTCTGTGGTGACCTTGATCGGCTTTAAGCTGGCAGAGCGGCCGGCAGACGAGGATCATCCCTACGGCCACGCCCGGTATGAATACCTGTCCGGCCTTGCGGTGGCGGCCATGATTTTGATCATCGGCTTTGAGCTGGGGAAGACCTCGGTTACGAAGATTTTGAGTCCCACCCCGGTGGCGGTGAGTATCCCCTTGGTAATCGTGCTGGTTGGCTCGATTTTGGTGAAGCTGTGGCTGAGCCTGTGCAACGGCAGACTGGGTCGGTATATTGACTCCGCGACCTTGCTTGCCACCGCGGAGGATGCCCGGAATGATGTGATCTCCACCGGCGCGGTGCTGGTGGCGGCGGCGTTGGAAGGCATCTTTGGCTGGAAGATCGACGGCTACATGGGCCTTGCAGTGGCGATCTTCATTCTCTACAGCGGCGTGCAGATGGCAAAACAGACCATCAGCCCCCTGCTGGGAGAGTCGGCAAGTCCTCAGCTGCAGAAGGATATCGTAAACATCCTGGCCGATGAGGAGGCGGTGCTGGGCTACCATGACCTGATGGTCCACGACTACGGCCCCGGCCAGCGGTTTGCCTCTCTGCATGTGGAGATGGATCAGCGGCTGGATCCCCTGTTCTGCCATGAGCTGATCGACAATCTGGAGCGCCGATGCCTGCGGAATCTGGGAGTACATCTGGTGCTTCACTATGACCCGGTGGTGGTGGGAGATGAAATGGTGGATGCCATGCGGGATTTTCTGACGGAGACCCTACGTACTTACCACGAAAAATTGTCCCTCCACGATTTTCGCATGGTGCAGGGCGCGGGACATACCAATCTGATCTTCGACATTGCTCTGCCCCAGCAGCTGCGGGGGCAGGAGAAGCAGATCCGGGCGCACATAGAAAATGCCCTGGCCCAAAAGGACCAGAGCACCTACTATTTGGTTGTAGCCTTCGACCCGGAGGCGTTTAATCAAGCTTGAGCTTTTTGCAGGAGGCCATCAGCAGGCACGCCCACAGAAACAAGCCAAGCGCCCAGTACCGGATGCAGACCATGGGGGCGGTGAACATCACCAGCAGCACATGGAGCACAAGACCGGTCTGGCTGGAAAAATTCACCGCGATCAGATTCAGCACCAGCAACACAAGCGCCAAAACCAATACGCAACTACTCAAAAGCCGCAGGACCGCCAAGGTTCTGCGGTCTTTTTCCTGCCGGGCCTGATAGGCAAGGACGAAGGGTGGCAGGAAAAACAAAATCCCCACCAGCACCAGAAGAAACTTGCCGAAGCCGGCGGCATTGTTCACAAAGCCCAGCCCCACACACAGGCAGTATAGCCCAGCCCACAGGCTGTAAAGGACGGATTTTTTCATAAGCAACTTCCTTTTCATGATCTGTTTGTATTTTACCCCAATTTAGGAGCGTTGGCAAGAAAAACATTGGAAATCAAAAAAAACTGGACAGTCGTGTCAAGTACTGGTATAATAAACAAAATACATAGAAGAGGAGGGCGTTTCCTATGAAATGTCCGTTTTGTGGCGATCAGGAAAGCAAAGTAGTGGATTCCCGCCATTCTGAAGATAGTCAGAGCATCCGCCGCCGCAGAGAGTGCCTTGCCTGTCAGCGTCGGTTTACAACCTATGAGATCGTGGAGAGCCTGCCCATCATCGTGGTAAAGCGGGACGGCAGCCGCCAGGCCTTCGACCGGAATAAGATCCTCAACTCTATGGTCCGCGCCTTTGATAAGCGGCAGGTGGATGTGGCGGATCTGGACCGGATCACCACCGAGATCGAGCAGACCATTCAGAACACCCTGGAGCGGGAGGTCACCACCGACGCCATCGGCCAGATGGTCATGGAGCGGATCAAGCCTCTTGATGAAGTGGCATATATCCGGTTTGCCTCTGTATACCGCCGCTTCCAGGATGTGAGAAGCTTTATTCACGAGATCGAGAAATTCTTGGAGGAGAAATAAGGAGCTTTTCCTATGGAGATCATCAAGAAAATTTTTGAGTTTGATTTTGCGGCCTTAGTGCCGGATCTGCCCTCCCTGCTGGAGAAGGTCTGTGCAATCGTCCGCCTTGCGATCTTTGTGGGGCCGATTTTGCTGCTGGTGCAGGGCCTGTTTTATTTGATGTTCCCTCCCAAGGAGGCCAATCACAGGATGGGCTTCCGCACCTATTTTGGTATGGGCAGCGTGGAGGCATGGCAGTACACCCAGCGTATGGCTGGCCTGATCTACAGCTTTTTGGGCGGGGCGCTGCTGGTGATCGCTCTGATCGTATCCCTGGTACTGATCGGCAAAGACCCCCACCGGCTGGTCAATATCTCTGCCTCCTGCCTGCTGTGGCAGGCGATCCTGGCGCTGCTGGCGCGACTGAGCGTGGGCGTTTTGGCTGCGGTGTATTTCGACAGGAACGGCTACCGCCGCCGCTGATAACAGATAAAAACGCCCCTTTGGGCAACGACAATCCGTTAACTCGCATTGTCATTCCGAGCCAGTGACGCTGTCACTGGTTCGCAATGACATCTGATGGACTGTCATCGCCCAAAGGGGCGCTTTTTCTTGCTTTACCCGGGGGCGGATTTGTGATATGATAAGAAAAATTGTTTGCAGGAGGGTTTTTATGGAGATTCGGTTTGCCACCGGGCAGGATGTGCCCGGGATCTTGCAGCTGCTGCGGCAGGTGGGACAGGTACACCATCAGGCCTGCCCGGAGATCTTCCGGGAAAAAGCGCAAAAATACGGCGCATCCCAGGTGCTCGCTATGCTGGACAGCCCTCAGACCCCGCTGTTTGTGGCGGTGGAAAATGACCGGGTAGCAGGCTACTGCTTCTGCCAGGTGAAGACCTATTTTCAAGACCCGGTGATCCGGGATCACACGGAGCTGTACATCGACGACCTGTGCGTGGACGAGAAGTTGCGCTGCTGCGGCATCGGTACGGCGCTGTACAAGGAAGTGTGCCGTTATGCCAAAATGCGGGGATGCCGCTATGTGACGCTGAATGTGTGGAGCTGCAATGCTTCTGCCATGAAATTCTATGAAGCTCTGGGTCTGCGGCCCAGAAAGGTGGGCATGGAGGCCCTGCTGGAGGAGACCTAATGCTGGAAAAGAACAAACAATACCGGGCGGAAGTCACCGACTATACCGCGGAAGGACAGGGCGTTGCCCATGTGGAAGGGTGCGCGGTGTTTCTGCCCAATGCCATTGCCGGGGAGACCTATTGCATCCGGATCGAGAAAGTGGGCAAGACCTGGGCGGCAGGCAAGATCGTGGAGATTTTGGAAAAATCCCCCCACCGTGTGAACCGGGAGTGTCCCGTGGCCAAGCTCTGCGGCGGCTGCGATTTCTGGCATATGGACTATGAAGAAGAAACCCGGCTGAAGGCGGAGCGGGTGAAAAACACCCTGAACCGGCTGGGCGGGGAGGCACTGGAGGAAGTCCCCATGTTGTCCGCACCCACCTGCTATGGCTATCGGAATAAGGCCCAGTATCCTGTGTCCAGCCATAAGGGCAGAGCCTACGCCGGATTTTTCCGGGCGGGTACCCATCAAGTGGTGGAAAATAAGCGGTGTCTCATCCTGCCAGAGGAAACGGACCGGGTGAAGGACGCGGTGATGGATTATGTAAACCAATTCCGTGTACCGGTGTACGATGAGCAGACCCAAAAGGGTCTTTTGCGGCATATTTATGTCCGCCGGGGCGCTGTGTCGAAGCAGATTTTGGTGTGCCTGGTGGTCAACGGCAGGAAGCTGCCCCATATCCCGGAGCTTCTGGAGCGGCTGCATAAGATCTCCGGCTTTACCACCCTGGTGCTGGGGGTGAATACCCGCCCCGGCAACGCTGTTTTAGGGGACGAATTTATTACCCTGTACGGGGAAGGGTTCATTGAGGACACTCTATGCGGTCTGACCTTCCGGCTGTCCCCCCGGTCGTTTTATCAGGTGAACCACCACCAGGCCCAGCGGCTGTATGAGACTGCTATACAGCAGGCCCAGATCACTCAGGACGATTTGGTGCTGGATCTGTACTGCGGCGTGGGTACCATCACTCTGGCCATGGCCAAGGCTGCCGGCAAGGTGATCGGCGTGGAAGTGGTGGAGCAGGCGGTGGAAGATGCCAGACAGAACGCTCTGCGTAACGGCATTGAAAACGCGGAATTTTTCTGCGGCGACGCGGGTAAGGCGGCGCTGGAACTGGAGCAGCAGGGTATCCGCCCGGATGTTGTGGTGGTGGACCCGCCCCGCAAGGGCCTGAACGCCGACACCATTGAAGCACTGTACCGGATGCAGCCCCGGCGGATCGTGTATGTGTCCTGCGATCCTGCTACTTTGGCAAGGGATGTGGCGCTGCTGAAAGAGCGGGGCTACGCCCTGCAATCTGCCCAGGCGGCAGACCTGTTCCCAAGATGCAGCCATGTGGAATCCATCGTTGTACTGGTAAAAAAATAATGAAGAAACTGACCTATACCCATACCAAATACTCCGCTTTTCTGGGGATGTTCACCCAAGCCATCGCCCTGAATCTGCTGCCGCTGCTGTTTGTGAGTCTGCAGGGGACATTTTCCCTAAGGCTTGACCAGATCAGCATTTTGATCAGCATGAATTTTGTGATCCAGATCGCCACCGACCTTCTGGCGGTGCGGTTTTTGGACAAAGCAGGCTACGGGCGGATCTTTCGCCTGGCCCACATCCTGGTGATCGCCGGTATGTGCGGCATCTCGGTGTTGCCTTTTTATATGGCGCCCTTTGGAGGGCTTTGCATCTGCTATGGTGTCAGCGCGGTGGGCAGCGCTCTGCTGGAAGTGACCGCCTCGCCGATTATTGAGGCGCTGCCCGACAAGGAAAAAGCCTCCAATATGGGACTGCTGCACTCCTTTTTCTGCTGGGGGCATGTGGTGGTAGTGCTGGGAACAACCGCGTATTTTGCCCTGTTTGGGCGGGAAAATTGGCGGCTTCTGCCGGCGCTGTGGATGGTGATCCCCTTTGGGAATCTGATCCTCAACTGCTTTGTGCCGATCCGGCAGCTGGGGGAGGATGCACCAACAATGCCTGCGGGTCTGCTGCTGAAAAACAAGCTGTTCTGGCTGTTTCTGCTGATTATGTTCTGCGGCGGGGCGTCGGAGCTGGCCATGAGCCAGTGGGCCTCCTACTATGCGGAAACCGGCCTTAAGATCAGCAAAACCATGGGTGATCTGCTGGGTCCCTGTGTGTTTGCGGTGCTGATGGGTACGGCCCGCGCCCTGTTTGGCGCTCGGGGGCGCGGGACATCCTTACGAAAATGGCTGCTGGGAT
The DNA here is from genome assembly GCA_045590835.1 of Faecousia sp. Taxonomy (GTDB): domain Bacteria; phylum Bacillota; class Clostridia; order Oscillospirales; family Oscillospiraceae; genus Faecousia. Next base: position 14,038 of record JAZNRW010000154.1, read on the forward strand.
CCGGACTTTTATGCTTTGCCAGCTATCTTCTGGCGGTGTTCGCGCCCCATCCGGTTCTGTCGGTGATGGGCTGCGGCCTGTCTGGATTTGGTGTGGGACTGATGTGGCCGGGCACTTTGAGTCTTGCCAGCGGGAAACTGCCCACCGGCGGCTCTGCCATGTTTGCGCTGCTGGCCTTTGCCGGAGATATCGGCTGCGCCGCCGGCCCGGCCCTAAACGGCCTGGTGACCCAGCACACAGGCTCCATGCAAAACGGCCTGCTGGCAGCTTCGGTGTTTCCTCTGCTAATGGTGGCCGGCCTTGGCCTGCTGTATCAAAAGAAAAAAGCGTAACAAACCCCCGACCCGGCCCGGTCGGGGGTGTTCTGCGATTTTTTTGTGGTGTGTACCAATTTATAAAGGGCGCC
>JAZNRW010000155.1:0-17224 GCA_045590835.1 Faecousia sp.
CACGCCAGTGTACGCACTGGTGTCAGCAATATGCCACCGGCATATTGCATTTTGATGGTTCGAGTCCTAAGAAAGACTTTACAAACCTGCAACCGTTGGGGAACAACCTGCCTGGTTAGTTGAAATGGCACGCCAGGAGGGGGAGCGATGGGAGCGCCGCCGGGGGCGGAAACAGCGACCTGAGCGAGTGGCAGCGGTCGGCAACTGACGAAGCCGCACCGTTGGCGAGGAAGATGCCGGGCACCGCAACAGGACACGGACTCCGCACCTAAGGGGGTGCTTACATTTCTCGATTTGGATGGCACGCCAGGAGGGACTCGAACCCCCGACCTACTGCTTAGAAGGCAGTTGCTCTATCCAGCTGAGCTACTGGCGCATTTGGATGGAGCGGGTGACGGGAATCGGACCCGCGTATCCAGCTTGGAAGGCTGGTGTTCTACCATTGAACTACACCCGCAAATCCAGAATCCTGTATGATTCAGCCATAGGATTTTAGCACATTTCCACTGGTCTGTCAAGGATGTTTCCTTAGAATTTCCGGAATTTTTTCATAAATCACATCCGCAACCGCGCCATCTGCGCAATTGCACACGGTTTCGTACCGATCCGACACAATGCCATCGGCAGGACAAAATGCGTAATCCGCCCCGTCCAGCATGGCGATGTCATTTTCTGCATCGCCCACACATACCAGGATCTGCTTTCCCAACTGGGCCTGCAAATTCCGGGCAGCCATCAGCTTGGACACACCCTTGGCGTGGACATCGATGATCCGGGGCGCTGCCCGGAAGGTAACCACCTTGTCTCCCCACAGTTCCAGAATCCGTGCCTCTGCCCGGTCAAATAGCGCCAGCTCCTCCGGGTCGCCGTCGAACATGGTGGACATGGCGTTTTCATAGGGTCTGCCGAACAGGGCAAACTTTACAAACGGACCCATATCCGCCTGAGGTGTGGCGGGAGCATGCTTCCAGCCCTGAGCCTCATAAAAGTCGATGTAATCCTGCTTCTGGTTTACCAGATAGTGGTTGTAAAGACCTTGCACCTCCAGATTCAGCGCCGGAAACTCCTCGGCCAGCAGATCCAGCACCTGCCACATGTCAAGATCAATGGGGTGGGTATACACAAACTCCCCATTGTAGTAGGCCAAGCTGCCGTTGTACAGCAAAAAAGGCGCGTTAGCAGGAATGGTCTTCATATGGGCGCCGAAGGTATTCAGACCCCGGCCGGTATTTACTGTAAAGCTGCCCCCCTGCCGGATAAACCAGTTTATGGCATCAATATTTCGTTGGGGAACTACAGAATCCGGGCCGGTAAGGGTCCGGTCATAGTCCACGGTTAACAGCACCTTGGAAAAATCTTCCATTATGTCATTCTCTCCAGTTTTTTCAGCACTTCTTGAAAATACGCCGGCAGGTCCGCCATCACCATCACAGGCCGTCCGTCCCGGGGGTGGGCAAAGCACAAAATCCCCGCATGCAGGCACTGGCTGGTCTGCCCCAGCTCCGGTTTCTTCCGGCCATAGACCGTATCTCCCAGAATGGGGTGGCCGATGTGTGCCATATGGACGCGGATCTGGTGAGTGCGGCCGGTCTCCAGCCGGCAGCGCACATGGGTGTAGCCCCGATACCGGGCCACCACCTCCCAATGGGTGACGGCGGAGCGGGAATTGCGCTCTGTAACGCACATTTTCTTCCGGTCGGTGGGGTGTCGCCCAATGGGGGCATCCACCGTGCCGGCGTCCTCTTTTAAGTTGCCGCAGACCACCGCCTCATAGGTCCTTGCCATAGAGTGATCCTTCAGCTGGGAGGCAAGCATGGTGTGGGCAAAGTCGTATTTTGCCACCGCCAAAAGGCCGGAGGTGTCCTTGTCGATCCGGTGAACGATTCCCGGGCGCAGCTCCCCATTGATACCGGAAAGCCGGTCACCCATAGCGTGCAGCAGACCGTTGACCAGGGTATCGTCCTGATGGCCGGCGGCAGGGTGTACTACCAGACCCTTGGGCTTGTTGATCACCAGCACATCTTCATCCTCGTAGATGATTTCCAGGGGCATTTCCTTCGCCACGATGTCTACAGGCTTGGGTTCGGGAACAGTGACGGAAATCTGGTCACCAATATTCAGTTTCTCGTTCTTCTTGCCGGGTTTTCCGTTACACAGAACGCAGTTTTCCCCGATCAGCCGCTGGGCGGCAGAGCGGGTCATCCCCTCCAGAGACCTGGCCAAAAACGCATCCAGCCGCTCCCCGGCAATATCGGCGAAAAGCATCATTTCTTCTTTTCATCCTTCCAGAATTCCTTGTTGCACAGCGCCAGATGGGCGATCAGTAGGATGCAGCCGCAGGTGATGAAGGCGTCCGCCACATTGAACACCGGAAACTCCATAAACTGGGTTTCGATCATATCCACCACATAGCCAAACCGCAGCCGGTCGATCATATTGCCCAGACCGCCGCCCCAAACCGCGGCAATACACCAGCGCTCCAGCTTGGTAAAGGGCATGGCTTTTTTCCGGTACTCCCAGACAACCCCAACGGTGAACAGCAGGAAGATCCCCGCAAACAGCCACTGCATCCCCTGAAAGGAAGAGAAGGCGGCGCCGTAGTTGCGCACATAGGTCAGCCCTACTACCCCCGGCAGCACCTCCACCTGTCCGTACTGGGGGATATTGGCAAGGGTCAGCGCCTTGGTGATCTGGTCGGCTGCCACGATCCCGGCGGCAAACAGGGCCATCAAAATAGCTTGCATTGGTGTTCCTCCCGAAAATGCACATATTTTATTTAGTTTAGCATTTTTTACAGGCAAAGTCAACGCAACCCAAACCGGACGGATAAATTGTGATCTCCATACATATTTTTCTGCCTTTGCGGAAATACTTCCAGCAAAAGGCGGTGGATATTTTGGAATACTTCTCCTGCAAAACCCAAATTTTCTCCGGCACCGGCGCGATCTGGAAGCTGGGCGGGTTCGGGATCAAAAAGCTGCTGGTGGTGGCAGACCCCTATTTTGAAAAAACCGACATCCCCCAGACCCTGATCCGGGCAGCCGGGGCAGAGCAGACCCATTTTTTCTACGATGTGTCACCTGACCCCACGGTGGAGCTGGCCGCCCGGGGCACAGCGCTGGTGCAACAGCTGCAGCCGGACACGATGATTGCTCTGGGAGGCGGCAGCGCCATGGACTGCGCCAAGGCCATGGCCTATTTCTCCGGTCTTAATCCCCGGCTGATCGCCATTCCCACCACCTCAGGATCCGGGTCGGAGGTGACGGACTTTGCCATTTTGACCCACGACGGGGTCAAGCATCCTCTGGTGGATGCTGCCATCCTGCCGGAGGTGGCCATTTTGGACGGCAATCTGCTGACATGCCTGCCTCCTGCCTTGATCGCCGATGCCGGGTTCGATATTCTTGCCCACGCCACAGAGAGTTTTGTGGCCCAAGGGGCGGGGGCGATCACCGACGCCCTGGCCCGGGATGCCTTCGCCGCGGCGTTTACCGCCCTGCCCGCCTCCTACCGGGGGGATACCGGGGTGCGGCAGCGGATCCATGTGGCAGCTACCATGGCAGGTATTGCCTTTTCTCAGGCGGGGTTGGGTCTGTGTCACGGGTTATCCCACGCCCTGGGCGCCCGGCTGCACTTGCCCCACGGGCGGCTCAACGCCATTTTGCTTCCGGCTGTCATGGATGCCAACCGGGCAGCAAACAGCAAATATGCCGCTTTGGCGCAGGGGGTGGGTCTTGGCAGCTCCTCAGAGCTGCTGGCGGTGCGGAATCTTCGCAATGGCCTGATCCGCCTGCGAAAAGAGCTGGATTTGCCGGATACCCTCCGGGCAGCCGGGGCGGATTGCCAGAAACTTCACCGGGAGCGGGAGGATATTTGCAAAGCCGTGCTGGCTGACCCCTGCTGCGGCAGCAACCCTGTTCCTGTGACGGAACAGATGGTATATCGGGTGCTGGAGGCGGTGACCGGCCGTGGCTGAGCTAATGAGCGTGGGTCTGGATGTGGGCACATCCACCACCCAGTTGATCGTGTCCCGGCTCACGGCGGAGAACCGGGCCTCCGCCTTTGCCGTTCCCCAAATGGAGATCACAAACCGGGAAGTGATTTACAAAAGTCCCGTACACTTTACACCGCTGCTGGATGAATCCCATGTGGATGGAGATGCCATCCGGCTTCTGGTTGCAGAGGAGTACCGCAAGGCCGGCATTTCCCCGCAGCAGGTGGATACCGGGGCGATCATCATCACCGGAGAGACCTCCCGGAAAGAAAACGCCAAGGCAGTTCTCCACGCCCTGTCCCGGTTTGCCGGAGAATTTGTGGTGGCCACCGCCGGGCCGGACTTGGAAAGTGTGCTGGCGGCAAAGGGCGCCGGGGCGGTGGCATACAGCCGGGATACGGGAAAGACCGTGCTCCACATGGACATCGGCGGCGGTACCAGCAATCTGGCGCTGATTGAAGACGGACACATCATCCAGACCGGGTGTCTGAATGTGGGCGGGCGACTGATCAAGCTGGATAAAGCGGGAAAAGTTTACTACCGCTCCCCGGTTCTTGAGGGGATCAGTGATGTTTCTCTAGGTGAGACCCCCACCCGGGAACAGATTGCACAAATCACCCAGACTCTTGTTGCCGGGCTGGAGATGGCTGCCGGGCTGCAGCCTGCCGGGCCGCTTCTGGAAAAACTTATCACCGACGAAGTTCCCCACCCCTGGCATCCTCCTGCCGGGCCGGTGGTGCTTTCCTTTTCCGGTGGGGTGGCCGACTGCATCGGACGGGAGATTCCGCCGGGCAGTTTTGGAGATATTGGCCCGGAGCTGGGCGCTGCCATCCGGCAAAGTAAGCTGTGCCAAGGGGAATTCATACTGGGGCAGGAAACCATCCGGGCCACGGTCATCGGGGCAGGCTGCCACAGCGCCATGCTCTCCGGCAGCACGGTGTTCTGCCGGAATGTGACCCTGCCGGTGCAGAACCTGCCGGTGATGACTTTCACAGAGCAGGAACAGGACTCGGCAGCGCTTTCCAGCCTGATCGCCCACCGCACCGCAGGGCAGGAGTCTGCGGTGGTGCTGGCGCTGCCGGGATTTTCTTCGCCCAATTATGAGACCGTCTCCGCCCTGGCACAGCAGCTGGCAAAGCATGTGACAAGCCACGGCATTTATATATGTCTGGAATCGGATATGGCCAAGGCGCTGGGACAGCGGCTGAGCCTGCTGCTGCCGGAGGGCACGCCCTGCCTGTGCATTGACCGGGTGCGGCTGACCCAAGACAGCTTTCTGGATATCGGTACGCCGGTTGGTCCGGCGCTGCCGGTGGTGGTGAAAACATTGATTCTTTCACAATAAGAGGGATTTTATGAAACTGAAAACGACCCTGTTGGGAAAAACCTACACATTTAAGGACATCAAAGAGGTGCTGGCCAAGGCCAACGAGGAAAAGACCGGCGACAAGCTGGCTTTTCTGGCGGCAGAAACCGCCCAGGAGCGGGTGGCTGCCAAGGTAGTGCTGTCGGCGCTGACGCTGCAGGATCTGCGGGAGCACCCTGCAGTGCCCTACGAGGAGGACGAGGTCACCCGTATCATTCAGGACGATGTGAACGAACCGGCCTACAACCGGATCAAAAACTGGACGGTGGCAGAGTTCCGGGAGTGGCTCCTTGCAGAGACCACCACATCCGATGACATCCGCAAGGCAAGCAAAGGTCTGACCGCGGAGATGGTGGCAGCGGTGTGCAAGCTGATGAGCAATCTGGATCTCATTTACGCCGCAGCCAAGATCCCGGTCACCGCCCACTGCAACACCACCATCGGTCTGCCGGGAACTCTCTCCTGCCGGCTGCAGCCTAACCACACCACCGATGACCCGGATGGGATCACCGCATCCACGCTGGAGGGTCTGTCCTTCGGCGCAGGCGACGCGGTCATCGGTCTGAACCCGGTCACCGACTCTCCGGAGCAGGTGGGCAAGGTGCTGCGGCGATTCCAGGAGATCAAGGAGCACTGGCAGATCCCCACCCAGATCTGCGTGCTGGCCCACATCACCGCCCAGATCAAAGCGGTGGAGCAGGGTGCGCCCTGCGACCTGATCTTCCAGTCCATCGCCGGCAGCCAGAAGGGCAACGAAGCCTTCGGCTTCAATGCCAACACCGTGGCAGAGGCTAAGGATCTGCTGCTGCATCATGGCACGGCGGAAGGGCCCAATGTACTGTATTTTGAGACCGGGCAAGGTTCGGAGCTTTCTTCCAATGCCCACCACGGCACCGACCAGGTGACCATGGAGGCCCGGTGCTACGGCTTTGCCAAGCGGTTCTCCCCCTTCCTTGTGAATACGGTGGTGGGTTTCATCGGCCCGGAGTATCTGTACGATGCCCGGCAGGTGACCCGGGCAGGCCTGGAGGATCACTTCATGGGTAAGCTCACCGGCATCTCCATGGGCTGTGACTGCTGCTACACCAATCACATGAAAGCCGACCAGAACGACATCGAAAACTTAGCCACCCTCCTTACCGTTGCCGGGTGCAACTACTTCATGGGCATCCCCCACGGAGACGACATTATGCTCAACTACCAGACCACCGGCTTCCGGGAGACCGCCGCCCTGCGGGAGCTCACCGGCAAGACCGCCATCCCGGAATTTGCCGTATGGCTGGAGAAGATGGGCTTTACGGAAAACGGAAAACTCACCAAAAAAGCCGGCGACGGCTCCAGCCTGCTGTTTTAAGGAGGGGATGTTATGAACAAACAAGAATTATCCGCTCTGGTAGCGGAGATCATACAAAGCCTCGGGGTATCGGAGAAAAAACCGGAACCTATGGTAAAGGCCAGCGACTATAAGCCTATAAGTCCCGGCCCGAAGGCAGAGGACTTTCACCACCATGACGGGGAGTTTGTAGAAGATGTATCGGAGCTGGATCTGCGAAAGCTGTATCTGACCGACGACCCTGCCAACAAAGAAGGCTATGCAAAGCTGAAAGCCAAGACCCCCGCCCGGCTGGGTGCAGGGCGGGCAGGCCCCCGGTACAAGACCCTGACCATGCTCCGCTTCCGGGCAGACCACGCGGCAGCCCAGGATGCAGTGTTCTCCCAAGTGCCGGAGGATTTTGCGGAAAAGAACGGCCTTGTGCCCCTTAAGACCCGGTGTAAGGATAAGGAAGAATACCTGACCCGCCCGGATCTGGGTCGGTGCTTTGACGAGGAAAACCAAGCCAAGATCCGCGCCGCCGTACCGGAGTCCCCCAAGGTGCAGCTGGTGATCGGCGACGGTCTGTCCTCCGCCGCCTGCATCCACAATGCCATGGACTGCGCTGGGGCTATTGCGGACGGGTTGAAGCTGCAGGGCATCACCCTTGGCAAATCTCTGTTCGTCCGCTACTGCCGGGTAGGCGCGGGAGATGCGGTGGGGGATGTGACCGGGTGCGATGTGGTGTGTGTGCTGGTGGGAGAGCGGCCGGGTCTGGTCACCGATCAGAGCATGTCCGCCTATATCACCTACAAACCCCACACCGGGGTGTCTGAGTCCGCCCGGACGGTGGTCAGTAACATCCATCCCCAGGGCACACCGGCGGTGGAGGCCGGGGCATTTGTGGCAGAGCTGATCGGCACGATCCTGCAAAAGAAAGTCTCCGGTGTGGGTCTGCATCGGGAGGGAATGGCATGATCCCTGTAACCGTTTTGTCAGTGCAATACCTTGCCAGCGCGTCGGCCGATCTTTGTAAGGCGCTGGGCGCCCCGGAGGGATTTCCCTGTCTGGGCCTCATTACCACCGATTGCGACGACGCCACCTATATCGCTCTGGACGCGGCCACCAAGGCCGCAGATGTGCAGGTGGCCTTCGGCAGCAGTTTCTACGCCGGGGCAGCCAACGCCTCCACCCCCAATGCCGGGGAGGTGCTGGGGATCTTGGCGGCAGCCACTCCCGGTGCTGTCCGCAGCGGTATGGAGGCTGCCCTTTCGGAGCTGCAGCGGGTAGGTTTTGAAAAGGTGGGAGAAGTACCCTATCTTGCCTATACCGTCAGCAGCTGCGGCAGCTATCTGGCAAAGGAAGCCGGGGTCCGGGAGGGCAGCGCGCTGGCCTATCTCATTGCGCCGCCACTGGAGAGTATGTTCGCCATGGACGGGGCATTGAAAGCGGCGGATGTAAAGTTATGTAAACTATATCCACCCCCCAGTCCCACCAATTTCGGCGGCGGGTTACTCACAGGCACCCAAAGCGCCTGCTCTGCCGCCTGCGCTGCTTTTGCCGATGGCGTGGCGCAGGTGGCAGGGAATCCGAAAAATTTCTAGGAGGAAGCTATGGAACTGGATAAGGATCTACAGGCCCGGCAGCAGGCCCGAGAGCTGGCCCGCCGGGGCGGTGAGGCGGCAAAGCAGCTGCTGCGGTTTTCCCAAAGTCAGCTGGACGCCATCGTAGCCGCCATTGCCCGGGATTTTTCCGCTGCCGCGGCGGAGCTGGCCCAAATGGCTGTCCGGGAGACTGGCTTCGGCAACACCGAGGACAAGATCACCAAAAACAATTTCGCCTCCCGGTCTGTGCTGGAGGCGGTGCAGGATATGAAAACCGTAGGGGTATTGAATCGACACCCCCGGGAAAAGCTATGGGAGGTAGGCGTTCCCGTGGGACTGATCGCCGCCATTATCCCCAGCACCAATCCCACCTCTACGGTGTGTTATAAAGCCATGATCGCCCTGAAGGCGGGCAATCCCATCGTATTCTCCCCCCATCCCAAGGCACTGGCCTGCACCCTGCGGGCGGCGGAAATCGTGAAAAAAGCCGCGGAAAGCGCCGGCGCGCCAGCAGGCTCGGTAGGATGCCTGACCATCCCCAGCTTAGACGGCTGCCGGGAGCTGATGGGGGCGGAGCAGGTACGGCTGATTTTAGCCACCGGCGGCCCTGCCATGGTGCGGGCGGCTTACTCCTCCGGAAAGCCCGCCATCGGTGTGGGCGCAGGCAACGGCCCGGCCTATATCCACCACAGCGCGGATATCCGGACGGCTCTGGGGCATATTCTCCGCTCCAAGACCTTTGATTTCGGCACGGTGTGCGCCTCGGAGCAGAGCATCATCGTAGAGAAGACCCAAGAGCAGGAGGTCCGCCGGGTAGGCGCAGAGCTGGGATTCTACTTTATGGATACGGAGCAGGCGGGCAAGCTGGCAAAGCTCCTGTTCAAGCCCAACGGCGCCCTGAATCCGGACATTGTAGGCAAATCCGCCTGCCTGCTGGCGGAAAAAGCCGGCTTCCCCGTGCCCCGGGGCACAAAAGTGCTGGTGGCCCGGGAGCAGGAGGCTGGCCCTACCCGCCCCTACTCCATGGAAAAGCTCTGCCCAGTGCTGGCATTCTTCGTGATGGACAGCGAGGATGCGGTGCTGCAAAAAGCCATCGAGGTGCTGACCCACGAGGGCAGCGGCCATACCTTTGCCATCCACGCCCGGGATGAGGCGGTGGTGGAGAAATTTTCCCTGCAGATCCCCGTTTCCCGGTTTCTGGTGAATACCCCGGCGGCTCTGGGTGGCATCGGAGCGACCACGGGGCTGTTCCCGGCGCTGACCCTGGGCTGCGGCGGGGTGGGCGGCAGCTCCTCCTCCAACAACATCTCCCCTCTGGATCTGATCAACATCCGGCGGGTGGCTTGGGGGAACGAGAGGAGCGCCGCCGGGGGCGGATACAGCGACTCGAGTGCGTGGCAGCGGTCTGCAGATGCCGAGGCGCACTGTCGACGAGGGCAGATACAGGGCACCGCAACAGGGGAACAACCCCAATATGCAGACGACAAGCTGGTGGAACTGGTCACCGCAAAAATTTTGGAACGACTGAATAAAGGAGCAACGAAATGAACACAAATTCTCTGGGAATGATCGAAACCACGGGCCTGATCGGGGCCATTGAAGCGGCGGATGCCATGGTCAAATCCGCCAATGTCCAGCTGGTGGGCAAGGAGCAGGTAGGCGGCGGTCTGGTTACCGTGATGGTACGGGGCGACGTGGGCGCAGTGAAAGCCGCCACCGATGCCGGCGCTGCCGCCGCGGAAAAGGTGGGCGAGCTGGTCTCCGTCCATGTACTCGCCCGCCCCCATACCGAGGTGGATGCCATCCTGCCCCACGGACGGCTGAGCCAGAATCCCCCCGCCGCCGGTAAGTAATGCTCTATACCCTGCAAGCCGTCCGGGATAATCTACGGAACAGGCAAGGCAAGCGGGTCTTTTATCTGGGAAAGGGAGATACCCTCACCTCCGAGGCCCGGGATTTTCTCACCCGGGAGCGGATCGAGATCCTCCCCGCAGAGCAGGCACGCCCGGAGCGCTACCATCTGCTAGGCGGCGGCTATATGGAAGAAAAGCCGGAGCATATGACCCATTTGAACGCTGAAGTTTTGGTAGAAAAAAACCACCCCCGGATCTTGTTCCGGGGGGCGGTGGATTCTCTGGAGGCGGAGCTTTTGCTGTGCTGCGCAAATGCCACAGGGCAAATCCGCAAACAGCTGGAAGATGCCTTGCGCTATAGCCGTACCCTTTTGCGAAATGAGGTGCTGGACGAACCGGTCAAGGTGGAAACCCTGGGGGGTATGGACGAAAAAACCTTGCGGGAGCGCAGTCACCGCCCCCAGGATTTTTACTCGCAGCCCCACTTTATGCCCGAACCCACGGATTCGCCTTTGCTGTTGCAGGTAAACAAGGCACGGTGCGCCGCCCGGGCAGCAGAACTGTCTGCGGTCACGGCATTCCCCTCCGGCCGAGTGGATCTCATCAGAGCCTTTAACCGGCTCAGCAGCTTCCTGTACCTGATCATGATCCAGCTGAAAAAGGATGGGTAGGCGCAACCTTTTCCCTTTGCGGATCCGCCATACTTTCTCCCGGGCGAGAAAGTATGCAAAGAGCCGCCGGGAAACGTTTCGTAGGTTTCCCGGACCCTTCCCACGACCAAAGAGGAAAGCACACAAACACAGTGATAACAATTGGCGATTGTGTGCTTTCCCCTTTGGAAACCCCTTAGAAAGGTTTCTTCTCTTTGAGCAGAAACAATTAGGCGGTGGGGATTCCCAAGGGGGCGCTGTTGGCTCGAAGCGCCCCTTGGGGCGGCTTCTTTGGGTACTTTCTTGCCGAAACAAGAAAGTACCGCCGCCGGCAGGCAACACAAGTAGAGATCCGCGAATCACCCATCGTTGGTTTTTGCATACTTTCTCAACCGTGAGAAAGTATGATGAAGCCCAGCAGACAGGTGCAGGAGATTCCCACGCATTGCGTTGCAATGCTCGGAATGACAAAAAGGCGGCGGGGATTAGTGAAATGTCCCTACGAAAGGTTTTTAGGAGTGATACCTTGAATTATGAAGAATTGACCGACCGGGTGCTGCGCCGGGTATTTATTGAACTGGAGGCCTCCGGCCGCCATGTCCATGTGACCGAGGCGCAAGCCCAGGCTCTGTTTGGTCACAAGCTGACCCCCAAGCGCCCCCTGTCCCAGCCGGGACAATACCTTGCCAACGAGCGGGTGACGGTAGTAGGCCCTAAGGGAGAATTTCAAAATGTAGCGGTTTTAGGTCCGGAACGGAAAGAGGCGCAGGTGGAAGTTTCCCTCACCGACGCCCGCCAGCTGGGACTGACCCCGCCGGTACGGCTGTCCGGGGATGTGGCAAACTCCCCCGGGGCGGTATTGGTGGGAGAGGAGGGCAAAGTCACCCTCTCCCAAGGGGTCATTGCTGCCCTGCGGCACATCCATATAACCCCGGAGGACGCCAAAGCCATGGGAGTGCGGGATAAGCAGGTGGTGCGCCTGCAGACCTACACAGACCGGCCTTTGGTCTTTGAGGATGTGGCGGTGCGGGTCAGCGAGAACTTCCAGACCCGGGCGCATTTGGACTATGACGAGGCCAATGCCTGCGGGTTTCAAAACGGAGATCTGGGGAGAATTTTGCCATGAGGGTATTGCTGGTTGGACAAGCGCCCCCCTGTGATCTGGGGTACACCCTCAGCAAAGATCCCCCCTATGATGGGGTGGTCATCGGCTCGCTGACACTGGGGCAGGCGCTGCACTTTTCCTGCGAAGAGGTGCTCTCTGCACTGGCGGAGGGTAAACCTGTGATCTGTTACACCCCGGGGTTTCCCCAAGCGCCCAAAAATCGGGCATTGGCGGCAACCCTTGCCTCCCGGAAGCGGGAGATGAAAAACTGGGGGATCGTCTTTACCGACGGGGAGCAGAAAAAGCTCATTACCGCCCAGCATGCGCAGCTGCTGCGGCAGCAGGGAAAGCGGCCCGCCCCCGGTGCGGTACTCACTCCCTTAGCGAAGGAGATTTTGGAAATGGACGGAGGAACACGATGAAAATAGGAACGGTGACCGGCTCTGTCTGGTCCACCCGGAAAGCCACCTGCCTGCAGGGGCAGACCTTTCTGGTGGTGGAGACCCCCGAGGGCACGGTGGTAGCGGCAGATCAGGTAGGGGCCGGGCAGGGGGATAAGGTGCTTCTGGTCACAGGCACTTCCGCCGCCCGGTTTTGTATGGAAGCGCCGGTGGACGCGGCGGTGGTAGCCATTTTGGATCAGGAGGGGCGCCATGTCAGCCCATGAAATCGTCATCGGTGTGATGGCAGTGTTTGCCCTGCTGGGGGCGGTGGATCGGATCTTCGGCAACCGGCTGAAGCTGGGAGAGTCCTTTGAAGAGGGCATTCTGGCTATGGGCTCTCTGGCGCTGGCTATGCTGGGCATCATCTGCCTTGCCCCGGTGCTGGCAGGACTTCTTAAGCCGGTGGTTGTGCCGGTGTACGGCTTTCTGGGGGCAGACCCGGCAATGTTTGCCGGCACGATCCTGGCCTGTGACATGGGCGGTGGCGCTCTGGCTGCGGAGCTGACCTCCGACCCCCGAGCCGCCCTGTTGGGGGGTGTGCTCACCGGCTCTATGCTGGGAGCCACCATCGTTTTCACCATTCCCGTGGCCATGGGAATCCTGAAAGAAGCAGACCGGGCGGCTATGGCCAAGGGAATCCTGTGCGGTATTATCACCATTCCGGTGGGTGTGCTGGCGGGCGGTCTGGTGGCTGGTTTCCCCCTGGGCATGGTGCTGCGGAATCTGATCCCCATTGTACTGATCGGGGGGCTGATCGCCCTGGGCCTGTGGAAATTTGAAAAGGGTATGATCAAAGGCTTCGGCATCTTCGGAAAGCTGATCATCGCCCTGATCACCGCAGGCTTGGCGGCGGCGATCTTTGAGGAGCTCACCGGCTTTGTCCTGATCCCGGGTCTTGCCCCTCTGGCCGAGGGTTTTCAGACCGTGGGTTCTATCGCCATCGTGCTGGCGGGAGCATTCCCCCTGGTCTCCGCGGTGACACGGCTGCTGCGAAAGCCTTTGCTGAAGCTGGGAAAGCTTTTGGGTGTCAACGATACCGCGGCGGCAGGTCTCATCGCCAGCCTTGCCAACTCCATCGCCACATTCCGGATGGTGGAGGATATGGACAACCGGGGCAAGGTGGTAAACATCGCCTTTGCGGTGAGCGCAGCCTTTGTGTTTGGCGATCACCTGGGTTTTACCGCCGGGTTCGCGCCCCAGATGCTGCCCGCTGTCATCGCAGGAAAGCTGGCAGGCGGCATTGCCGCTGTGGCGGTTGCCCTGCTGCTGACCCGGAAGCATAGGGAAATTTCTCCAAATGCTTGACAAACCGGGCAAAAACAGGCTATAATGACCCCGATAACAGAAAAAGCTGTGAAGAGAAGAGTATGCAGTGGAAGCGTTCAGAGAGCCCCGGTGTGGTGGAAAGGGGTACGGGAAAGCTGCCGAACATGGTCTCGGAGCCGGTGTGTCGATAGGTAGGCACGCCCGGGCGCGCCCGTTAAAGCGTATTGAGTCGTCTTCTTTCTTTAACCCTAAAAAGAGGCCCCCGCAAAGGCGGATGGCCTTTGTGGGGAAGAGGGATGCCAAGCCACTGGCGGAATTTTGTGCTTGCAGGAAAAGGAGCGGTGTGGCCTGTGCATTGACGAGAATCAAGGTGGTACCGCGTCAAAATTCTGTCGCCCTTGGTCTTCCAAGGGCGATTTTTCTTGTTTAGGAGGAAAACTTATGCGTAAGAAACCCTATTACATCACCACGGCAATTGCCTACACCTCGGCAAAGCCCCACATCGGCAATACCTACGAGATCGTATTGGCCGATGCCATTGCCCGCTACAAGCGGCAGGAGGGCTACGATGTGTATTTTCAAACCGGCACAGATGAGCACGGTCAGAAGATCCAGCAGAAGGCAGAAGCCGCCGGCATTACCCCTCAAGAATATGTGGACAATGTAGCCGGTCAGATCAAGGAAATCTGGGATCTGATGAACACCACCTACGACCGCTTTGTCCGCACCACCGACCCGGAGCATAAGGCCAAGGTGCAGAAGATCTTCCGGAAAATGTACGAGCAGGGCGACATCTACAAGGGCAAGTACGAGGGCAAGTACTGCACCCCCTGCGAGTCCTTCTGGACAGAAAGCCAGCTGGTGGACGGCAAGTGTCCTGACTGCGGCAGAGAGTGCGTGGATGCAGAGGAAGAGGCATATTTCTTCAAGATGAGCAAGTACGCCGACCGGCTGATGAAGCACATTGAGGAGCATCCCGAGTTTATCCAGCCGGAGAGCCGGAAGAACGAGATGATCAACAACTTCTTAAAGCCCGGTCTGCAGGATCTGTGCGTATCCAGAAGCTCCTTTACCTGGGGCGTGCCTCTGGACTTTGCCCCCGGCCATGTGAGCTATGTGTGGCTGGATGCGCTGAGCAACTATATCACCTTCTGCGGCTACGACCCGGATGGCAATCACGACGAGCAGTATAAGAAATTCTGGCCCGCTGACCTGCACCTGATTGGCAAGGACATCGTCCGTTTCCACACCATTTACTGGCCCATCTTCCTGATGAGCATGGGCGAAGAGCTGCCCAAGCAAGTATTCGGTCATCCCTGGCTGCTGGTGAAGGGTGACAAGATGTCCAAATCTCTGGGCAATGTGATCTACGCAGACGATCTGGTAGAACTGTTCGGCGTGGACGCTGTGCGTTACTTCGTGCTCCACGAGATGCCTTTTGCAGCCGACGCCATTATGACCTACGAGCTGATCATCGAGCGGATCAACTCCGAGCTTGCCAACATCCTGGGCAATCTGGTCAACCGCACTGTGGCTATGCAGGGCAAGTACTTTGGCGGCGTGGTGCAGGCACCCACTGCTCCCGAGGCTCTGGACGAGGAGCTGAAGGCGGTGGCGCTGGCCCTGCCCGGCAATGTGGCAAAGAAGATGGATGAGCTGAAGGTGGCAGATGCCATTGACGAGATCTTCGTGCTGCTGCGTCGCGCCAACAAGTATATCGACGAGACCGCTCCTTGGGCGCTGGCCAAGGACGAAAGCAAGCAGGAGCGGCTGGCAACAGTGCTGTATAATCTGCTGGAGTCCATCCGCTTTGCGGCAATCATGCTGGAATCCTTCCTGCCGGATACCGCTCAGAAGATCCTGCAGCAGCTGAATATGGAAAACGGCGGTATCGAGAGCCTGCAGCGCTTTGGCGCGATGGAGCCCGGCAAGCAGCTGGGTCAGGCTCAGATCCTGTTCGCCCGTCTGGATATGGAAAAGAAGCTGGCTGAAATCGAAGAAATGAACGCAACCAAGGCAAAGGCCGCCCTGCCTGCGCTGGAGATCGAGCCTTACGCCACAGAAACTGTGGATTTCGATACCTTCTGCAAGTCCGATTTCCGGGCGGTGAAGGTCAAGGACTGCCAGCCGGTGAAAAAGAGCGACAAGCTGCTGCAGTTCACCCTGGACGACGGCACCGGCACCGACCGGCAGATCCTCTCCGGCATCGCCAAGTTCTATAAGCCCGAGGAGCTGATCGGCAAGACCTTGGTTGCCATCACCAACCTGCCGCCCCGGAAGATGATGGGCAGAGAGTCCTGCGGTATGCTGATCTCCGCTGTCCACACAGAAAAGGGCGAGGAAAAGCTGAACCTGCTGATGGTGGATGATGCCATCCCCGCCGGCGCCAAGCTGTGTTAACCAAATAAAAAAGAGCTGCCTGATGGCAGCTCTTTTTGTATTCAAAAATGATTGTCATCCGGGAAGTGCTCCATGATCTCCTCCACCCGACAGCCTAGAATATTACACAGCTTGTCGATGGTGTTGACTTCCACATTTTGATTTTTCCGCAGGCGATTGATCTGGGAGCGGTTCACATTGTAATGGGTATACAGATCATATTGGGTAATGCCCTGCCTTTTCATAGTTTCCCACAGCCGGTCGTACCGAATCATACCCTCGCCCCTTTCCTACTTGATTTTCTTTTATTATTGCCGTAAAATCATGTTAGGAATAGTGTTCGTATACAGACACTATAAAGGAGGTTTGGTTTTGGAGGATTCTAAGATAGAAAGTATCTATGCCACACTGACAAGTCATGTTCGGAAAGGTTCTCGGTTTCCGGGGGTAGAGGATGCCTTTGCAGATGGGTCTTTTTGCATGCAGTGCTATCACCGGATGCGGGATGCCTATGACCGACTCTGCGACCGGCTTGGGGTTGTGGATGAAGACCGGGATGTGGAAATCATCCTTCAGTCTATGTCGGATATTGAAAGGGAGTTATGCTTTCAAATGTATCGCTACGGCGCAAGGTTTGGCCTTTCCCCACAAAAGGATACTGAATCATAGTCACCGGCTATACACAAGGGAGCCTTTGGCGGTACAAACAAGAAAAACTACCCTGCTGAGTTTCAGCAGGGTAGTTTGTTTATCTGTGCAAATTACAGAGCAGCCTTTGCCTTCTCAACCAGAGCGGCGAAAGCGGCAGTGTCCTGAATAGCCATCTCGGACAGGCTCTTGCGGTTCATCTCGATACCGGCCTTCTTCACGCCGTTCATGAAGGTGGAGTAGTTCAGACCGTAGGGCTTTACAGCAGCGCTGATACGGGTGATCCACAGTCTGCGGTAGTCACGCTTCTTCAGCTTGCGGCCGACATAAGCATAGTTGCCGGACTTCATGACCTGCTGCTTGGCCATCTTAAAGTGTCTGGACTTAGAACCCCAGTAGCCCTTGGCCAGCTTCAGGGTAGCATTTCTTCTCTTGCGCGTCATCATTGCGCCTTTGACTCTTGCCATTTCTCAATATCCTCCTTGGCTTATTTGTAGGGAATCATCTTCTTGACGGCGGCTACGTTGGTCACATCAGCGTAGGCAGTGGTGCGAAGACGACGGGTACGCTTGGTATCCTTCTTGGTGAGGATATGGCTCTTGTA
>JAZNRW010000156.1:0-7019 GCA_045590835.1 Faecousia sp.
GCCGAATAAACAAATCCGCCCCCCGTCGCAGTGCGACGGGGGGCGTAACTTTTTTCTTATATAATCTTTAACTGATATCTGCGCTTTCCTCTTCCCAGGGGAAGAACAGGTTAATATCCACATTGCCGGAGATACCGGGCACAGTGCCGGTCTCTGTATACTGCCACATATCGATCCTGTGGGGATAATCCAGCACAGTATCATACAGGGCCAGCCAGAACTTATAGTCTCCCAGCTCCTCCAGATACACGCCATTCTTGGACTGGTCGGAATTGAAATAGATCATGGCCTCATAGCCGGCATCCTCGATGGTCCGGCAGAAGGCCTTGGTGCAGTCGGTAAGGGTTCTGGCATCCAGCTTGGCGTTGCGGGCATCGCCGCTGACGATCTCCCAGTCAAAGACGATGGGCATCTGCACATCCCAGTCTTTCACCAGCTCCAGCATAAATTCCGCTTCCTCCACGGCCTCCGCTTCGCTAATGGCCTGGGAGAAGAAATACGCGCCCACCTTGATCCCGGCGGCGGTGGCATTCTGATAGTTGACGTGTACATAGTCATCGGCGGCAATGACGCCTTCCTCAGACCCCCGCCAGCCTGCCCGGATGATGGCAAACTCCACCCCGGCGTCCTTGACCTGCTGCCAGTCGATATACCCCTGCCAATAAGACACATCAACGCCCAGCACAGAGGGGGCGGCGGTACAGGTCAGGTAGCCGTTTTCTGTCTTAAAGTCACCCAGACCGATGGGATTGGCAGGCAGTACGGTCTCCTCCGGCACAGTGGTCTGCTCTGTGGGCTCTGTCTGCGCTGTAGTCTCCGTAGGCTCTGTCTGCTCACTGTTGGAGGAGGATCTGTTCAGCACCACCAACAGGACGATCACGGTCGCCAGCAGCACTGCTGCGCCGATCACCAGCTCCCAGAACTGCACGGTTTTATAAACTGGTTTTTTCTCTGTCTGCATAATACCCTCCCGGCAAAATCTGAAGACAGTATATCATACCTTTGAATTTTTGCCAAGACGGTAATTTTTCGGTATATTTCTATGGCTGTCCGGTAATATTTTAATAAAAAAGACTGCTGCCGGTACGCAGCAGTCTTTTCCGTCAGCCTGCAAGAATTTCCGCCTTGATCACACCCCGGGCCTGCTGCAGCATATGCAGCAGCTCCTCCAGATGGATCTTCAGATCCATGGTCTCGGCAGAAATGGTGACCACCGCGCAGCCGTTAGTAGGCACAATAGAATTGATGGTCAGAATATTCGCATCGTTGTTTGCAAAAATCATCAGCAGATTGGAAAGCGCGCCGGGCTCATCATGGAGCAGCAGCTGGAAGGTAATCACCCGTCCGCTGACCATATTTTGGAAGGGCAGCACCGTGTCCCGGTACTTGTAGAAAGCGCTGCGGCTGATGCCGACCTGTTTGGTCGCTTCGTTTACTGTGGCCACTTCGCCGGTGGATAGCAGGCGCTTTGCCTCTGCCACCTTCAGAAAAACCTCCGGCAAAGCAGACGCTTCTACAATATAATATTTTGGTTTCTTAGCCATATTGTCCTCCTAAGCCGGACAAGTGTCCTGTTTTCACGGATATTGTACCATATATTCCGCAAAAAGCAACCCCCTTTGGGGATAAATTACAGAGGAAAGGAGCCGCCATGGACAAAAATAACATCTATCGCGGGGTATGCATCGCCGGCGGGCTGGTCATCGGATGGCTGCTGCTGAAGCACCTGCTGCCGGTACTGCTACCCTTCGGGGCGGGTCTGCTGCTGGCGTTAGGAGCAGAGCCGGCAGTTCGTTGGGCAACCGGCAGGCTGAAGCTGCCCCGGTGGGCCGCCACCGGTTTTGGGGTGAGCCTGACCCTGCTGATCCTGGCAGGACTTGTGAGTATTCTGGGTCTGCTGGGCGCTAAAGCCGTGACCCAGCTGGCAGGTCGGCTACCGGATCTTCAGAATACCACCACCCAGCTGCAGGGGGTTTTGCGGTCTTCGGTGGCCAATCTGCCGGAGGGTATCCAACCTCTGGCGGACCGGGCGGTGGAGGGGCTGCTGGACTCCGGTAATCAACTGGTTTCTCAAGCTGGGCAACGGCTTCCGATCTTCCTTTCTTCTCTGGTCAGTTGGCTGTCAGAAGGAGCCTTGGGGGTGGGAATGGGACTTTTCTCCGCCTTTTTGTTCTCTGCCCGGCTGCCAAAGCTGAAAACGCTTCCTAAAAAATATCTGCCGGAGAAGTTCCGGCAGCAGATCCTGCCGGCCTTAAACAGAGGCCGCGCCGCCCTCGGCGGCTGGCTGAAGGCCCAGGGGAAGCTCTGCGGCATCACCTTCTGCATTTTGCTGGCAGGGTTTCTGCTGCTCCAGATTCCCTACGCCCCCCTGTGGGCGGCGGCGGTGGCAGTAGTAGATGCCATCCCTATTCTAGGTACGGGCGCGGTGCTGCTACCCTGGGCGCTGGTGTGTCTTTTGCAGCACAATCATCTGCGTAGCATAGGTCTACTGTGCCTGTATGGGGTGGCAGCCCTGACCCGGACGGTACTGGAGCCCCGGCTGGTGGGACGGCAGCTGGGGCTGGATCCGCTGGTGACGCTGCTGTCTTTATATGTAGGATTTCGGTTCTGGGGGATCTTCGGTATGCTCCTTGCCCCCATGCTGGCAGCCGGCATCGCCGCCGCCCTGTCTGCAAAAGCAACGTCTTCCGATCCTTAACAATAAAAAGGGTGCGCCGAGGCGCACCCTTTTTTTAGATTTTAGCAGCAGCCGCAGTTGTTGTCGCAGCCACAGCCGCAGCCGCCATTGTTGGTGGTCAGCCCGCCGCCACAGTTGCACAGCAACAGGATCAGAATGATGATCCAGCAAATGTTACCGCCACAGAAACCGTTATTGTTACACATAATTCATACCTCCGAATTTTTTTCGCGGTGATTACCGCTCATTCCAAGATATTCCTTATGCAAGAAAAGGTTCCGCTGACTTTTCTCTTATCCCCACAGGCCGTCGGGATATTTTCCTTCATCCGCCAGCGCCTTCAACGCAGCCACCACCGCAGGCTTATCGGCAGCATAGGTAACGCCATACCACTTGTCGGCGGTTCTCAGCACCTTTACGGTTGCCTGCTTCTTCTCCAGCATACGGCCCACGGTCATAGGCAGGAACATCTCTGCCTTGGCGGGATTTGCAGGCACTTCCTCTTTCATAAACCGGGGGAAGTCCTCTGCAACCACCTGCAGGAAGTTGGGGGTGTAGCCCCACATATTCATAGATACCGGGGTTTCCTCGGCAAGATCGTACCAAGTTGCCCCGTCATCAGCGGTAAAGTGGATACCACCGGCATATTTTTCGATCCGGGTGCGCTCCACAATGTGGGTCAGGTAGCCGTTTTCATCGGTTTCGCAGACGCCTCTTGCCACAGAGCCGTGGTCGGTGACGGTCTTGCCCAGCTGATAACCAACCATGCAGTAGGTATTCTGCTGCAGGTCTTCTACATTGCACAGGTAGTTGTACAGCTCCCGGTAGGCCTGCTTACCGTAATAATCGTCGGCATTGATCACTGCAAAGGGCGCGTCACCGATCTCATCCTTGGCGCACAGCACCGCATGGCTGGTGCCCCAGGGCTTGGTACGCTCAGCAGGAACGCTGCAGCCTTCCGGAATCTTGTGCAGCTCCTGATAGGCATAGCGGATCTCCATGGGGCACTTTTCCAGGCGCTTGCCCACAGTGTCCATAAAATCCTTCTTGATAGCTTCTTTGATAATGATAACGGCTGTTTCAAAACCTGCCTCGTGGGCATCGAACAGGGAATAGTCCAGAATTGCCTCACCGTGGCTGCCCACAGGATCGATCTGCTTCAGGCCGCCGTAGCGGCTGCCCATACCGGCGGCCAAAACCACCAGAACTGGTTTCTTTGTCATAGGTGTTTCCTCCTCGTAAAGTATTTCTTTCATTATAATCAACAGATTATAAAAACGCAAGAGTTCTTTACAAAAGTCCGGAAATATCCGGAAAAAGCTCTTCTTTGGCCATTTTCTCCCAGGAAAATTCCCCGGCCAGCTCCCGGGCGCTGATAGGCTGCAAGGTCTCGGTCAGACCTGCAGCATGGGCCAGCATACCGATCAGCCGCTCCGGCGTGGTATGGCTTTGCAGAAAGCCCAGATCCATATCCCGGTCCCGCTTGCTCAGCCGGCGCCCGTCCGGGGCCATCAACATGGGCACATGGCCGTAGGTGGGGTGGGGAAAGCCCAGCAGCTGCTGCAAATACATCTGCCGGGGGGCAGAACTAAGCAAGTCCATACCTCGGACAACCTCCGTGACCCCGGCCTCACCGTCATCCACAGTGACCGCCAGCTGGTACACATATACGCCGTCCGCCCGGCGTACCACAAAGTCGCCGCAATCGGTGGCAAGATTCTCCCGGTATGTACCCTGGGCCAGATCCTCTACCACCCATTCCCTGTCCGGCACCTGCACCCGCCAGGCGGGGGCTCTTCCGAAGGCAGCCCGCTGCTCCCGGGTCAGATTGCGGCAAGTGCCGGCGTACACATAGGTGCCGTCGGACAAATGGGGCGCATTGACGCTGTGGAGCTGGCTGCGGGTGCAGTAGCAGGGGTAGAGCAGTCCCTGCTCTGAAAGCTGCTGAAAATATCGGTCGTATACAGCGGCGCGCTTGCTCTGTGGCTGGGTTTCCAGATCCCAGTCAAGACCCAGCCATCGCAGGTCTTTGCGCAAGATGTCCGCAAATTCGTCGCTGGTGCGCTGGGTATCCAAGTCCTCCATCCGCAGCACCAGATACCCGCCCCGGGATTTTACCGACAGCCAGGCGATCAGCGCTGCAAACACATTGCCAAGATGCATCCGCCCTGAAGGCGTGGGGGCAAACCGCCCTACCGGCGCGCTCATCCCAGCATTGCTCCGTACCGCACAAGCCACCACACAAGCACGCCGATCACCCCTGCGGCCAACGCCGTCGCGGTGATGAGCAGGCCGGTCAGGCTCTTGGGTTCTTCCTGCACCTGCTGGGTATACTCCTCCAGATCCACATCCAGCTGATCTGTGTTGTAGATCCGCCGGGTCTCGGCCAAATCCGGGATTTGTTCTTCCCCGTTCTCAATAATGTCAATCCGCCGGGTCTCGGCCATAAGGTCCTCCACGGAAATGGCTTCTGGTGTTTCTTCGTCTGCAGGTTCTTCCGGCAGTTCCTCCTCAGGAAGGTCTTCCTCCAGCAAAGCGTCTTCCAGCCGCTGCAGTTCCTCCTTGGCGTCCTTATACACAAAGCATCCCTCCTTGGGTAACAATCACGGAAATATTGTAGCATAAATTGAGAAAAGTGTAAAGGTTCGGCGGGAAAGGGGTTGTGAAAACCTCGGAAATGGTGTACAATATTCACACAAATTTGACAAAGGAGGTGTTTTTGTGGAACGGGATCCCGAAATGCGCAAAAGGCTGCGGCAGGAGTTGGCTGCCAAGCGGCAAGAACAGCAGGCTAGAAAAACCCGTATGGGACTGATTGCAGCCGCCGTGGTGCTGCTGGGCTGCGGTATTTTGATCTTCGCCCTGTCCCGCAAAGCGCCTGCCGACCAAACAGGAACACATACCACCGGGGCACCCGCTGAGACCAATCAGACAGACACCGCCCCGGCAGAGACCACCCTGCCCCCCACCACTACCATCCACTACGCTGCTGCCGGAGATTTGAACATCACCGAGGATACGGTGCAATCCGGTGGACCCAGCTTTATTTACACCGATACCTTTTTGGGCATTGCCCCTGTGCTGGCTGATGCTGATATCTCGTCGGTGAATTTTGAAGGCACGCTCTGCGGCGCTCCCTACGGCGACTCCTTCTCCGCACCCCAGTCCATGGCGCAAGCCTTACAGCGCACCGGTGTAGATCTGGTGCAGATGGCCAACTCCTATTCCATCACCAAGGGTCTTTCGGGACTGATCTCCTCCATCGACAGCATTCACGCTGCGGGTATGGAGCCGCTGGGTGTATACAAGGATCAGGCGGCTTTTTCCAAAGGCAAGGGCTACACCATCCGCACCGTGGATGGGATCAAGCTGGCGTTTGTGGCCTTCACCAAGGGTATGGATGGCATGACCCTGCCTGTCGGCAGCGAGAACTGCGTCAATGTGCTCTACACCGATTACGACAGTGTTTATCAAGAGGTTGACACCAAGCGGATCACCGACCTTTTGGAAAATGTGCAAAAAGAAAAGCCGGATCTTGTGATCGCCCTGCTCCATTGGGGCAGTGAATTCAACAACACCATCAGTGGCTCTCAGGAGGAGATCGCCTCGCTGATGTTCCAAAATGGCGTGGATGCCATCATTGGCACCCACTCCCACTATGTGCAGAAGATGGAGCTGGATCCGGACACCGGCAGATTTATCGCCTATTCTCTGGGTGATTTCTTCTCCGATGCTCAGCGGGCCGGTTCTGAATACTCCGTGATTTTGGATCTGGAGATCACCAAGGACAATACCACCGGGCAGACCTCCATCACCGGTTACTCCTACACCCCTATTTTCACCGTCCGGGAGACAGGAAAACCCCTGAAGGTGGTGCAGATCTCACAGGCGATGACCGCCTATGAAAACGGCTATATCGACAGTGTCAGTGAAAGCACCTACAACGCCATGGCCTATGCTTTGCAGCGGATTGAGGCCAGAGTGGCAGGCGAATAAGAAACGAACCGGGCGTGTAAACGCCCGGTTTTTATTTGCCTCGCATACGCCCGGTCGGCCTTTCCAGGCCCATTACGCCCATGCAAAAACCCCTCCGCTTTTGTGGAGGGGTTGCTGGGTTGTTCTTTGACTTTTTGATCTGTGTCTACATCCCTACCGGATGCATCCCCAGATCAAAGGACTCTCCCACGGCCTTAGCAACACTCCCCCGGAGTGTTGCTAACCCCGGCTTTGCCGGGGTCGGCCTTTCGAGTCCCATTACGCCCATGCAAAAACCCCTCCCCCTTTTCCGGGGGGGTTTCTGGGGTGTTTTTTGTCTTTTTGGTTTGGTGTTTCCACCCCTCCC
>JAZNRW010000157.1:0-12690 GCA_045590835.1 Faecousia sp.
TCTTTTTGGTAATGGGGAATCGAACCCATCATAATGCAGATGTCCAGTGGGCATCTGCTGCCACCAGTGCAAACACTGGGGGGTACATCTTCTCCTCGATTCCCCTCATCTCCACCTAGTATAGCTACCCATTGGGTGGTCTTATTTTTGGCAACGGGGAATCAAATTTCCTCAATTGCAAATAAAAATGTCACACAATATACAGCAAGCAAGGAGCAGCCAACAGGCTGCTCCTTGCTTCATAATTAACTATTAACCATACAAGGGGAATTTCTCGCAAATGGCAGCCACAGTGTCCTGCACCAGCTTGGCTGTGCCCTCAAAGTCGCGGGCCGTCATACCAATGCACCGGGCGATCTGCTTCATTTCCTCCGCCCCAAGGCCGCGGGTAGTCACCGCTGCCGTACCGATCCGGACACCGCTGGTAACGGTGGGTTTCTCCGGATCTCCGGGGATGGCGTTCTTGTTCAGGGTGATGTGGTTGGCATCACACCGGGTTTGCAGTTCCTTGCCGGTAATGTGCATAGGCCGCAGATCCGCCAGCATCAGATGATTATCCGTGCCACCGGTAACCAGGTCAAAGCCCTCTGCCAAAAGCGCCTCAGCCAGCACCTTGGCGTTACTGACAATATTGGCAGCATAAGTCTTAAAAGAGGGATCCATTGCTTCTTTGAAACAAATTGCCTTGGCAGCGATCACATGCTCCAACGGGCCGCCCTGGGTGCCGGGGAATACGGCAGAATTTAACTTCTTGGCAAACTCCTCTTTCGCCAGGATCAAGCCGCCACGGGGACCCCGAAGGGTCTTGTGGGTAGTGGTTGTAACAATATCAGCGTAGGGTACGGGATTCTGGTGTGCACCGCCGGCAACCAGACCGGCAATGTGGGCCATATCCACCATCAACACAGCACCCACCTCATGGGCAATATCGGCAAATATCCTGAAATCAATGGCTCTGGGATAGGCAGACGCGCCGGCAATGATCAGCTTGGGCTGATTCTTTTTTGCCATATCCCGAATCTCATCATAATCGATCAGACCAGTTTCGTGGTTTACATCGTAGGAGACCACATTATAGTACTTACCGGAGAGGTTGGCAGGACTTCCGTGGGACAGGTGACCGCCGTTGGCAAGGCTCATGCCCATCATGGTATCGCCGGGCTGCAGAATCGCTAACTCCACGGCCATATTGGCCTGGGCGCCGGAGTGAGGCTGCACGTTGGCAAACTCTGCGCCAAACAGATCCTTGGCTCGCTGGATACAAAGGCTCTCCAGCTCATCCACATGCTGACAACCGCCATAGTAGCGTTTGCCGGGCAGACCCTCGGCATACTTATTGGTCAGGACAGAACCCATCGCCGCAATCACCGCGGGAGAGGCAAAGTTTTCGGAGGCGATCAACTCCAAGCCATCGTTCTGGCGGGTCAATTCCCGACCCATCATAGCCGCCACTTCGTTATCATATTGAGATACAAATCCAATGGAATCCAAAATCTTACCGTACATATCAAGTTCCTTCTTTCTCTAGTCTAGCAACAAAAAAGACAATCCTAAAAACGGACTGTCTGAACACACAAATGCCACTATTGGCGTCTCCGTCCGTTTGCCTGAGAGATTCGGCTTTTGCCTTGCACCTTCGGCACACAACTGAATGTGTTCTCCAGAGAGTCCTCCGCATTCGGTTCTGTAGTTACATATCCGAATACTTCACCGGTTTATTCTGTTGTTATCACTAGTATACACCCTTTTCGGCAATTGTCAAGTTATTGATAAGAAAACCTTTGCAAAGGCAATATATTGTGTTATGATAAATACAGAAATATACAAAGGAGAGATCAATTATGCTTCTGATTCAAAACGCGCACATTAAACCCATGGTGGGTAACGAACTGGAAAACGGTTGTATCCTCATCGGCGATGACGGAAAAATCGCCGCTATCGGTACTTCCCTGTCTGCCCCGGCAGGTGCTGAAGTAATCGATGCCGGCGGCAGATTGGTCACTCCGGGTTGCGTAGATGCCCACTGCCACATTGGACTTGACAATGAGGCCATGGGCTGGGAAGGTCACGATTACAATGAGATTGTAGATCCCATTACACCACAGATGCGGGCAATCGATTCCATCAATCCTCAGGACGAGGCCTTTGACAACGCCATTCGGGGCGGTGTCACCTCTGCCTGCACCGGTCCCGGCAGCGCCAATGTGGTGGGCGGCACTTTTGTTGCCATCAAGCTCACCGGTAATCGGGTAGACAATATGATTATCAAGTCCCCCCTTGCCATGAAGTGCGCCTTCGGTGAAAACCCCAAGCGTTGCTACGGCCAGGGCGCTAAGAAGAGTCCTATGACCCGTATGGGTACTGCCTCCTTGCTGCGGGAGCTGCTGTTTAAGACCAAGCGGTATCTGGAAGACAAGGAAAGTGGCAAGAATCCTGCTTTTGATATGAAGCTGGAGTCTATGATTCCTGTTATGAAAGGTGAGATTCCCTTGAAGGCACACGCCCACCGGGCAGATGACATTCTCACCTCTATCCGAATCGCCAAGGAGTTTGGCGTGGATATCACTCTGGATCACTGTACAGACGGCGCTGTGATTGCAGAGGAACTGGCCAAGGAGGGGCGACCTGCATTTGTAGGCCCAAGCTTGGGCAGCAAAACCAAAATCGAGCTTTCCAACAAGAGCTTTACCACCCCCGCGGTTCTCCACGCAGCTGGTGTGCCTATCAGCATTATCACAGATGCTCCTGTGATCCCCCTGCAGTACCTGCCCATGTGTGCCGGTCTAGCGGTGAATGCAGGTCTGGACATCGAGGAAGCCTGGCGAGCAATCACCATCAACCCCGCCCGTCAGACCGGTATCGGCCACAGAGTGGGCAGCCTGGAAGTTGGCAAGGATGCTGACATCGTCATCTGGACAGCTGACCCTCTATGTTGCATCGGTGGGGAAGCCTACATCACCATCGTGGACGGCAAGATCGTCTACCGGGCAGAATGCTAAATCCTTAACATATAAAACCTCTGTTGCCAGACGGCAACAGAGGTTTTTTACTAGCTTTCTTTGGGCAGGTTCTTCATAGTCAGGCTGATGCGCTTACGGTTTTCGTCTACATCAAGAACAGCGACCTTCACCACATCACCCACCTGAACGACTTCCGACGGGTGGCGAACCTTTCGGTTGCCCACCTGGGAAATATGCACCAAGCCGTCCTGATGGACGCCAATGTCCACAAACACACCAAAGTCGATCACATTTCGTACTGTTCCAGAGAGCACCATACCGGGTTTCAGATCCTTCATCTCCAGCACATCCGTACGCAGGATCGGCGCAGGCAGGTCATCACGAGGGTCTCTGCCCGGTTTCATCAGTTCCTTGACCACATCCTCCAAGGTGGGCACACCCACACCGCAGCGGGCAGCGGCATTCTCTTTACCCAGAGTCTCGAAGCGGCTCTGCAGCTCCGCGATATTACCGGATGCCACATCCTTTTTATCGTAGCCACACAAGGTCAGCAGGGTTTGCGCCGCCTCATAGGCTTCTGGATGGACGCCGGTATTGTCCAAAATCTCCTTACTCTCCGGCACGCGCAGGAAGCCCGCGCATTGCTGATAGGCCTTGGGTCCCAGCTTGGGCACTTTTTTCAGCTGGCTTCTGGCGGTAAATGCGCCGTTTTCCTCCCGGTAAGCCACAACATTCTTCGCAGTAGTGGCGTTGAGGCCGGACACCTGCTGCAGCAGGCTCTTAGACGCCGTATTGATGTCCACGCCCACCGCATTGACGCAATCTTCCACAACGCCGCCCAGGGCCTCATCCAACCGCTTCTGGGGACAATCGTGCTGATACTGACCCACGCCGATAGCCTTGGGATCGATCTTCACCAGTTCTGCCAAGGGGTCCTGCAGGCGGCGGGCGATGGACACCGCAGAGCGCAGGTTTACATCAAATTCCGGAAATTCCTCCGCCGCCAGTTTGGATGCAGAATATACGGATGCGCCGGCTTCGTTGACGATCATATAGCTAACGCCGGGGAGCTTTCCGATCATCTCCACGGTCATAGCCTCCGTCTCCCGGGAGGCGGTGCCGTTGCCGATAGCAATATGCTTTACATTATGCTTGCGGATCATCCGGGATAGAATCTCGATGGCCTCCTCCTTCTTCCGCTGAGAAAAGGTAGGATACACCACATTGGTATCCAGCACTCTGCCGGTACCGTCCACAATCGCCACCTTACAGCCGTTGCGGTATCCAGGGTCAAGTCCCATGGTCACAAAGCCTTTTACAGGGCGCTGCATCAGCAGGGGTTTCAGGTTCAGGGCAAAATTGGAGATGGCAGACTCTGCCGCCCGATCGGTCAGGGTGTTTCGCAGTTCCCGTTCCACGCTGGGTGCGATCAATCGATCATAGGCATCCTCAGCGGCAGCCTTTACGAAAGCACTGACCCACATAGTTGGTTTCAATGCCTTTCTGCACACCAGCGCCTGTCCCTCCAGACCGGGGAGCGCTGCGGAGACCTTTAAGAAGCCTTCCTTCTCGCCCCGGTTGATTGCCAGAATCTGGTGGTTTTGCAGCCGGCTCACAGAGGCAGAAAATTGATAATAAAGCTCATAGACACTTTCCTTCTCAGGGTCAACTGCCTGCACCGTCAGCACCGCCTGCCGCTGCATCTTTTCCCGGAGGGCTTTGCGGATCTCCGGATCATCGGAGATCATCTCCGCAATAATATCGGACGCGCCGGCAAGTGCATCCTCCAAGGTTTCTACGCCCAAGTCGGGATTGATATATCCTTGCGCCAGTTTTGTCGGGTCTTCCCCTGTCTGTTCAAATATTGCCAGCGCCAAGGGTTCAAGACCTTTTTCCTTGGCAACGGTTGCCCGGGTGCGGCGCTTTTGCTTATAGGGTCGGTACAGGTCCTCTGCCTCTGCAAGGGTCGCAGCCGCTTCAATGGCTGCAGCCAACTCCTCTGTCAGCTTACCCTGGGATTCAATAGATTTGAGAATCTCCCCCTTGCGTTCCTGCAGATTCCGCAGATAGTTTAAGCGGGTTTCCAGATTCCGCAGAGTGGTGTCGTCCATACTGCCGTGCATTTCCTTCCGGTAGCGGGCAATAAAGGGAATGGTATTCCCCTCATCCAAAAGAGTCACCACATTATTGACATAGGTTTCATTTTGCCCCAGTTCTAGGGCAAGCGCCGTGATCAATGTATCCATAGAATACTCCTGTTAGTGAGAATATAACTAGTATAACATATTTTCCTGATTTTTCAATCAACGGAAATTTCTTCTGTGTTTTTCCGATATATCTTGCGCCCAACTGCCGATGGTGCTATAATGATAAAAAGATTTCATTAACAGGAGTGACTACATATGAGTCTGTCCCTTTTGCTCAGCGCCCAGGCGCTGAACCTACGTTATCAACAGATGAAACCTGCACTCATTCTGATGGTTGTCATTTTTGCAATCCTGCTGGCCAGCTGCGTTGCATTTCCGCTGCTCAGCGCCCGCACAAAAACCTCCCACGCCACCCGCAAAACCCACAACACCATTCTGTCACTGATGTATCTGACGACGTTATTGGTGTTTGTGTGTACCCTATTTTGCTTTATCCGGTTCTGTCAGGTGAATCGTGATCTGGCCGCCGCGGATTCTCAACCGAG
Organism: Faecousia sp.; assembly: GCA_045590835.1. Lineage (GTDB taxonomy): Bacteria > Bacillota > Clostridia > Oscillospirales > Oscillospiraceae > Faecousia. Next base: position 5,653 of record JAZNRW010000157.1, read on the forward strand.
CGACAATTTCTCCACAGACAATACAACTTCCACGCCGGATGGATCAACCGAAGCTGAGGAAACGCAGCCTGATGAGACCACTGCCCCTGAGCAGACCCAGCCGGATCCCACCTATACTCCCGTTTATGCCGATTCCAGCAATCCGGAGAATTGGGATATCCGTTGGGATATTATTGTTGACGGCGCCATTGTGGATACCTACAGCCGTGAAGATTCCATCTCCTTCGGCGCGCCGGAAGACTACTTTGCCCTGCCGGGCATCGCCACCTTCCGGGGCAACAACTACCGCAACAGTGCGGTTTACGGCACTGCCAATGTCACAGAACAGACATTGGAGCGGATCTGGACCAAGCAGATCGGATCTCTCAACGGCTGGCCCGGCAGCGGCTGGACCGGTCAGCCTCTGATGGTACAATGGGACAACGAAACCAAGTCTATTATGAACATGTATGCCTCAAAGCAGGCAAAAGATGGTCTGGTGGAAGTGATCTACGCCACCTTAGACGGCTATGTATACTTCTACGATTTGGAAGACGGTTCTTACACCCGGGATCCTTTGAATCTGGGTATGAACTTTAAGGGCGCCGGCTCCCTGGATCCCCGTGGATATCCCATTATGTATGTGGGTTCCGGTGACTATATGAGCGGCAAGGCTCCCAGATTCTATATCGTCAGTCTGATCGACGGCAGTATTCTTTTGGAATACAGCGGCAACGATTCCTTCTCCCAGCGGGATTGGGTTGCATTCGACTCCGCTCCGCTGATCGATGCAGAAACCGACACCCTGATCTGGCCCGGCGAAAGCGGCATTCTGTACACCATGAAACTCAATACCGTCTACGACAAGGCTGCCGGCACCTTGACTATGACACCGGAGGACACAGTCAAAACCCGCTACTACACCTCTCGCTCCAGTTCGGGTTCTTATTGGATCGGCTACGAACCCAGCGCCGTGATCGTGGACCGGTATCTGTACATCTCTGAAAACGGCGGTATGGTCTTCTGCGTTGACCTGAACACTATGGAACTGGTCTGGGCACAGGATACCCGGGACGACTCCAACTCCACGCCTGTGTTTGAATGGAACGGACTGGATGGTGGAGCAATCTACACCGCTCCTTCCCTACACTGGACCAGCAGCGGTGGCGCAGGCTACATCTGCATCTACAAGCTGGATGCCAAGACCGGCGAGATCATCTGGGAGCATCGGTTCGATTGCTACACTGTAGATGGTGTATCTGGCGGTGTACAATCCTCTCCCCTGTTGGGAAGACCGGGCACAGAGCTAGAAGGCTTGATCCTCTACACCATCGCCCGCACACCTAACATCGGCGATGGCAAGTTGGTAGCATTTGATACACAGACCGGTGAAATCGTGTGGGAGAAGCATATGGACTACTACGCATGGAGTTCTCCTCTGGCCGTTTATAACGACGACGGCACGGCTCATATCGTTGTTTGCGACTCTGTAGGCAATATGGAGCTGCTGGACGCCGTGGGTAATGTATGCAGCAAAATTGACCTGGAGTCTAATATTGAGGCATCCCCTGCCGTATATGAAGATACCCTGGTGGTTGGCACTCGTGGTCAGCTGATCTGTGGCGTTAGAATCAAATAAATTAAAGCCGGCAGGATTCTGCCGGCTTTTCTTTGCTAATTTATTCAAAATCGCATTATGTACGTTTGACTTTTTTGTACGTTGTGACTATAATATTAGTATCATCAATAAGGGAGGGTCTTTTATGGAAAAGAAAATCATCACCATCAGCCGTGAATTTGGCAGCGGCGGCAGAACCATTGGCCGCGAAGTGGCAAATGCGCTGAATATTCCCTTTTATGACAAAGAGCTGGTAGACCAGGTGGCTTTGGAATCCGGCTTCGCCCCAAAATTTGTGGAAGAACATGGGGAACATTCCCCTGGTAAAAGCCTGTTCTCCTATGCGTTTGCGCCCCAAGGCGTGCCCGGTGTAATGAACGGCTTGTCCACGGCAGATTTCCTATGGAATATCCAATGCAGTGTGATTTTGCAGTTGGCAGAGCAAGGTCCCTGTGTAATTGTAGGTCGAAATGCCGACTATATTCTGAAGGACCGGGAGGATTGTCTCCACGCCTTTATCCATGCGGATAAGGAATTCCGGGCGGAACGGATCGTACGGCTATATGGTGAATCCGAAAAATCACCTCAAGCCCGCCTAAATGAAAAAGACAAACGCCGTAAAGTAAATTACCAGCATTACACCGGCAGAAACTGGGGACAGGCACACAACTACGACATCTGCCTGGACACCAGCAAGCTGGGAATTGAAACCTGTTCCGAAATTCTGATCAATCTTGTAAAAAACAGCAAATAAAAAAGCAGGCCATTGGCCTGCTTTTTTAATCCTCTTTCTGGGGTTCCCGAATACAAATGGGGACACCGTTGACTTCGACATTTTCATCTGCGCAAATCAAGATATATTTTACTCCACCGATTATGCGGGTTTCGATCAAGTCGCTCCGCTCCGGCGCCACACGAATAGAAACATCCGGCGTGGTGATCACAAACTGCTTGTTGTTGATAATATTTTTCGGATGTAGCTGGGCCTCGAAGCCAAAGGTTTCGTCATACTCCACGCTAAACTTGCTAAGAGTATTGTCTGCAATGCCACAGCCTTCCAGCACCCCCTTCACCTGCTCCTTGGAAATCAGCAATGGGTCGGCGACTCGGCTTTCCTTATGCAAGTCAATGCTCTGACAGATCTGCTCATGGACTGACTGCATCACTTCCAAGCTGCATTCCTGTCCAAGTGTGGCGCCGAGGAGCGCCTCAAATGACTTCTTTTGCGTTTCGGCAGGTTGGGGCACTTTTACCCGGAACAACGCGTCAATCAAGTCCTGGTGGTTTTCCTTAGCGCTTCTGGTATAGAACAGGGCGTTGTAGATATTGGTTGCCCGGCTGTCGAAGGCCGGGAACAAAAATCCCATCTCCGGGGCGCTGGGCACATGGGCAATCCCACCATCGTGGAATTCCCTCTCTTCCGCAATATAACGCAGGCTGGGTTTTGTCATCTTCACCGGGCAGATACTACATAAAAGATATGTATAGGTCTCCCCGGAGGCATCCGCCTGGGTAGTGTCGTCTTTACTCTTAAAAGGCACATCATAGCTGTCGCAGCCAAGGAGAATCAGAAATCCCTCGTCAAAGCGGACCGTGTCGATGATTTTCTGATAGAATGTGTTGCGCAGGTCGTTATCCTTTAGCCTGCTCGCTCGCAGATCCATCAACAGCTTATGCTCCGGGCTGTCTGCAACCTGGGAGGTTTTGAAGCAGATATCGATCAGATTTTTGCCAATGGAACCGGACAGAGTCCGCTTCATCAGACCAAAATATCTCTCTGCCTCATTTTCCGGCATGATGCCGGTGCTCATTTTGAATTCGGAGACGATCTCCTTACTTCCGTTTACATAGCAGCAATAGATCTCGGTCATATTGGTACGGTCTCTGCGTACCCTGCGCCGGATCTCGCCTACTTCTTTCTCGTTCATAAGTACCTCTTTCATAGCGTATGCCGGTGCATGGCACCGGCATACGGATTATTTATCCCAAAGGCAATTCCAGTTCTGGGCAAAATACTCAATACCGGAATAGACGGTGGTGACGATGATCACGCCATTTACCACCGGCGCGATCCACCCAATAGTGGGAAACGCCATCAGCACACACAGTCCGATCATGGTGCTGGCTGTCTTGACCTTTCCGCTCCAGCCGGCAGCGATCACTTTTCCTTTGCCTACAGCCACCAGACGAAGGCCGGTCACCGCAAACTCACGGGTGAGCACCAACATCAACGCCCAGGCGGACATCATACCCCACTGGCAGAACATAGTCATAGCCGCAATAGTCAGCAGCTTATCTGCCAGAGGGTCTAAAAACTTACCGAAATCACTGACCTGATTACAGCGGCGGGCGATTTGTCCGTCCACATAGTCGGTCAGGCTGGCCACGATAAACACCAAAAGGCTCAGCCACATCCACAGGCCGGGTTCTCCTCCACTTAAGTACATAAACACCATATAAAGGGGAATGAACGCAACGCGTATCAGCGTAATTTTACTTGCAAGTGTCATACTTATTCCTCCAGTAAATACCCGGACAGGTCTCCGTCTGTCACACCGTCAATGCAGACCTGCACAAATGTACCCTCAACGAGAGCCTCTTGGGAGGCGATCCAGACGCGGCCATCAATTTCGGGAGAATCCGCGAAGGTGCGGCCGTAGAACTGCTCCATCTCTTCGTCGAAGCCGTCTACAAGAACTTCCACCGTCTTGCCGATCATAGCTGCATTGTATTCATCCATAATTCGGGACTGGATGATCTCCACTTTCTGCGCCCGCCGCTGGGCTACATCGCTGTCGGGGAATTCCATTTCCGCAGCGGGTGTCCCCTCTTCGGGAGAGAATGGGAATGCGCCCACCCGCTCCAGACGCAGCTCCTCCAGAAATTCGCACAGTTCCCGGAACGCTTCCTCACCCTCGCCGGGCAGGCCGGTGATCACACTGGTGCGCAGCACGATGCCGGGAATCCGCTGCCGGAGCTTAGCAAACAGTTCCCGCAGGAACTGGCCGTCACCACGGCGGTTCATGAGCTTGAGAATCTTACTGTTGCAGTGCTGGATAGGAATATCCAGGTATTTGACGATCTTCTCCTCCTGGGCCATGACCGCGATCAGTTCATCATCGATCTCATCCGGATACACATAATGCACCCGGATCCACCGGAAACCGTCGATCCGACAAAGCTCCCGCAGCAGCTCCGGCAGGAGGCGCTTGTGACCAGGCAAGTCCGTGCCATAGCGGCTGGTGTCCTGGGCCACCACGATCAGTTCCTTGACGCCACCGGCAGCCAGCAGCCGCGCCTCATAGAGCACATCGTCCATAGGACGGCTGCGGAATTTACCACGCAGATAAGGGATAATGCAGTAGCTACACCGGTTATCGCAGCCCTCTGCGATCTTAATAAAGGCATAGTGCTCCGGGGTGGTGAGGATTCTTCCGGTCTCCTGCTCAGGTGCATCGATAGAGCCGAAATCCACCACCTGCTCATCATTGAGTAATTTCTCAATAGCGGGGACGACTTCTGTATAGCTGCCGGTACCGAGAATACCGTCAACCTCCGGCATCTCCTGCAAAATCTCTTGCTGATAGCGCTGAGACAGGCAGCCGGTGACTAAAATTTTACCGATCAACCCCTGTTCTTTTAACTGCGCCATTTGCAAAATAAAGTCAATGGCTTCGCTTTTTGCCGAGTCAATAAAGCCGCAGGTGTTGATCACCACCACATCGGCCCCTATAACATCTCCCTGCACCCCAAATCCAGCCTCCTGGACACGGTACATCATGCGCTCACAATCCACCTGATTCTTGGCGCAGCCCAGGGAGATAAATCCTACATTTGCCATTCCTAATCCTCCGGGAAGTCTACATTCTCTGCGTAAATTTGCAACGCCTTGCGGATTTCCCCATAACTGTGACCCCGCCGCAGCAATCCGTCGGTTGCCCGGCGCAGATCTTTTTCATCCCATTGGTCACCCAGCCGGGCATGTAGATATTCCAGAATCTTTTCCGTTTGATCCGGATATGCCGCCAAGGCCGCTTCCCAATATTGCTTTGGGATTCTTTTTTCGTACAGTGCCTGCTTGGCGCGGGCAAGTCCATAGCCCTTGCTGATGCATCTGTCCACCACCTGATGGGCAGTCTTTTGGTCATCCAGTAGGTTCAGCTCCTCCAGCCAGGCAACAGCCTGTTTGGCATCGGAAGACATCTCCCCTTTTTGCACAAGGCGGCGCTCCAAGTCACCCTTGGAGACATTGCTGGCGGACACGATCCGCACTGCCCGCATTTTGGCAGACATCTTGCCAGCCGCAGCAAGCAGATCCTCATATTCCTTATCATCCAGCTCTTTGCCGGCATAAAGGCCAAAATCCTCTACCGTTTGCCGGTAAAGCCGCAGAACACTGCCACCTTCAAAACATACCCTGTATCGCCCAGCCCGGTCTGGCTGGGCAGACACAGACTCAATCCTCATCATCAAAGTCGTCAGCGCTGATGGCGATCGGCCGTTCAGCGGGTTTGGCCGGTGTTCTGGCGGCTGCGCCGGCAATCAGCCTTTCACGAACCTGAGCCTCCACAGTTTCTGCAATATCCGGATTTGCCTGCAGGAATGCTTTTACACTGTCCTTGCCCTGACCAATCCGCTCATCACCCATAGAGAACCAGCTGCCGCTCTTTTGGACAATGTCCATCTGCACGGCCAGATCCACCAATTCTCCCCACTTGCTGATACCTTCACCGTACATAATATCAAAGTAGGCTTCCCGGAAAGGAGGCGCGACCTTGTTCTTAACCACCTTTACACGGGTCTTGTTGCCGACCACATTGCCGCCCTCTTTCAGCGACTCAACCCGGCGCACGTCCAGACGGACGGAAGAGTAGAATTTCAGTGCATTACCGCCGGTGGTGGTTTCGGGGTTGCCGTACATCACACCGATCTTCATACGCAGCTGGTTGATAAAGATGACAACGCAGTTGGTCTTGGCGATGGTGCCGGCCAACTTCCGCAGTGCCTGGCTCATCAGTCGTGCCTGCAGACCCACGAATGTGTCACCCATCTCGCCCTCAATTTCCTGTTTGGGAACAAGCGCAGCAACAGAGTCCACAACAACCGCATCCACAGCACCGGAACGAACCAGCGCATCCGTAATCTCAAGAGCCTGCTCGCCGGTATCCGGCTGGGAAACCAGCATATTGTCCGTATCCACACCCAGAGCGGCAGCATATACGGGATCCAGCGCATGCTCCGCGTCCACGAAGGCAACTTCGCCGCCCATCTTCTGTGCCTCTGCCAAAATGTGCAGAGCCAGAGTGGTCTTACCGGAGGATTCCGGTCCGTAGATTTCGATAATACGGCCGCGGGGCAGACCGCCCACGCCCAGTGCCAGATCAAGATTGAGAGATCCGGTGGGAACGGAAGTCGGAGGCCAAGCGGTCTTAGGAAGACAA
>JAZNRW010000158.1:0-3081 GCA_045590835.1 Faecousia sp.
ATTCAGGATGTTGCCCAGGCTTCCTATACCCGGCGGGGCGGCTCCCAGTTTTATGAATCGGATCCGGAAGAATTACGCTCCGGTAAAATGAGCACCCCGACGGTGGCAAGCAGCCTGCCCGGTGCGGCAGTGGGCATGTGCTGCCATCTGACCTCCGGCGTGTTCTGCGGACTGCGTGAGGATAATGGTGCAACGGCACTTCCCGGACTGTATGTGGCCGGAGACGGCATTCATGCAACGGTTCCCTCCGGCGCGGCCTATCCCTGCGGTGTGGGCTTCACCTCTTGTTTTACCTCCATCGATGGCGACCATGCCGGCAAAGCGGCGGCTGCTTATGCTGCAGGTGTAGAGATCACGGAAATCACTGAAGAAATGATTACGGCTAAAACAGAAGAAATTACCGCTCCCATGAGCGTGGAGAGCGGCTTCGATGCCAACTGGGCCCGTGATGTGCTACATTCCATCATGGCTCCCTATTGGGTAAGCGTGGCAAAGACGGAAGAAACCTTGCAGGCGGCACTGACACAGGTCATCTATATGCGCGATCATGTGATTCCCCGGCTGGCAGCCAGAACCAGTCACGACCTGCGGCTGTGCATTGAGATGAAGCACAAGGTTCTTTCCGCGGAAATGAAACTCCGGGCCAGTCTGGCACGGAAGGAAAGCCGGGGCAACCACTACCGTTCTGACATTCCTTACCGGGATGACGAAAACTTCCTGTGCTATGTAACAGTACAGAAGACTGAGGACGGCATGACTGTGGATAAGGTCAAACTGCCCGAAGAATGGGTCGGTAACCCTGCACAGCCTTACACGGACCGCTACCACTATTATTTCCCCGGAGAGCCGAAGGCAAAGGGCTTTACACCCCCTGCACCCAAGTGGAAAGGAAGGAGGTAAGCTGCATGAGCGTTGTACGAATTGATTTGAACAAGTGTATTGGCTGTGAAAACTGCGTCAGTATTTGTCCCATGGATGTGTTTTACTTTGACCATGTGGCCCACAAGTCCGTGCTTGCTTATCCTGAAAACTGCCAGAGCTGCGGTCAGTGCTATCTAAATTGCCAAGGGCGATCTCTGGGTATTTCCAATGACACATACGGTTATCCGATTACAGCCCTTCGTGGAGCATCCACAGCGGATATGAATCACAGAATCGTGACAAATCCCAGTGTAATTACAGAATTTACAAAGGGTAACTTACCCTAAATTGAGTAGGAGGAATCTTTTATGCCTAAAACGACTTTTCAGCGTGTTGTGTTTACATTTATGGGTATGCTGCTGATGGCGACCACCATGGCTACATACAACAAATATCTTGTCTATGGAGAATTCTCTGTGGAACTGTTCCGGCAGGTAGGCATCGCTGTGCTGCAGAAAGGACCAGTTGCCTTTTTGCTTCAGTTTTTTGTGGTGCAGAAGTTTGCCGGTAAGCAGGCTGCCAAGTATCCCACAGACAACAAGATCCTGTATCAGTGCATCCGAACCGGCTTTACTGTGCTGGTAATGTGCCCCATTATGTGCTTCTACAGCAATATCATTAACATGATCAATTTCCATTGGACAATCGGTGAGTTCCTGGAAGCATGGATCAGCAAGATGCCGGTCAACTGGATTTTTGCGTTCTGTGTGCAGATCTGGTTCCTTGGGCCTATCAACCGATTCCTGTTCCGAAATATTTTCAGGAAGCAGTTGCAAAACGTATGATGAATAGGGGAAATAATAGTTAGCCGGGTAGTCATCGGACTGGAGGAAAAGCAATGATCAAACGAGATGTTGTTCGGCGTCCGGAATCGGAGCGCTGCAGACAGAATCTGCCGATTGAAAATGCATTGAAGATCAAGCGGGTGTACCAGACTGAACCAATTGATACTTTGAGCTGGTCTTATATGCGGGCACTGCGCCAAATCGGAAGCACGAAGAGAATTTATGATGTGAATCCCTATGTAGAAGTTTACACGCTTCAGTCCAACGTATATGGTCTGCTGACAGAAAATGCGGATGGCATGGGTGATCCATGGATGTACTTGGTGGTTGGCCCTGAAAAGGCAATGCTGATCGACACTGGTTTCGGTATTGGTGATTTGAAAGGGCTTTGCGAGCAGTTGTCGGATGGTAAAGAACTGATCGTAGTCAATACCCATGCACATCCAGACCATGCGGGCGGGAACGCGCAATTTGATAAGGTCTACTGCCACGAATACGATGTACCCATGTTGGAGAACCAGAACAGCGGCATGTGGGACTATCTCTTCGAAAACGGAGACAGAAAGAGCAGAAGTATATGGTCCGAATTTGATGAGGCAGACATAATTACCTTCAAACCTTATGAAATAATTGGCTGTCCCGACGGCTTTTTGTTCGATCTCGGTGGCGGCCATCGGGTGGAACTGGTCCATCTAGGCGGACACACTCCCGGCAGCTGTGCTTTGCTGGATCTTGGGTATGGCGGTTTGTTTACAGGTGACGATCTGCTGAGTATGCGCGTCGGCATCGGAGCGGGAAACCCAAACGCAAAGGGAATGGAATTTGCAACGGTTAGAACCATGCGCGATGCTTTTGAGCGCCTTGCCGCTAGAAAGAACAGCTTTTTCCATGTGTATCCGGGACATTTTGCAACCAATTTGGAGAATGTGACCGTGGATGCCATGCTGGAAGCCTGCAATGCAATCTGTGAGGACCCGGAAGGAAACTGTTCCTATATGGTGCCACAAGACCACGGTATACAGTATTTTCGCTATGTCGAGGGATTGGGATCAATTGCCTATACACAGAGCAATGTATGATAAGGAGACCATTATGAGCATATTTAAGAAAATCACCGCCATGGTTTTGATGGTGGCATTCGTGCTGGGCCTTTGTGCCTGCACGCAGGATGTACAGGAAACAGCACCGGTACAGGAAGAAACTCTGGCGCCTACTGTCCCTCAGGAACCGGTCGATCCCGAGAGGCTGTACATCGAGGAAACTCTGAACCTTGCCAACAACAAGGAGCAGGAGTGGAAATACGCTGCTAATGCATGGGTGCTTACGCCGGTTGCCGCAGTTGCCTATCCCGAGCTGCCGGAGCAGCACGGTGTGT
>JAZNRW010000159.1:0-3569 GCA_045590835.1 Faecousia sp.
TTACGGCAAAGTGGAACTGCGAAAGCTGCCAATCGCCCCGGACAAAAACGGCAAGCCCCGGCTGGACAAGCCGTTCTATATGAAGAACCCTAACAATAGCATCGAACTGTATATCGGTGGCCTGACCAATCGGTTTGCGGCCTTTACCGGAAATGCCGTGGCGGATCTGCCCCTCAAACATTGCACCACCGCTGTGCTGACTACCCTGGACAAGGATATGCGGAAGGCGGAGAAAGTCAAATACAGCGCCAGCCGGGACGGAGACAAAGAATTGTTCGACCTTGTCGCCAACCTTTACAAGCAGAAAAATGGCGACAAATTCATCAAACTATACCGCCATAGCGACTACAGCGACTACGGCTCCCATTCGGAAGCAGATTTGGCGCTGTGCAGTATGATCGCCTTCCGTGCCGGTCCGGATCCTGCGCTGATCGACAAGGTATTCCGGGACTCCGCTTTAATGCGTGAAAAATGGGAGCGGGAAGATTACCGCACTGCCACTATCGACGCCGCCATTCGTGCCTGCAACGAACAGTTCCACCGTTCCAAGATGGATCATCCCTATTTCATCCTTTTTGATGATGAGGGCAACCCATTTATTAAAGCGTCGCTGCTGGCCAAATGGACACGGGAGCATCTGCGCTACCTGCTGGTCCGTGACAACGGAAAGCAGGGTGTGCTGATCTATGTGTACCAGGACGGTGTGTACAAGCTGTATGCCCCGGATATGCTCAAGGGCATCATCAAGGGATACATCGCCGACTATGACGAGGAAATGGTCAGAATGAATCCGGTCAATGAGGCATTCAACCAGATCATCACCGATACCAACTACATCAGCCAAAGCGAGCTGAATGCCGACGAGGGTATCATCAATTTTCGCAACGGTCTGCTGTCGCTGAAATCCGGCAAGCCCAAGCTGCTGCCCCATTCCCCGGAGGTTTACTCCACCATCCAGATCCCTTGTGAGTGGAAGGACGTGCCCACACCGACTCCGGTATTTGACAAATACCTGCGTACGCTGGTCAACGCCGACCCGGCAGTTGCACAGCTGCTTATGGAATTCATCGGTGTATGCATTTCCAATGTAAAGGGGTGGCGGATGAAGAAATCGTTGTTCCTGGTAGGTGCCGGAGATACGGGCAAATCCCAGTTGAAAAGCCTGGTGGAGCGGATGCTGGGCAGCGACAATTTCATCGGTATTGATCTGAAGGAAATCGAGGCGCGGTTTGGCACCGGAGCAATCTACGGCACCCGGCTGGCAGGCAGTTCGGATATGAGTTTTATGTCCGTGGACGAACTGAAGACCTTTAAAAAGGTCACCGGTGGCGACAGTCTGTTTGCCGAGTTCAAGGGACAGCAGGGCTTCCAGTACACCTACGGCGGTCTGCTGTGGTTCTGTATGAACCGGCTTCCTAAATTCGGCGGCGATGACGGTCAGTGGGTCTACAACCGGATCATGGTGGTCAATTGCCCCAATGTCATTCCCCGGCACAAGCAGGACAAACAGCTGCTGGACAAGATGTTCGCCGAACGCAACGGCATCGTGTATAAGGCCGTTATGGCTTTGCAGACCGTAATCGCCAATGGTTATCGGTTCTCCGAGCCGGAATGCGTGGAGACCGCCAGGCAGGATTACCGCAACACCAACAGTTCCGTTATCAGCTTTGCGGAGGAATGCTTATGTCCCTGGCCGCAGGGGAAGATCAACAATCACTGCACCACCGGTCGCATTTTCAAGGTGTATGCCGCCTGGTGCAAAGACAACAATAACGGATATGCCAAAACAGCAAAGGAGTTCCGGGAGGATCTGGCAGAGTTCTACGGAACAACTGTGGCGGATATGACTACCCGCCGCAACGGCAATACCTATTACAAAAATCTGTCATTGACCCTGGAAGCCAAGCAGCAGTACCAGCGGGAATACGGTTACGACGGCACGGAGTTCCTCTCATGACCACATTTGCTGCTACTTACTGCTACCAACTGCTACCACAGCTGCTACCAAGAAAAAGCCTTGCGGCACAAGGCCTTTTCGGTATTTGGTAGCAGTTGGTAGCAGAACTTTCAACTTCTAAGCCACCCAAGAAAAAGTTGGTAGATGGGTCTGGGATATGTACCAAGATTGTGGAATGTGGGTATGAAATCAAAAATATTGCTACCAACTGCTACTAATCGGCAGAAAACCCTTGCGCCACAACGGTTTTTGGATTCTCAATACTGCTACCGGCACTGCTACTAACTGCTACCAATTGCTACTACAACTGCTACCAAAATTAAAGGAGAATACCACTTATGCGTATTAAACAATTTCAGATGATTCCCCGGGATATGGCCGTGCTGGCCACTCACAAAAACGATTTGAATACCCGGTGCTATGACCTCAAGGAGGACGGTTACAGCTATGCCTGGGTCCTGATCGATGGCGAAGATGTAGAAGATGACCATCTGGCGCTGATGGAGATCGCTATGGACGGTACGTGGGAACTGTGTGACCGCTGCTTTGTGGTCGGTAAAGATCCCTGCCCCTTCTGCGGCCGGGAGATGCACCACTACTACGATTCCAAGCACAAGCCCAGCCAGTGGCAGGAATGCCCCTGCTGTGGGCATGTGGTTGATATGACCCTGGAGGGAGGTGAACTGTATGCAGAATGAAGATCTGTCCCGGTATCTGTGGAAGGGGCTGAGTCTGAAGCGGTACTCCGTTGTCCGAATTATCCCGCAGGATGCAAAGCACGCTGTGATCATTATGTTCAGCAATGACAGAAATGATCCTCACTGGTGCCTGCAGTACAAGGGGAACGGCCACTACTTTGACACCTTCCAGCAGCTGATGAACTACTTCCACAGCCGTCGCTTTAAGAAGCCGCAGGATTTGATCCTTTGATTACCCCCCAGGGGGAGGTCAAATCTCTACAACTATTTTATCGGACAACGGGCCTGGGGTCGCGTGTGCAAAAACGGCGAAATCAAAGGCAAAAATCTGAATAATCAAACAGGAAGGAAGATGTTCTATGTCGAAAGACGGTACGAATCGTGGCGGAGCCCGTCCCGGAGCGGGCAGAAAACCCAAAGCGATCTCGGAAAAACTAGCATCCGGGAATCCCGGAGGCAGAAAGCTGACGGTGGTGGACTTCGGTGACGAAGCCGAAAGCCTCACTGGAAGCGTTATGCCTCCGGTGAAGGATTACCTTAAGGCAAAGCAGAAGGACGGTACGGTCACCTGCGCCGAGGCGATCTACACAGAAACCTGGCAGTGGCTGCAGGAGCGAAAGTGCGATCAGCTGGTCACTACCCAACAAATCGAACAGTATGCCATGAGCGTGGCACGCTGGATCCAATGTGAAGAAGCGGTGTCTGAATTCGGCTTTCTTGCGAAGAAGCCTTCAGGCACCGTTATTTCATCCCCTTATGTCACGATGGGTCGTGAGTATATGAAGCAGGCCAATGCCGCCTGGTTTCAGATCTACCAAATCGTGAAGGAAAACTGTGTGGCGGAGTTCAGTGGCAGAACTCCCCAGGACGATGCTATGGAGCGTTTGCTCCGCGCCCGTATGGGTCAAAAATAC
>JAZNRW010000160.1:0-3269 GCA_045590835.1 Faecousia sp.
GTAGAAGGACGGCCCCCGCGCTTCTCTTCCATAGCTTTTACCAGCGTGGCCTCGGTATACCGAGCAGGGGGCTGCGTAAAATGCTGCTCCTTCTGCAGATCGGTCATATCCGCCCGGTCACCTTCCTGCAGATCCGGCAGGGGGCTGCCCACGATCTCTGTCTCCTCGTCCCGGCCCTCTTCATAGACTGCCAGGAAACCGGTGAACTTGACGCTCTGGTGGGTGGAACGGAACACATGTCCCGCGCATTCGGTGTCGATGGATACGGTGTCATAGACGGCGCTGGCCATCTGGGTGGCCAGGAATCGGCTCCAGATCAGCTTATACAGCCGATACTGCTCCCGGGTCAGGCTGCTCTGGATCCGCTCCGGATCCAGCTCCACATGGGTGGGGCGGATGGCCTCGTGGGCGTCCTGGGCACCTGTTTTGGTCTTGAAGGTATGGAACTTGCCGTAGTAGTATTCTTTTCCGTACCGAGTCTTGATAAAGTTGGCAGCAGCTGCCATGGCCTCATCAGAAAGACGCAGAGAGTCGGTACGCATATAGGTGATCAGACCCAATGTGCCCTCCCCTGCCACATCCACACCTTCATACAGCTGCTGGGCAATGGCCATGGTGCGCTTGGGAGTCATATTCAGCTTCCGGGAGGCCTCCTGCTGCAGGGTGGAGGTGGTAAACGGAGGCGCTGCGGTGCGCTTTTTCTCCGCCCGTTTCACACCGGTGACAGCAAAGGTCTTGCCGGTAATATCATCAATAATTGCCTGCACCTGGGCTTCGTTTTCCAGTTCCCGTTTCTTATCCTCCCCGTGATAACGGGCAGTAAAGTTGCCGGGCTTACCAATGCGGCTGAGCTTTACATCCAGCGACCAGTACTCCTTGGGCACGAAGGCGCGGATCTCATTTTCCCTGTCTACCACAAACCGGGTAGCTACAGATTGGACTCTGCCCGCAGACAGACCCCGTCTGACCTTTTTCCACAGCAGCGGAGACAGCTGATAGCCCACGATCCTGTCCAGAACCCGTCGGGCCTGCTGGGCATCCACCAGGCAAACATCGATGGCTCTGGGATTGGCAATGGACTCCCGAACTACCTTTTGGGTGATTTCATTAAATGTGACTCTGCGGGTCTTCTCGTCCGGCAAATTGAGCAGTTCTTTCAGGTGCCAGGAGATGGCTTCGCCCTCCCGGTCCGGGTCAGTTGCCAGATATACGGTTTCTGCCTTCTTCGCCGCTTTGCGCAGATCGTCAATGATCTCGCCCTTGGTGGCCACAGGGATATACTCCGGGTCAAAGCTGCCAAGATCAACACCCATAGTGCTCTTGGGCAGATCCCGCAGATGGCCCATGCTGGCTTTGACGGTATAGTCCGGTCCCAGATATTTGGATATGGTTTTCGCCTTGGAGGGCGACTCCACGATGACAAGATTGGAACTCATAGTTTCCTCCGCAGTTGATTATTTCAGGCTGACCCGTCCGCCGGGATGCTTCAAAACCAATCCCTTTACGGTAAGCACGGTCAATAAGGACAGGACCCGTCCTGATGGCAGTTCCGTCCGGGCGATGATGTCCGCCGGCTCTTGAGGATGCCGGGTCAGCAGCGCCAAAAGTGCCTGCTCTTCGTCAGTTAGAGCAGGTTGCTTGTTATTTAACACACTATAAGTGGAAATTCTTTGGTTGTCAATGGGTTTTTTCTGTTGGGTTTGCGGATCGTTTTGGATTTTTTCCGGTAGGGCTGTATTTTGCGCCACTTTTAAGTCGGTGTTCCTTTCCGGGAGCACCGGGGTTTTAGCGGGCATTTTCACCGTTTCCGGATAGCACTGGGCGTACTCTTTTAACACATCCCAGCCGGAAAAAACTGCCAAAGCGCCCTCCTGCAGCAGTTGATTACTGCCGGCGCAGCTGGCTGTATTGATATTACCGGGAACGGTGAACACATCCCTTCCCTGCTCCAGCGCCAGCCGGGCAGTGATCAGCGCCCCGGACTTCTCCGGCGCTTCCGCCACCAGCACACCGTCGCTGACGCCGCTGATGATCCGGTTGCGTTGCGGAAAGTGCCAGTGATTGGGTCTTGTACCCGGAGGATATTCCGAAATTAGGCAGCCGTCCTCCACTACCCGGGCAAACAGCCGTCGGTTGCTTAGAGGATAGACCACATCCACGCCACAACCCAGCACACCCACACAGGGCTTGCCTGCATCCAGTGCGCCCTGCATCGCGGAAGTATCCACACCAAATGCACCGCCGGAGACGATCATACCGCCGCCGGCTGCAATTTGGCTGCCCATCTGGTGGGCAACCTGCAGACCGTAGCCGGAGGCCTTTCGGGTGCCTACGATCCCCACAAAGGGGCGTTCGTCCCAATCCGGCAAGATACCATTATAATATAGTACGATGGGCGCATCCGGCGTGTTTTTCAGCCGTCTGGGATAGGCTGTGTCACACAGAGATAGCACCCCGATCCCCTTCCGGCGGCAGCGGTTTGCGATCTGCTCTGCCGGGGTAATATCCTTATTCTGCAGGCTGCGCAGCTGCTTTTCTGTCAGATTCAGCGCCTGCAGGGCATCCGAGGATGCGTGATAAAGTTCTTCTGGGTCGTGAAAACGCTCCAACAGGCGGTGTTTCTGCAATACAGAAAAATCTGCAAGCTCTGCAAGCCAAATCCAGTATATCGGCATTTTCTAACCCTTCTTTCTCTAGCTATCATCTGAACCCGCCTAGGCGAGCGTCTGATTTTTTCAGGCTACTGTTTCATCTGCCACATCACGATGGTTGCCGCCACCGCTGCATTTAACGATTCACATTTTGGGTTCATGGGGATAATCAGTTCCTGTTGGGCATTGTCCAAAATCTCACGGCGGACACCCTGCCCCTCGCTGCCGATGACCACTGCCACGGCGTTTAGGTCTGCTTCCCGCAGATCCTTGGCCCGGTCTGACAGGGCCGTCACCGCCACGGGGATACCGGCTGCCTCGCAGGCGGTCTTCACCGTCGCCCAATCGCTTTGCACCACCGGGGTGCGGAATACTGCCCCCATGCTGGCGCGAACCACCTTATGGCTGTAGGGGTCGGCGCAGCCCTCCAGCAGCACCACAGGAATCTCCAGTGCATCGGCCGTCCGCAAAATAGTGCCCAGGTTGCCCGGATCCTGAATGCCATCCAGCAGCAGCATACCCGGTGTTGGGATAAATTCTTTCTGTTCCGGCAGGCGGCACAGGAACAGCGCCCCCTGGGGCGTCTGCATAGGCGAGATGGATTCCATCACATCCTTG
>JAZNRW010000161.1:0-5331 GCA_045590835.1 Faecousia sp.
CCGGCAAAAAGGCTCCGGCACCCGAATCTTAATGGACTATTTGTGCAATCGGGAGAACCTGGATACTGCCGCTATTTACGGCTATGACCGGGAAGAACTTACCCATACCTCCGTAGCAGCGCAGATCGTCAGCGGCAGCGCGGATGCCGGTATGGGCATCTACTCTGCTGCAAATCTGTATGGATTGGACTTCATTCCTATCTGTATTGAGGAATATGACCTGCTGATTCCTGACCACGCGTGGGATACACCTCAGATCCAGCAGATGATTGCTACTATGAAGAGCGACACGTTCAAAGAGAAGATTCTCTCCATGGGCGGTTATACCCTAGACGGTTGCGGTGAAATCATTCCATTAGATTGACACCCCTAAAATAACGAGGTGAGTTTATGATGGATCGGCTGGGCCGTGATATTACGTATCTTCGCATTTCAGTTACGGATAAATGCAATCTGCGCTGCCGGTACTGTATGCCGGAAGAGGGCGTTTGCAAAAAAAACCACGACGATATGCTCACAGAAGATGAGATCATCACCGCTGTGGAAGCCGCTGCATCCTTAGGGATCACCAAGCTGCGGTTTACCGGCGGAGAGCCCTTGATAAAAAAGAATATCGTTTCTATTTGTGGCAGAGCAGCCGCTGTAAGCGGAATTGCGGAGGTTTGCCTTACTACCAACGGCATACGCCTGCCGGAGTTGGCTGAACCGCTGAAAGAAGCCGGTGTGACGCGGCTGAATTTGAGCTTAGACACGCTAAATGAAGAAAAATATCAATACATCACACGAATCGGAAAGCTGGAAAATTTCCGCGCGGGTCTGGATGCCGCGCTGAAAGCGGGTTTTGAGAAAATTAAAATCAATTCTGTGCTGATTGGCGGCTTTAACGAGGAGGATATTCCTCAGCTGGCAGAACTGACAAGACAGTATCCTGTGGATATGCGCTTCATTGAGATGATGCCTATGTATGACAGCGGTGATTTTGATGAAACTGCTTTCATTCCTTGCTCCCGCATACTGGACTACCTGTCGGATGCGATTCCGGTGGAGGAAGATGGCGGCGTTGCCAAGCTGTATCGTCTTCCCAATGCCAAGGGAAATATCGGACTGATCAGTCCGGTCAGCTCCCATTTCTGCGGTCAATGCAATCGCATTCGTCTGACTGCCGATGGCAAGGTAAAGCCTTGCCTGCACAGCAGCGCCGAGTATTCCTTGAAGGGCCTGGACTTTGCCGGAATGCAAAGTGTACTAAAAGAAGCTATTTGGAACAAGCCTGCCTGGCACGGGGATCTGGATGCCCTGCACAGAAGTCAGGCGGGAAGAAATATGAACCAAATCGGAGGTTAATATGCCGGACTTTACCCATTTTAATGAACAAGGTCGCGCCAAGATGGTGGACGTGGGCGAAAAGCCCGTTTCCCGGCGCCTTGCTGTGGCAGCAGGCCGCGTGCTTGTAAATGAAGAAACCTTTTCTCTGATTCAAAGCGGTGGAATGAAAAAGGGGGATGTACTGACCGTCGCCCAGATTGCCGGTGTTATGGGCGCCAAGCGCACGCCGGATATCATTCCCATGTGTCATCCCATCTTGATGGATGGTATCAATTTAGAGCTGACACTGGATAAAAGTCGCAAATCCGTTGAAATTCAAGCCACCGTTTCCTGTGACGGCCGTACTGGCGTGGAAATGGAAGCGCTGACAGCCGTTTCCACCGCTGCGCTCACGGTTTATGATATGTGTAAGGCTGTTCAGAAGGATATGATTATCACCGATATTCGCCTGCTGCGAAAGGCCGGCGGTGTTCACGGTGATTATGAACGGGAGGAATGACGATGTATACAGCAGCAGTGATTACCATCAGTGACAAAGGCTCTCGCGGTGAGCGTGTAGATACCAGCGGTCCGAATCTGGTGGAGATTTTGAAGGATAAAGGCTTCGATGTCACTTATACCCAAATCATTCCCGATGACCGGGAGATGATCAAGGCAGAGCTTATCAAATGTGCTGACGAAATGCATATTGCGCTGGTGTTGACCACAGGCGGTACAGGCTTTTCACCCCGGGACATTACACCGGAAGCTACCATGGAGGTCATTGAGCGCCCCACGCCCGGCATCCCCGAAGCGATGCGCGCAGAATCTATGAGAATAACCCCCAAGGGTTGCCTTTCCCGATCCACAGCCGGCATCCGGAAAAAGAGTCTGATCATCAATCTTCCCGGCAGCAAAAAGGCAAGTCAAGAAAATATTCTGGCGGTGATCGATCCTGTTTCCCACGGACTGGATATGCTCTACTCTGAAGGCAGCGCAGACTGCGCCAAATAACAAGCCGCCCCTGCTCACACATTGAAGCAGGGGCGGCTTTCTTTCAATTCAGCTCGGTTTCCGTAACGCACTCATCCTTGATTCGGCCCACCAGATATTGCAGCGCTTCCACAACTCTGGGGCGAATATCACCGCCAATAAGCACATACATAATGTCGTCGCCCATTTTCAGCTGACCTTCATTCAGCCAGACTTTAATATAATAAATACCCTCCATCTTATAGGTATCGGCAATAACGGAATTGACCTTTTCTTCATCATAAGAGAAGACCATACCGGTAACTTCTTTGCTGTTTTCCGCGCCAAAGCGGACTTTCGCCTTAGCAGTCCGGCGGACTGTACCGTTATGGGTCAAATACATACCAATCTTCGGCGCAGATTCGTGGGCCTTGGCTTCTGCCAGCCATGCGTCCATAGAAGGAATTTTTTTCTTCATTGCAAAAACCTCCGACTTGGAAAATGAACCGGCACCGGATTGTGCCGTCTCTCTATTATACCGCAAATATTAAAAAAATCTATTGATTTTTGTTTTTTCTTGTGGTACAATACGCCTGTAAAAATGAACCCCCAAATCGTGAGGGTACATAGCCTTTGTGGAGCGGTGGACGAGCCTCTTCCCGAAAGCAAAATGGTAGTACGGAAAGTATATCCTTTTGCATTTGGGGTGGTTCGTTTTTTTATTATCTTTTTTGGAGGAACAATATGAAGAAACTGATTTCCCTGCTGCTCGCACTGGTTATGATTTTGGGTCTGACCGCGTGCACAACCAACCCTAAGGATGAGGATCCTGCCGTTGACACCGTGATTCTGAAAGAAGCCGATGACAAGATGCTCAACACCTACTCTGCCATCGCTGTCAATCCGGATGCTCCTTTTGTGGATGCTGACGGTAACGCAGTATCCGGCGTCTATGTGAACACTGTCGGCGCCAACGCCCTGATTCAGTGGCTGCTGAGCGAAGAGGCTCTGAAAATGGCCGGCGAATATGGCTACAAGGAGTACGGCGAGTACCTGTTCTATGTGTTGGATAATGCTCCCAAGTATACCGGCGAGATTGCCAAGGCTACCGAGGAAACCAAGACCATCCGTCTGTCTACCACTACTTCCGTAAAGGACTCCGGCCTGCTGGGCTACCTGCTGCCCGCTTTCGAGACTGCTTACGGCTATAAGGTAGAGGTCCAGTCTGCCGGTACCGGCAAGGCCATTGCTGCTGCTAAGGCAGGTAACGCCGACTTGATTCTGGTTCACTCCAAGAGCCAGGAAGAGACCTTTGTAAACGACGGTTTCGGTCGCGTGGTAGATGGCTTCGACGCTGAGCGCGTTTCCTTTATCTACAACTACTTCGTTCTGTGCGGTCCTTCTGCTGACCCCGCCGGCGTCAAGACTGCTGCTTCCGTCCTGGATGCTTTCAAGGCCATTGCTGACGGCAAGCATAAGTTCATTTCCCGGGGTGACGGCTCCGGTACCCACACTAAGGAACTGGCTCTGTGGCCCGAGGCCCTGGGCATCACCAAGGATGCTGATTCTTTCAAGAATTACACCGAGTGGTATACCTCTGCCAATACGGGTATGGGTGCTTGCCTGGTTATGGCTGAGGAGATGGACGCCTATATCCTGACCGATAAGGCCACCTTCCTGACCTTTGTGGCAAACAAGGGTGTTATGGATTGATTTTCCAACAAATATAAAGTAAAATAATCCCGTGGGAGATCTCTCCTGCGGGATTTTTCAAAGAAAGGAGTGACACGTATGAAAACATCCCTGCTGAAAGCAATCGAGCTGATTGTGTCTATGGATGCTGAATTGCTGGATATTTTGCGTGTTACTGCCGAAATGAGCATTCAAAGCTCGATTCTTGCTTTGTTGATTGGATTGCCTATCGGTATTTGGTTGGGCGCTTGCCGATTTTCCGGAAGAAATATACTGCTGGTTGCCAATCGGACCTTAATGGGTATGCCGCCGGTGGTTTGCGGTTTGCTGTTTTATATGCTGTTTTCCGGTGTTGGACCCTTCCGTCATTTACGGCTGTTGTTTACGGTAGATATTATGATTATGGCGCAGGTCGTGTTGATCACTCCCATTGTCGTAGGGAATATAGAAGCCTATGTTGCCGGTGTCGCTCCGGCTGTTCGGGAAACAGCAAAGGGTCTTGGACTGGGGAGCCTAAAAACCTTCCGGCTTCTTTGCGGCGAATGTATCTATCAAATCATCTCCGCCTATTTGCTGGCATTCTCCCGTTCTATTGCAGAAGTAGGAGCCGTATCTATGGTCGGCGGCGCTATCAGCTGGAAAACCAATGTGATGACCACGGCAATTATGCAGTATACGAATCGAGGTAATTTCTCCTTAGGTGTGGCATTAGGTATCATTCTGCTAAGCCTCTCCCTGATGGTTAATATTACAATTTCCCTGCTGCAAAGGAGGTTGAGTCGATGAAAATATCTCCTTTTTCCAAAACCTATGAGGGTCGATGCGTCCTGGATTTCCCCGGGATAGAATTGCAGCCAAAAACAATTTATGCCATCATTGGCGCAAACGGCAGCGGAAAATCCACCTTTTCCAAAATCCTTGCCGGAATCCTGCGTCCGGACAAAAACGAACGGCTATTCAGCCACCAGGCTTCTGTTGGTTATATGCCTCAGAAAAATTACGCCTTCCGTATGAGCACAAAAGCCAATCTTCTTTTGAACGGAAATGACACGGCTCGCGCCAACGCTTTGATGGATGCCGTCCGGATCGGTCATCTGGTGAACAAACGGGCCGATCGCCTATCAGGCGGTGAAACTGCCCGAATGGCTTTGGCGCGGTTTATGATGAAGTCCTACGATTTAGCGATTCTAGACGAGCCCACCGCGCCTATGGATATGGAAACCACGCTTCTTGCTGAACAACTGATTGTCGACTATGTCAATCGAACCGGTTGCGCTATGGTATTGATTACCCACAGCTTGCAGCAGGCGCGGCGAATCGCCAATGAAGTCCTGTATTTCCACGAGGGAAGGCTTTTGGAGA
>JAZNRW010000162.1:0-3093 GCA_045590835.1 Faecousia sp.
TTTTGATAGTCAATTGCCATATCGAATATGGCAACCACAAGGCCGGCAACAAATAGTCCCCAGCCTATGAGGGTGAATAGTCTGACGGTTGCCTGAATCCAGGCCAGGTCGAATACATCGGCACCCATATTACCCATCAGGGTAAAGAAATCCGCAATCGCTCCGTAAATGGTTTCATAGAACCACTGGAGCACTGCATCAAAGATGGTGTTGGATATGGTTTGACCTAAGGTTGCAAAAGCATCCCCAATGGCATCGCCTATGGCATCTATAAGATCTTCTAACCAATCAAAAATAGGTCATCACCTCCGAATGGAAACGGCTGTATTACAGAATGTTCCAAATGTACAGAGGTGCCGTCAGGGTGAAGATCAAGCACGCAAAAATGATACAGGGCGCAGCAAATTCAAAGCGGCCAAATTTCCGATGTAGGCTAAGTGCCCAGCGCCTTGCCGTCTTTCGACGGTAGGTTTCCAAGCACTCGCCCCAGAACCGTACGTACACCTCTCGATGTATACGGCTCGCCACTTGTTAATTCAGTTTTCCACTGTGCAGTTTATTGTGACAGTCTACGCAGAGTGCCATTGTTTTGCGATTTCTCGCAATCATAAGACGCTCCCAGTAGTTTTTTCCTTTAAGGTCTTTGAGCTTTCTGACGTGATGTATTTCAATTTCACAGTCAGTTTTTCCACAGAACTCGCATTGTCCTGCAGACAGTCTTGCCATCAAGCTTGTGCTACTGGAGTATTTTGCAACGCAAGGAAGATTGTCCACTTCGGCAGTTTTTACAAGGGGCTTCCTTGCAAATCCCTCATTATAAAACAGCCGGGTTTTCGTTCTTCCTTTCTTGTCGGTATAGTGAACGCCAAAATTCTTTCCGATACGAAGCCTGGAAATCATTTTGGGCATACTGGTACGGTACTTTGTCGCAAAGGTTTTGAACATACTGTATTGCATAATGTAGCCAAAAGAGTTTGCGTGCGATGCGTTGTTGGCAATACGGTAGTAATTTCGGAACCCCCTAATCTCGCTGTTGTACTGCTCGATGATTTCAAGGTCATCGTTGTCTTTGAGATAGTACCGGGATTTTGCTTTCCAGTTTTCCTTACCGTTGACCGTTCTTTCAATGGTCATTGCACCACATTCCAGTAGTTTTTTGCGCATTATTTCCTGTGGCATTTCCAGCACGACTGTGCCACTCAAATGTCGGCGCAGTCTGCCAAGGCTATCTCGCTTAGTTGCGGTAGACCGGCGCACAGAAATATCATATCCTAAGAACCTTGCCTTTTTCTCAGAGTGGGTTATCAGCGTTTTTTCATCTGACAGTTCCAGTCCGAGTGTTTCCGTGACGAAGGCTTTGATGTGTTCCTTGATTGCAATTGCATCGTCTTTGCTGCCGATAATTCCAACAAGGAAATCGTCGGCATAACGAACATATTGCAAACGCTTGAAGTTGGCATCAAAGGGGTCAGAATAGGGCATTGTAAGCTTCTTGTCGTCAATCTCACGGATTTTCTTGACAAGCTCAGCCTTTTCTTCCTCCGTTACTGCATTGCGTAGTTTCTTTGCAAGTACGCCACGCTTTTTTTCCAGTTCATAGGTTTCGGGATATACTGCGCGTTCAGTTCCTTTGTCAAACCGCTTTTTTAATTCCTCCATATATCTATCCAGTTTGTCTAAATAGATGTTTGCAAGAATGGGACTGATAATACCACCCTGCGGCGTTCCGCTATATGTATTGTGGTACTGCCAATCCTCCAAATATCCTGCTTTGAGAAATTTGCGGATTAAGCGAAGGAACCGTTCGTCTTTGATGCGTTCCGCTAAGATACCCACCATAATGTCGTGGTTAATATTGTCAAAGAAGCCTTTTATATCTCCTTCCACAAACCACTTTACACCTGTAAAACAGACCTGTATTTGGGCAAGTGCTGTATGACAGCTATGATTAGGACGAAAACCGTGTGAGGTCTTCGCAAAACTACCTTCATAGACTGCTTCCAACAGTAGCCGTACACATTCTTGTACAAGTTTATCGTCAAATGATGGAATACCCAGTGGGCGCATTTTCCCGTTCTTCTTGGGAATATAGGTTCTTCTTGATGGTTGAGGCTGATAGCTCTCATTTTTTAGGCTCGCAATAATGCCGTCAATGCGATTCAGGCTCATTGCGTCGATGGTTTTTCCATCGGTGCCTTTTGTCATATTCCCTTGGCTGGCATATATATTTTGATATGCCAACAGAAACAACTCACGGTTATAGAGATTGCGATAGAGTCGTTCAAAGGTATATGACTTGTCACTGCTGTGGATTTGCAAACTGCTTAACAAATTGATTGGATTTCTCATAGTGTATCTCACACCTTCCTTTCTATTTTTGTTAAGATAACAAGCTGCCACCCTTCGCCAAGTATGCGGCGTTACCGCACTCAGACTACTACGGTGGCTCCGTTGCCATACCGAATATTCAGTGTCATCTTTCTTGGCATAACCTTGAAATTTATCACCGTATAGGCATTACACATAGCCGGTTTTCCGGCATTTCGGGTTAGGCAATCCCCGGTTAGCAAAGTAATAATAGCTTGGATGATTGTCGGATAGCGTTTTCGTCCTTTATCTCCATACGGAGTTGAGCCGCACATAAGCTCGCCCACATATCCTCGACTAATGGATTGTGGATGTGCGGTATGGCGTAGTTGTCTTCAGACCGCCATAGTTCCTACATATACCTCTTGGACTGCGCTTCAGGCAGTATAGCTTTTATCCTCATATCATCCGTTTCATCTCCCCATTCAGTCGTGGGCTGACAACTACCCAACTTATGAGTTTACCGGTGTGCTATTTTCCCCTATGAGGTTTCCCTCTCAGGTAAGCCGGTTGATGACAGGTAAATGAGCTTTTTCCTGCTGGGTTGCTAATCCCAAAATTATTACAGTGCCGGTACGGGCGCACAATCAAAGTAACTTGTACCAAGTTTAACGAAGAACAGAATGACCAGAATGGTATCGATTACGGGGAATACCACGTTATTGACAACAGACTGGATCTGTCCTTTGGCAGAGTTCCAGGTGCTCTGAATGGCACCAGAAACAT
>JAZNRW010000163.1:0-11383 GCA_045590835.1 Faecousia sp.
GACGCGCTGCTGCAGAAATTTAAGCAAGAGATCGGCAGCGAGGCGGAAAATGTAAGAACCGCCGGCGGTCTTTACATCATCGGCACTGAGCGGCACGAATCCCGTCGGATCGACAATCAGCTCCGGGGCCGAAGCGGCCGCCAGGGCGATCCCGGCGAGAGCCGGTTCTATCTGAGCCTCCAGGACGACCTGATGCGGCTGTTCTCCTCCCACCGGATCATGGGTATGATGGATACCCTGGGTCTGGATGAGGATACCCCCATCGACGCCCGGATTTTGTCCAATGCGGTGGAAAACGCCCAGAGAAGCGTGGAAAGCCGGAACTTCCGCTCCAGAAAGAATGTGCTGGAGTATGATAATGTAATGAACAACCAGCGGGAGGTCATTTACGCCCAGCGGCAGAAGGTGCTGGACGGAGAGGACCTGCGGGAGAACATCCTGTCCATGCTCCGGTCTGTGGTGGATTCTGCGGTGGCTGAAGGATTGAGCGAGACCGGCGGCGTTGTGGATGCGGCCGGCGCAGGAAATGTGCTCAGCCGTTTTGCGGGCATTTACTTCCCTGCCAGCGCCTACCGGATGCCCCAGGGGCAGGTGAGCCCGGAGGAATTTGCCGATTCCATTTATGACATTTGTGTGAAATTCTACGATCTGAAGGAGCAGCACTACACCTCCCCCACCATGCGGGAGCTGGAGCGGGTAGTGATGCTGCGGGTGGTGGACGAATACTGGATGGACAACATCGATGCCATGGACGATCTGAAGCAGGGCATCGGTCTGCGGGCCTACGGCCAGCATGATCCGGTGGTGGCCTTTAAGGAAGAGGGCTACCAGATGTTCCAGGCTATGGTCACCGCCATCCGGGAGGAGACTGTCCGTCGGATGTTCCTGGTGCAGCTGCGGCCCACCCAGGAGGTCAAGCGGGAGCGGGTAGCCAAGGAGACCGGCACTGCCGGTGCTACGGATACGGTGATGAAAAAAGTCCCCGTTCGGGCGGAGAAAAAGGCCGGCCCCAACGATCCCTGCCCCTGCGGCAGCGGCAAGAAGTACAAAAAGTGCTGCATGCAGAAAGACAAGGCAGAGAATATGTGATATTCTCTGCAGTGCACAGTGTATAGTGTATAGTGCATAGTTACGACAACGAAAAAATATGATAAAAACGAAAAATGTAAACGGTCTGGAACTGCTCACAGACCCCAATATCCCTGTGCCTCATGGGTTCACCACCCGGCTAGGCGGCGTCAGCACCGGCGTTTTTGAAAGCCTGAATCTGGGGCTGCACCGGGGTGACGATTTCTCCAATGTGGCGGAAAATTATCGTATTTTGGGAAATGCCCTGGGCTTTTCCAAGGAGGATTTGGTGCTGACCTGGCAGGTTCACTCCGATATCGTCCGGGTGGTCAGCCGGGCAGATGCAGGCAAGGGGTATGACCATAGGAGCTACCCCCAGTGCGATGCCCTTGTGACCAACACCCCCGGGGTGGCGCTGATGGTATTCACCGCTGACTGCACCCCGATTTTGTTCTATGACCCGGTCACCGGGGCGGTGGGGGCTGCCCACGCAGGCTGGCGGGGTACGGCGCTGGGCATTGCCCAGAAGACCGTGCAGACCATGGCATCCCGTTTCGGCACCCGGCCGGAGGATGTGATCGCCGCCATCGGCCCAAACATCGGGGCGTGCTGCTTTGAAACGGACCGGGATGTGCCTGAGGCGATGCTTTCTGCATTGGGGCAGGAGGCAGAGCCTTATATCACCCAAAAGGGTGAAAAATTCCATGTGGACTTAAAAGCTATGAATCGGTTGTGGCTGCGCCGGGCGGGGGTGGAGAACATTACCCTGTCTGACAGCTGTACTGCCTGCCAGCCGCATAGGTTTTGGTCTCATCGTGTTACCCAAGGCCAGCGGGGGTCGCAGGGCGCGGTGATCCTGTGCAAGGAGAGAAAGATATGAAACGAATGTTAATATTGCTGCTGACAGCGTGTCTGCTGCTGGCAGGCTGCGGCGGTAATTCCGGAAAACCCCATGTTCCCACCGGTGACGGCCTGAGCTGGGATGAAGACTACACCGGCCCGGTGGAGACCCACCCCCGGGAAGAAGATCCCCAGCAGCTGAGCCTGGCCTACTACAAGGAACGGTCTATGAACCCCTACCTGTGCGCAGACTTTACCAACCGGGCGCTGTTTTCCCTGCTGTATCAAAGCCTGTTTACCGTGGATCGGGACTATACCATCGAACCCCAGCTGTGTAAATCCTACACGGTTTCCGAAGACGCCAAAAGCTATACCTTCTATCTGGAGCAGGCAACCTTCTCCGACGGACACCTGCTCACCGCCGACGATGTGGTGGCAAGCCTGTTGGCAGCCAAGGAAAGTGATTACTACGGCGGACGGTTCCAGCATATCACGGAAATCGTGAAGGAAGCGGACGGAGGCGTTACCCTGAATTTGGATACCCCCTATGAGAACTTGTTTGTTTTGCTGGATATCCCCATTGTGAAAGCCGATGAGGTGGCCGAGGACAGGCCTTTGGGAACCGGCCCCTATACCCTCTACTGGACCGCCGGCGGCGAGAGCCTGCACAGACGCAGCGACTGGTGGTGCAAGGGCAAGGTGGTTGCCACCGCCGATACCATCACCCTGCTGGAGGCGGAATCCGAGACCCATATCCGGGATCAGTTTGAGTTTAACGGCCTGAGTTTGGTGTGCGCAGACCCGGGCTCTGACAAATATGCCGATTACCGCTGCGACTACGAGCTGTGGGATTGTGAAAACGGTATTTTCCTGTATCTGGGCACTTGCAGCACCAGCGAGGTGTTCTCCAACGATGCGGTCCGGCAGGCGCTGACCTATGCCATTGACCGTGATCTGCTGGTGGACAGCTATTATCGCGGTTTCGCCCGCAGCGCGTCTTTGCCTGCATCCCCGTTGTCTCCCTACTATCAGCCGACCCTGGCAGAAAAGTATGACTACGACCCGGTGACCTTTGCCAAAACGGTGAAAGACGCAGGGCTGGAGGGGAGCGAGGTGGTGTTTCTGGTCAATGCCGACGACTCCCTGCGGGTCCGGGTGGCCCGGGAGATCAGCCGGATGCTCTCCGACTGCGGACTGAAAGTAACTTTGCAGCAGCTTCACGGCAACGCCTATGTGGAGGCGCTGAAAAGTTGGAACTTTGACATTTATCTGGGTCAGACCAAGCTGTCTGCCAATATGGATCTGTCAGCCTTCTTCGCCACCTACGGCGAATTAAGCTGGGGCGGCGTTAACGATGTGGGCGCCTACGCCTTGTGTATGCAGGCGCTGGAAAACCACGGTAACTACTACACCCTCCACAAGACGGTTATGGACAACGGTCTTCTGTGCCCGGTGCTGTTCCGCAGCTATGCGGTCTATGCCATCCGGGGACTGCTGACGGAGTTGACGCCCGCCCGGGACAATGTGTTCTACTACTCTCTGGGCAAGCCTATGACCGGTCCCCGGTGATTTGGAATAAACTACAAGCGGCCGCAACCGGTTGTAACGGTTGCTTTTTCCCGGCAGTTCTGTTACAATAAAACAAACTAGAGATAAAGGATGAATGCTATGAAACGAATTGTATTGTTAGTATTGATCTGCTGCGCCCTGCTGTGCGCCTGCCGCAAGAAGCCGGTGGAGACCGAACCTACCACCGACCCCTCCACGGAAGCCACCACAGAGGCTGCTGAACCCACCCAGGAGACCACCCAAGCAACAGAGCCCTCCGGGCGGTATGCCCACCCCCTGACCGGTGAGAGACTGAACAAACCTTGGGAAGGTCAGGTGGCAACCATCGTTATCAATAACATTCAGGACGCCCTGCCCCAGCACGGTGTCAGCCAGGCAGATATGATCTATGAGATCGAGACCGAGGGCGGCATCACCCGGATGCTGGCGCTGTTCTCCCACTTTGCGGATGTGGAAGCCATCGGACCGGTTCGAAGCGATAGAAGCTTTTTCAACAATGTGTCTGCGTCTTTCGGCGCGCCCATTCTCCATTGCGGCGGCAGCCAGTACGGTCTGAACGGCCAGTATGATGACACCGGCGCAAAGGTCCCGGGTTGGAAGCATATTGATGCTGCCTATTACGAAGGCACTTACTTCTACCGGGATAAGGACCGCTACAACAACCAGGGCTACCTGTGGGAGCATACCCTGTTTACCAACGGACAGCTGGTCCAGGCTGCGCTGGAAAAGAAGAATATGTACAACCCCACCAGCCGGGAATTCGGCCTGAGTTTTGCGGAAAAGCCCCAGCTGAAGGGCGACACCGCCAATCAGGTGAAAGTCAATTTCCGGGGCGGCAAATCCTCCAGCTTTGCCTATAACAAGAAAACCGGTCTGTATGAGATGAGCCAGTACGGCAAGGAGCATATTGACGCCAACACCGGGGAACAGATGGCCTTCCGGAATGTGCTGGTGGTGTATGCAGACCAGTGGTTTGTCTACGACGGCTGGTACAACCGCTCCTTCTATGATCTGCTGGGCGAAGGCAAAGGCTTGGCTGCTATCGACGGAAAGATCGTGGAGATCACTTGGCACAGAGAGAAGCTGGAAGACCCCTTCACCTACACATTGGAAGACGGCACCCAGCTGACCCTGGGCGTGGGCAAGACCTATGTGGCAGTAGCCTCCCCCAAGAAACCCGCTACCTTTGAATAAGCATTGATCACCCCCGGCTGCGCCGGGGGTGATTTTTTAAAAATTTTACAGATTGGGACTTTCTTCTGCGGGTGAGATGCTGTAAAATAAAAAAGATGAATGGAAAGGAGGGCTTTTTTTATGCCATCCAACTATGCCCATTACCGGTTTGGCGCGGCGGTACTGAACAAAATGCCTGCAGATCTGCGGCGGACCGTCAAACGGTTTCGCCGGCTGTACGATGTGGGACTTCACGGCCCGGATCTGTTTTTTTACTACAACCCGCTTCAGAAGAATCGGTTCGGCGATCTGGGAAGCCGGCTCCACCACCAGACCGGCCAGCAGTTTTTCAGCCGGGTCTGCAGAGGGTTACGGCTGGACCCTTCCGAGGAGGTCCAGGCCTATTTGTACGGGGTGCTGAGTCACTACAGTCTGGATGCGCTCTGCCACCCCTTGGTTCAGGAGCAGGTAGAGCAGGGAACCGCCGGTCATATTGCAATCGAGACGGAGTTTGATAGATTTCTGCTGGAGCTGGACGGAAAAATCCCGCCCCATACCCAGGACTTAAGCGCCCATATGCAGTTAATGCCCCGGGAGAAACAGATTGTGGCCCGTTTTTACCCCGGCACAACGGAGCGGGCGGTGACCATAGGTCTTAACAATATGGCATTGGCAACACGGGCCTTTGCCGCTAAGTCATCTGTGGTGCGGAAGACCCTCCTGGCAGGTTTAGGCTTGGCGGGTAGATCCTATCAGGCATTTATTATGACACAAGAACCCAATCCAAGCTGCTGCCACTTAAACGAACGCCTGCTGTCACGGTACCGGCAGGCGGAGGAGAACTTTGTCCAGCAGCTGCTGCAGCTAAATGCCCACCTGACCTACAATGCTCCCCTGGGGGAGCTGTTTGATCCCATATTCGGATAAAAAGAAAGAGAGGCGCACAATGAAACTGCAACTGACAAAACTGGAAAAAAGCTGGATCCTCTACGACATTGCAAACTCTGCGTTTATTCTGCTGGTATCCACCCTGCTTCCCATTTACTTTGAGTATCTGGCAAGCTCTGCGGGCATCAGCCAGTCCGACTATCTGGCCTACTGGGGATATGCCGGCTCTGTGGCTACCGCTCTGGTTGCTTTCTTAGGACCGGTGTGCGGCACCCTGGCAGACCGGAAGGGCTTCAAAAAGCCGCTGTTTTTGCTGTGCCTTGCGCTGGGTGTGGCAGGTTGCGCCGCGCTGGGTGTCGCGTGGAGCTGGTTGGCGTTTTTGGTGATCTTCGTGATCGCCCGGGTCGGCTACAATACCTGCAATGTGTTCTACGATTCCATGCTGCCGGAGGTCACCTCCAACGAAAAAATGGATAAGGTCTCCACCTTGGGCTATGCCCTGGGCTACATTGGGTCAGTGATCCCATTCCTGCTGTGCCTGGCGGTGGTGCTGGGCCATGACCTGTTCGGCATCGACCAGATCACAGGTCTCATCATCTCCTTTTTGATTACCGCCCTATGGTGGCTGGTGTGCAGTCTGCCTCTGGTAAAGGGCTACCGGCAGACTGCCTACCGGGAAAAGACAGGCCGGCCTGTGGCAGACACCTTCCGCCAGCTGGGCAAGTCCTTCCGGGAGGCCAAGCAGCACAAGCACATTTTTGTGTACTTGATCGCATTTTTCTTCTTTATCGATGGCGTGTACACCATCATCGATATGGCCACCGCCTACGGTAAGAGTCTGGGTTTGGACACCACCGGCCTGCTCCTTGCCCTGCTGGTGACCCAGATCGTGGCGTTTCCCTGCTCGATTATCTTCGGTCGACTGTCGGCAAAGCATGATACCGGCCTGCTGATCAAGATCTGCATCCTGTGCTACACGGGCATTGCCCTGTTTGCCATCTTCCTGGCCAGCCAGTGGCAATTCTGGCTTTTGGCGGTGCTGGTGGGTATGTTCCAGGGCGGTATTCAGGCACTGAGCCGTTCGTATCTGGGCAAGATCATCCCTCCGGAGCGCAGCGGCGAGTATTTCGGCATTATGGACATCTGCGGCAAGGGCGCTTCCTTTGTGGGAACGACCCTTGTGGCGGCGGTGAGCCAGATCACCGAGGGAATGACCTTCTCCCTGTTTGGTCTGCCCATTGCAAACACCGGCGTGGCGGTAGGCTCTATCGCAGTGCTGTTTGTCATCGGCTTCCTGCTGTTCTGCAAGGCGGACAAACTGAACAAGGCAAGACAAACCACCTAAACAAAAACAAATCGCCCTCCCCACCGGGGAGGGCGTTTTGCTGTGAAAATTATCGCTTATACAGCAGCCGGATGGCATTGAGCACGCACAGGATGGCAACGCCCGAGTCTGCAAATACCGCCATCCACATGGAGGCAAAGCCTAATAGACCCAGCGCCATCACGATTCCCTTCACCCCAAGGGCGAAGACCACATTCTGCCAGGCGATCCGTCTGGTCCGGGCGGCGATGGACAGGGCCTTGGGAATAGCCTGCACCTGAGAGGTCAGGAACACCACATCCGCCGCGGCAATGGCGGCGTCTGCGCCGCTGCCCATGGCAGCGCCTACATCCGCGCCGGAGAGCACCGGGGCGTCGTTGATGCCGTCACCTACAAACATCACAGGACCGTGGGAAGCTCTTAGCTGGGTGAGGACGTGGAGCTTTTCCTGAGGCAGGAGCTTTGCAAAGACCTGCCGGATTCCCACCGCACCTGCGATGACCTCCGCCCCCTCCCGGCTGTCGCCGGTGAGCATGGCGGTGGCGATGCCGGCTTTGCGCAGGGCAGAAACCGCTTGGGCAGCGTCGGCTTTCAGCCGGTCAGCTACCCGAATCGCCCCCAGATACACCCCGTCTGCAGCCACCCAAACCTGAAAACCGGTGTCCTCCGGCAGCTGCCGGACGGCGAATTTCTCCATCAGCGCCCGGCTGCCGCAGAGGATATCTTTCCCCTCCAGCACCGCCCGGATGCCGTAGCCTGCCAGTTCTTCCAAACACTCCGGCTGGGGCAGGGGAAGACTCTGCTCCCGGGCGGCGGAGAGAATGCTTTTTGCGATGGGGTGGGTGGAATTTTGCTCACAGGCGGCGCACAGGGCCAGCACATCCCCCTGCACCTGCTCCACATGGAAGTGTCCGGTGGTAAGCGTGCCGGTTTTGTCCATGGCCACCGCCCGGATGCCCGCAAGGGCCTCCATGGCCTGCCCGTCCTTAAACAGGATGCCCTGCCGGCTGCCAACGCCGATGCCGGAAAAGAACGCCAGAGGCACACTCAGCACCAGAGCGCAGGGACAGCTCATCACAAGAAAACTCAGAGCCGTATACACCCAGTAATCCCACCGACCGGTGATCACAGAGGGAATCACCGCGGTAGCGGCGGCAACAGCCACCACCGCCGGGGTATATACGGCGGAAAATTTGGTAATGAACCGCTGGATCTTCGGTTTGCCAGCGGCGGCGGACTCCATGGCCTCCAGAATCCGGGTCACCATGGATTCCGATAGGGGATTGGTCACTTCTACCGTCAGCAGTCCCTGCAGGTTCACGCAGCCGGAGAGCAATTGGTCGCCGGGCTTCACATCCACAGGCAGGGGCTCTCCTGTGATGGGGGCGGTGTCCAGGCTGCTGACGCCCTCGATCACCGTGCCGTCCAGAGGGATCCGGTCGCCCGGGCGCACCAGGATTAGGTCGCCGGGTTTGGCAGCTTCCGCGGTGATTTGCTCGCCGCTGACTAAGGTAACGGTCTGGGGCAGCAGCTGGGCAGCTTGGGAGATCTGGCTGCGGCTTTTTGCCACTGCCCGCTCCTCAAAGTATTCGCCGATCCGGTAGAACAGCATCACCCCCACCGCCTCCGGGTATTCCCGGATGACAAATGCGCCGATGGTAGCGATGCTCATCAGAAAGTTCTCATCAAACACATGACCGCGAAGCAGGTTCTTTCCCGCGGTGGTCAGCACCGGAAGCCCCAGCGCCAGATACGCTGCCACATAGCAGCCGAGAGCAGCCCACCCGCTGACCCTTGCCAGCAGAAGACCCGCGGCAAACAGTGCAGCGCCTGCAACCAGCGGCAGCAGGGAGTGGTGGGCATGTTCGTGGCGGTGTTCGTGAGGCGTGTCTTCGTGGACGGCATCCGGCTTGGTGTCGGTGATTCGGCAGCCGGGCTCGATCCGGTCTGTGATCTGCTGCATAGCAGGCAGCAGCGACTCCCAGTTTTCTGCGGTCACCGTAAGCCGCCGGGTGGCAAAGGTCAGCTCTGCCTGCTGCACTCCCGGCAGCTTGCCGATGGCGGCTTCTATTTTCGCTGCGCAGTTGGCGCAGTCAATGTTCTGCAAGAAAAAGATCCGTGTCTGCATACGACCTCCTAAGATCTGTAAGTCTGTGTTTCTGTCAGTATATACCAGGCCGACAGGATTTATCAACCCGGTATGGTAGTTGTTTACGGCACATCCAGCCGGGAGACGACAGTCATTTGCTCCCGGGTGATGGGATGGGGGAAGGACAGGTGCTTGGCGCAAAGCAGCTGGGTGGCATAGCCCAGCTGGGCAGAAAGCTGCCGGGAGGCGTCGCTTCCGTACTGGGGGTCTCCTACAATAGGATACCCCATATAGGCGCAGTGCACCCGCAGCTGGTGGGTTCTGCCGGTAATGGGCCGCAGCGCCAGCTTGCAGGTCAAATCTCTCCGTTCCAGCACAGAAAACGCCGTCCGGGAGGGCTTACCCGCCGGGTCAACCTGCCGCAGCAGGCTGGGCAGGGGCAGTCGCCCAATGGGAGCATCGATGATGCCGGTGTCCGTGTCCGGGCCGCCGTACACCAGTGCGTGATAGGTCTTCTTTATACTACCCGCTTCGTGAAGCTGATTCAGCAGGGCGTGGATGTGGGCGTTTTTTGCCAGCAGCACCACCCCAAAGGTATCCCTGTCCAGCCGGGTCAAGGGGTGAAAGGCGCTGGATTGACCGGTTTTTTGATAGTAGCCCACCACCCGGTTGGCAAGAGTGCCGGACAGCCGGGAGCGGGAGGGGTGGATCAGCATCCCCGCCGGTTTATCCACCGCCAGAATGTGGTCGTCCTCATACAGAATGGTCAGCTCCCCATCCTCTGCAGGATAGACAGGCTCCGGCTCGTCCAGGGTCACGGTGATCACGTCCCCCGGCTGCACCGGGTAGTCCGTGTGCTGGGGGAATCCGTTTACAAACAGTAAATTTTGCCACTTCAGCCGATTCATCAGGCCAGCGGACATCTGCAGCTCCTCCCGCAGGAAGGAGGACAGCCGCCCTGCCCGGGTGGCGATGTGCTTAATCTCCATAGGCAAATCCCTGCTGCAGCAGCCGGAGGATCTCCTGGTTAGCGCCTACCAGCACCCCATCATCCCCAAACCGGTAGGGCTTGCCGTCCAGATTGGAGATGCAGCCGCCGGCCTCTTTGCACAATAGCAGTCCCGGGGCGATGTCCCATCGGTTTTGGGTGACCAGCACCGTGCCGTGGGTCTTGCCCATGGCGGTGGCGGCGAAGTCCAAACAGGCAGCGCCGAACATCCGGATCTTGGACACCCGGGGGCGGGCGTAGCCTTGGGCCTGCCATTGCCGGCGGGAAAGGGCTTCGCTTTTGTGGGTGAAGTCGCAGAAGTTCAACAAAGCGTTATGTAAGGGAATGGCGCTGTCCACGGTCATTCTTTGACCGTTGCACCAGCAGCCTGCCCCGGCGATCGCCCACAAGGTTGCGTCCCAAAAAGGCAGGTATATCACCGCCAGCACCGGCTCACCCCTGTCAAACAACGCCAGCTGCATACCGTACTGGGGGATCTCCCGAGCCATATTCACCGTGCCGTCGATGGGGTCAATGACCCAGGTTCGCCCAATCACTGGGGCGTCCGCGGCAAATTCCTCCGCGTGGATATGGTCGCCGGGAAAGCGGGCGACAATAGCGTCGGTGAGGAATTTCTCCACAGCGGTGTCCACATTGGTCACCAGGTCAAACTCTGATTTCTGCTGCACCTGCTTGTGGGCGTCCCGGGCAAACCGGTCAAAGGCCTCATGCATCTTGGGGATAATAAAATCTCTTTCTTCTGTGTAAGTCATGGAATAGCCTCCATTTGGTAATACCCATAGCATACTATAAAATCCGTTCAAAAGAAAGCATAAATTCCACCTAAGCAGAGTTTGGTAGGAAAACGAAGGGCGGGAAAGCGGTATTTACAAAATTTTCATAGAAATTCCCCAAATTCCTCTTGCATTTTCCGGGACGTTCTGCTATTGTATAGCTGTTAGCACTCAAAACCAAAGAGTGCTAACGCAATGCTGTAGATAAACGCGGCCCTGCCGCAATCTAAATACTGTTGTTTATGGAGGCAAGCATTATGAAACTGAGACCCATGGCAGATAACATTCTGCTGAAAGCTGCAGAAGCAGAGGAGACCACTGCTTCCGGCATTATCCTGGCAACCACTACCAAGGAAAAGCCCGGCATTTTTGAGGTGGTATCCGCCGGCCCCGGCACCAAGGATGTGACCGTTACCGTCAAGCCCGGCGATAAAGTGGTCGTGGGCAACTTTGTAGGCACTGACATCAAGCTGGACAAGGTAGACTATAAGTTTGTCAAGCAGGACGATATCCTGGCTGTTGTAACTGACTTATTTTAGGAGGCAATTATCATGGCAAAGATGATTATTTACGGCGAGGAAGCTCGCAAGAAGCTGCAGGCCGGCATTGACCAGCTGGCTGACACCGTCAAGGTCACCCTGGGCCCCAAG
>JAZNRW010000164.1:0-6235 GCA_045590835.1 Faecousia sp.
GCGTTGCAGAACGCTGGGCGTTTCTCCTGCCGCAATGGGTTACAACAAGACTTCCAACAAGAACCCCGGCGGCCAGAGAAGAGCTAAGAAGTCCGAGTATGCTACTCAGCTGACTGAGAAGCAGAAGGTTAAGTTTGTTTATGGCATTCAGGAGAAGCAGTTCCGTAACTACTACGAGAAGGCCGCCCGTCAGGAAGGCAACACCGGCGACAACCTGCTGACTCTGGTTGAGCGTCGTCTGGACAACGTTGTTTACCGTCTGGGCTTTGCCAACTCCCGCCGTCAGGCTCGTCAGCTGGTGAACCACGGTCATTTCACCGTCAACGGTAACCGTGTAAACATCCCCAGCTACCTGATCAAGACCGGCGATGTGGTTGCTGTCTGCGAGAAGAGCGCTTCCAACAACTTCTTTAAGGCACTGAAGGAAGCTGATACTTTTGTTGCTGCTCCCAAGTGGCTGGATCGCGATAAGAACACCCTCACCGGTAAGGTCGTTGCTATGCCTACCAAGGCAGATATCGACTTCGACATCGCTGTCCACCTGATCGTCGAGTTGTACTCTAAGTAATCGACCCCCTGACTGTTCGCGTACGTCTACAGTGGGGTGCAGTCAAACACCCCACCCACTAAAAAAGGAGGGTTAAGATTCATGGTAGAAATTGAAAAGCCTCGCATCACATGCATGGAAAGCCCTGAGGATCTGTCCTACGGCAAGTATGTTGTAGAGCCTCTGGAGCGCGGTTACGGTATGACCCTTGGTAACTCCCTGCGCAGAATCCTGCTGAGCAGCCTGCCCGGCTACGCCGCAACTTCCGTGAAGATTGCCGGTGTCCAGCACGAGTTCTCCACCATCCCCGGCGTCACCGAGGATGTTACGGAGATCGTCCTGAATGTGAAGCGGATGATTCTGAAGCTGCACAGCCAGGAACCCAAGACCGTGTATATTGACGCTGTTGGCCCCTGTGAGGTCACAGCTGGTGATATTAAGGCCGATGGCGAGGTTGAAATTCTAAATCCCGAGCTGCACATCTGCACCTTGGGCGAGGGTGCTACTTTCAATATGGAGATCACTCTGAGCCAGGGTCGCGGCTATGTTCCCTCTGACCGGAACAAGTCTGCACAGACCGTGATCGGTGTGATTCCCATCGACTCCATCTATTCTCCTGTGAAAAAGGTGAATTATACGGTGGAGCCCACCCGTGTGGGCGATAAGACCGACTTTGACAACCTGACGCTGGAAGTTTGGACCGATTCCACCATCACCGCTAAGGATGCGGTGTCTCTGGGCGCGCGGATCCTGTCCGACCATCTGACAGTGTTTACCAACCTGTCTGATACCATGGGCTCCGGCTCTACCGTTGTGGAGAAGTCTTCTGATCGTCCCGATACCAAGCTGGCAATGACCATCGACGAGTTGGATCTGTCTGTCCGTAGCTTCAACTGCCTGAAGCGCGCCAATATCAACACTGTGGCTGACCTGATCAGCAAGACAGGTGAAGATATGATGAAGGTGCGTAATATGGGCAAGAAGTCCCTGGACGAGGTACAGAAGAAACTGGAGATGATGGGTCTGTCCCTGGCCAGTGAGGAATCCGGCAGCAACTAATTTATAAGAAGTTTGTTAACCTTTTAAAAGGAGGAAACGTTCATGTTCGGTACTCGTAAACTGGGCAAGACCAGTGCACAGAGAAAAGCACTGCTGCGCCAGCAGGTGACCGATCTGCTGGAATACGGCAAGATCGAGACCACCTTCTACCGCGCTAAGGAAGTCCAGCCCGTTGTTGAGAAGATGATTACCCTTGGCAAGAAGGGCAACCTGGCAGCTTACCGCAGAGCTCTGTCTTTCATCACGAAGGAAGATGTTGCTAACAAGCTGTTCAAGGAGACCGCTCCCAAGTATGCTGACCGTAACGGCGGCTACACCAGAGTGACTCGCACTGGCGCCCGCCGTGGCGACGCTGCTGAGATGGCAGTCATCGAGCTGGTTTAATCCAGATAAGAAAAGAAAAAGGACATACCAGTCACGGTATGTCCTTTTTGCATCTTATAAAAGCGCCTGGCAGGGGAGCTGTTCCCGATGATTGGAGTGTTGCTTTTTGGCGGCACCCGTGATACTATATTTTTAGAAATTGTCACACAAGGAGGATCAAAATGGGAAAGGTTAGACTGAATGAAGACGCTCAGATGGTTGCCGCCATTAAAGAGGGGCTAAAGAAGTTTGACGGCTACTGCCCCTGCAGACTGGAGCGAAAACCGGAGTATAAATGTATGTGTGAAGAGTTCAAACAGCAGATCCAGGATCCGGAATTTGAGGGCTATTGCCATTGCCTTCTTTATTACAAAGAAAAATAAAGCCAAAAGAAAAGGGACCAGTTGCCTGCAATCAGCAGGTAACCGGCCCCTAATTTGTTTATAATCAGGTTTGCAGATTCCGGAAGGTGTAGAATTCTCCCTTTAGTTCCATCAGCTCTTCCCATGTGCCGTATTCTGCGCACACGCCGTCTTTGATCACAGCAATCTTGTCCGCATTGCGGATAGTGGACAGCCGGTGGGCAACAATGAAGGTGGTGCGGTCGGTGGAGAGCCTATCCAGAGAATCCTGTATCAGCTTTTCCGATACAGTGTCCAAAGCGGAAGTAGCCTCGTCGAAAATAATCACCGAGGCGTTGCGGATCACCGCCCGGGCGATTGCAATTCGCTGCCGCTGACCGCCG
This sequence comes from Faecousia sp., assembly GCA_045590835.1. GTDB lineage: Bacteria > Bacillota > Clostridia > Oscillospirales > Oscillospiraceae > Faecousia. Next base: position 2,715 of record JAZNRW010000164.1, read on the forward strand.
GAGAGCTTGTCGCCGTGCTCACCCACAGAGGTATCCAGACCGTTGGGTAGGTTGGCGATCATATCCTGTAGATTGGCGATCCGAATGGCCTCCTGCACTTGCGCTTCTGTACAATGCTCCAGACCGAAGGTGATGTTATCCCGGATAGACCCGGAGAACAGGACAGAGGTTTGGGGTACGGTTGCGATGTGAGAACGATAGCTATGCAGGTTAATATTGGTGATGTCCTTTCCGTCCACCAAGAGGGTACCGGAGGTGGGACGGTAGAAACCAATGAGCATATTCAGAACAGTGCTCTTACCGGAGCCGGATTCACCCACCAACGCAATGGTCTCGCCCTTCTTCACAGTCAGATTCAGACCCCGGAGGACGGGCGTGGTATCATCAGGATAATGGAAGCAGACATCCTTAAATTCATAAGTGCCATTAAGATGGGACAGATCCTTTTTGTCCTTATCGTCTTCCACATCCATGGCCCACATGATCTCGCCCACGCTGCGCACAGATTCAAAGCCCCGGGTAATGGCAGGTAGCAAATTGATAATGGCGCTGACAGAAGAAACAATGGTGGAGAAATAGGACTGGTACAGGGCAATATCGCCCACAGGGATAGTTTTCCGGTAAGCAAGCACACCGGTGAAAACCAGCGCTACAAACTGGCAGAGCTGGAAGGCAACCCAAGAAACAGAACCGAACAGGGCGTTTACCCGGTCCAAATGAAGCGCGGCGCCTGCCATACGGGACAGGCTGGAGTTGATCTTCCGCAAGGCGGTGTTTTCCAATGCATGGGCCTTGGTGACAGGGATCATCTCCACCATTTCCATTACCTGGGCGGAGGCGTTTTCCACCTCGTGGCGGTGTTCTTGGTTGCTGCGCCGCAATTTGCTGCTGAAGGCTCTGGTGAGTAGTACCGCAACGGGTACAGAAACCAGGAAGAAGCAGAACACAATGGGGCTTTTGGACAAGGTTACGGTGATGGCGCTGACCAGACTGAAAACAATGGAAATGCCGTTAAGGAAAAGCGTGCTGGTCAACCCCTCAATGTTTTCCACATCCCGCATGACCTTGGACTGGATTTTGCCGGACTTCATTTCCTTATGAAAGGTAATGGAAAGCTGTTGTAGCTTTCGGGCCATAGACGAACGCAGAGCGAATTCCACCCGCCGGTTGGCGAGGCTGCGGTTTAAGGTGCAAAAATATGTACTGGGAATGTTCTGCACAATTAGGATCACCATGACGGCGATATTCCACCACAGATCCCGCATGGTGTATTTTTCGGTGTAGGTGGCGATGTTGATAATGTTGGCAGTGATGATGGGCAGCACGATCACGGGACTAAATTGAATCAAATACAGGATGGCTGCCTTTAGTAGAATCAGATAATTTCCCCGGTAAATGCCAAGAAGGATTTTTACAGGGTTTTTGCTGTTGTTCACGAAGGTTTTTAAAAAATCTTCCTGCACATCGGAGCCCACTTGTACACGTTCAAAATCTGAAGTCTTCATAAGGATTTCCTCCGTTTTTGGGTGAATATATTAGGTGGCATCCAATTTCCTTCCTTATATCAAAGTTCAGAGAATAAGTCAATATAAATTCTGAATAAATTAAATATAAATTACCTTATGGTTCAACAGTGCTCAATGGAGTCCATCGGCAAAGTCCTTTCGTAGAGTATGTACGATCCTGTCTGTGAAATCCCAAATGGGCGGCTCCAGCCACCGGTCGTAGACTGTACACATATACAGCGCCTGGTGACGGTTCTGCAGAGGAATATATACGATACCTTTGGTAGGCAGTATGCATTCATCGGGGACAATGGTAATACCGACGCCTGCCAAAACCAGACTCAGCGCACCGGCCACAGAGTTCACCTGACAAACAAAGTGTTGGGGGGCATCCTGGTGACTGGCCCAATCCTCAAAGCTTTTATCCATACTGTGGCTAAAGCCGATCTGCCGATAATGAAGCAAATTTCCTGCTTTTAGAGAGGATTGACCAGACAGGGGATGTCCCACAGGAACGGCCACATAAAAATCCCGCTGCCGCAGACTTCTGAAATGCAGGCTTCGGTCACGGACGGTCACATCCACAATGGACATATCCAGCTTTTCCTGACGCAATAGATCCATCAGATCCTTGGCAGAGCCTTCTGTAAGATGAAAACGGAGCCGGGAATCACTTTGCATACTGCGTGCGATCTCTTGGGCAACAGCACCCTCCAGAGAACCGGACACAAAGCCCAACCGGATCACAATGGGAGCGTTTTCCCGGCTGGCTATCAGCGCTTCAGTAGCGGTGTTCAGTTCGGTCATAGCGGCATCCACTTTTTTTTGAAAGTAGCGACCTTGCTCGGTTAGCCGAATGTTGCGCCCCACTTTTTCAAACAGGCTTACGCCCAGTTCGTTTTCCAGGCTGCGGATGGCGCTGCTTAAGGAGGGTTGGGAGATCTCCAGCCGGGCAGCGGCCAGGGTATAGTGCTCCAACTGAGCAAGAACAGAGAAATAGCGCAGGTAGTTGTAATTCATGAGATCACTTCCAAATCTATAGTTTATACCTATAAATAAAATACCATAAACTTATTTATTTTGGCAAGAGAAAAGTTTATAATTTGGTAGGTTAGTAAAAAATGTGCAAAAACGCACCCAAATAAGGAGGAAACCTACTATGGCAATCAATTTTGTTGACGGCAAGTATGTGGACGAGAAGGGTCTTGTGAAGCTGGATCCCACCGTCTACGCTGACTGGCAGATCGCAGAGGAAGCAGAGAAGACCCTGCCCTCCGTGGACTATTTCCGTCAGAAGCTGGGCCTGCTGGAGGAGGAGATCATCCCCTATGGCAAGACCCCCAAGATCGACTTCATCAAGGTGATGAACCGCCTGAAGGACAAGCCCGACGGCAAGTTCATCGAAGTCACCGCAGTGACCCCCACCCCCTTCGGCGAGGGTAAGTCCACTGTTTCCCTGGGTCTGACCGAAGGCCTGGGCTACATCGGCAAGAACGCCGGCGGCGCCCTGCGTCAGCCCTCCGGCGGCCCCACTATGAATGTTAAGGGTACCGCAGCCGGCGGCGGCAACGCCCTGCTGATGCCTATGACCGAGTTCTCCCTGGGCCTGACCGGTGATATCAACGATATCATGAACGCCCACAACCTGGCTATGGTGGCTCTGACTGCCCGTATGCAGCACGAGCGCAACAACACCGACGAGTGGCTGGCCAAGAAGGGCCTGCGCCGTCTGGACATCGACCCCAAGCGTGTGGAGATGGGCTGGATCATCGACTTCTGCGCCCAGTCTCTGCGGAACATCATCATCGGTATCGGCGGCCGTCTGGACGGCTTCATGATGGAGTCCAAGTTTGGCATCGCCGTTGGCTCCGAGCTGATGGCGATTCTGGCAGTTGCCCGTGACCTGAAGGATCTGCGTGAGCGTATCGGCAAGGTGGTTGTGGCTTACTCCAAGACCGGAGAGCCTGTTACCTGTGAGGATCTGGATGTTGCCGGCGCAATGACCGCCTGGATGCG
>JAZNRW010000165.1:0-3672 GCA_045590835.1 Faecousia sp.
ACAGGAGATGCAGGACGCCCAGGAGCTGATGAGCGATCCGGAGATGAAGGAGCTGTGCCAGCAGACCTATCAGGATGCTAAGAAAGCAAAGGAGGAGCTGCACGCCCAGCTGCAGATCCTGCTGCTGCCCAAAGACCCCAACGATGAGAAAAGCGTCATCGTGGAGATCCGCGGCGGCGTCGGCGGCGAGGAGAGCGCCCTGTTTGCCCACAGCCTGTTCCGGATGCACTCCATGTACGCCGCCAAAATGGGCTGGAGCATAGAACTTATGAACTATAACGATACGGAGCTGGGCGGCGTAAAAGAAGCGGACTTCGTCATCAACGGACGGGGCGCCTACTCCCGGCTGAAGTATGAGTCCGGTGTCCACCGGGTCCAGCGAGTGCCGGAGACGGAGTCCGGCGGCCGGGTCCACACCTCCACCGCCACGGTGGCGGTGCTGCCGGAGATGGAAGAGGTAGATGTCCAGATCAACCCTGCGGATATTGAGATGCAGGTGTACAGAGCCTCCGGCGCCGGCGGTCAGCATGTAAACAAGACATCCTCCGCTGTCCGGCTGATGCATAAGCCCTCGGGGATCGTGGTGGCCTGCCAGGAGGAGCGCAGCCAGGTACAGAACCGGGAGAAGTGTATGCGGATGCTGGCCAGTAAGCTCTATGAACTGGAACAGGAGCGGATCGAGTCGGAGCATACCGGCATGCGCCGCAGCCAGGTGGGTACGGGCATGCGCAACGAGCGCATCCGCACCTATAACTTCCCCCAGGGCAGAGTTACCGACCACCGGATCGGCCTGACCTTATATAAGATCGACCAGGTGATGGACGGCGCTATCGATGAGATCATCGATGCCCTGGCCACCGCCGACCAGGCCGAGAAGCTGAAAAATGCAAATAAATGAGGAAACACTATGGAGTTTATCACCAATTCACCTTCCGAGACGGAGGCTGTGGGACAGGCGCTGGCAGAGCGTCTGACGCCGGGAACGGTACTGGCCTACCGGGGAGACCTGGGGGCGGGGAAGACCGCTTTCACCCGGGGACTGGCCCGGGGTCTGGGCGCAACGGATATGGTCACCAGCCCTACCTACACCATCGTCAACGAATATCTTTCCGGGCGGCTGCCTCTGTTTCACTTTGATATGTACCGCTTAGGCTCTGCTGATGCGCTGTTTGACATCGGCTGGGAGGACTATCTGGAGCGGGGCGGTGTGTGCGCCGTGGAGTGGAGCGAGAATGTGGCCGAGGCGCTGGAAGACCCCATTGAGGTCTTAATTGAAAAGCTGGGGGAGGACACCCGGCGTATTACCGTGACAGGAGGGGAGCACCTTGCTGATATTAGCCTTTGAGACCTCTGCCAAAGCGGCCTCCGTTGCCTTGACGGATGGGCAGAAGCTGCTGGGGGAGAGCTATCAGAATACAGGCCTGACTCACAGTCAGACCTTGATGGTGATGGCTGAAGACCTGCTGAAGACCTGCGGGAAGACCCCCCAACAGGTGGAGGCGGTGGCGGTAGCCGCCGGTCCGGGCAGCTTCACCGGCGTGCGCATCGGCGTGGCGGCTGCCAAGGGCTTTGCATGGGGGCGGCAGATCCCCTGCTACGGCGTTTCTACCTTAGAGGCCATGGCCACCGGCCTGGGCGTGTGGGACGGTTATATAGTACCTGTCATGGATGCCCGGCGGAGCCAGACCTATACGGCCATTTTCCGCGCAGAGGCAGGAAAACTCACCCGGACGCTGGACGACTGCGCCATTTCCTTTGCGGAATTGGGCGAAAAATTAAAAAATTGCGAAAAACCGATTTTTTTAGTTGGAGATGGCGCGGTTTTGTGCTATAATACATTGTCAGAGGAAGTGCCCGGACTGGTGTTACCGCCGGAGCACCGGATGCATCAGCGGGCAACGGGTGTTGCATTGGTGGCGCAGGCCATGGCTGCGGCAGGTGACCCCGGCAACGGCGCAGAGCTGACCCCCAATTATTTAAGACTCTCCCAGGCAGAGCGGGAACGGCTTGCCCGGGAAAACAGATAAAGGAGACTTTCAAAATGGGTATTGTACACGAACTGAACCATCCCCTGATCCAGCACAAGCTGGCAATTTTGCGGAACAAGGACACCGGTGTCAAGGAGTTCCGGGAACTGGTCAGCGAGATCGCCGGCCTGATGTGCTATGAGGCCACCCGGAATCTGCCTACCGAAGAGGTCATGGTGGAGACCCCTGTGGCAACAGCCAAGTGCCGGATGCTTGCCGGTAAGAAGCTGGCAATCATCCCCATCCTCAGAGCAGGTCTGGGTATGGTGGACTCCATGCTGGATATGATCCCCTCTGCCAAGGTGGGCCACATCGGCCTGTACCGTGACCCCGAGACCCATATGCCTGTGGAATACTACTGCAAGCTGCCCGATGATATCGGCGCGCGGCACGTGTTTGTAGTGGATCCTATGCTTGCCACCGGCGGCAGCGCCATTGCGGCTATCGACTTTTTGAAGCAGCATGGCTGCAAGCAGATCACCATGATGAACATCATCGGCTGCCCCGAGGGCGTGAAGGCCGTACAGGATGCCCACCCCGATGTGGATATCTATGTGGCTGCCATTGATGAAAAGCTCAATGACCACGCCTACATCATCCCCGGTCTGGGCGACGCCGGCGACCGGATCTTCGGCACTAAGTAAAGAAACTGCCTGCCCCGGAAAAACCTTCCGGGGCGGTTTTTCTTGCTATTTCGGGGCGTATATTGTAAAATGGCGGTGAATAAACAAGAGGACAGGTAGAAAACTATGAAAATCAAAACCAAGCGCCTATCCTATGAGGCGGTCATGGCCCTGCCCCGCCCAAAGCATCGCAATCCCCTGCGGCCGATGTTTTTGCTGCAGCTGGTGATAAGGGTGCTGGCGATCTTTGATCTGCTTCCCACAAAATTTACCTATGAAACCCACGGCATGGATCGCATCGGCAAGAAAGAGCCTTGCCTGATCTTGATGAACCACTCCAGCTTTATTGACCTGAAAATCGCCTTCCGGATCTTCTTCCCCAAGCCCTATGGCATTGTCTGCACCTCCGATGGATTTGTGGGCAAAAACTGGCTCATGCGGCTGATTGGCTGCATTCCTACACAGAAGTTTGTCAGTGATCTGACCCTGATCCGGGATATGGAATATCTGCTGAAAAAGGGAGTAAGCGTGCTGATGTACCCGGAGGCCAGCTATTCCTTTGATGGTACGGCAACGCCCCTGCCCCGAAAAATGGGGGTTTTGCTGAAAAAGCTGAATGTGCCCGTGGTGACGGTGATCACCCAAGGGGCATTTGCCAGAGACCCCCTGTATAACTGCCTGCAGAAACGGAAGGTAACTGTCCGGGCGGATGTGACTTGCCTTGCCACCGCTGAGGATCTGAAAGCCATGACCGTGGCGGAGCTGGATGCCAAGCTGGATGCGGCCTTCGGCTTTGACAATTTCCGCTACCAACAGGAGAATAAGATCGTCATCGACGAGCCCTTCCGGGCGGACGGGCTGAACCGGATCTTGTACCGCTGCCCCCACTGCAACACCGAGGGAAACACCGAAGGTATGGGCATTACCCTAACCTGCCACCATTGCGGCAAGGTATACACCTTGACAGAGTTGGGTTACCTGCAGGCGGAGGATGCCGCCTTTACCCACATTCCCGATTGGTA
>JAZNRW010000166.1:0-5865 GCA_045590835.1 Faecousia sp.
GCATTTTCCACCGCACCGGACAGCATCTTAGCATCCATGGGCGTATCCTCGTCCAGACCCAAAGTATCCATCATTGCCATCACCCGGTCGGAGGAGAACAGGCGCATCAGGTCATCCTGCAGGCTCAGGTAGAACCGGCTCTGGCCGGGATCGCCCTGACGGCCGGAACGGCCACGGAGCTGATTGTCGATCCGGCGGGATTCGTGGCGCTCGGTACCGATGATGAACAGACCGCCGGCGTCCCGCACCTTCTGCGCCTGCTCTGCCATCTCTGCCTTAAAGCCGGACAGCAGCGCCTTATACCGGCTGCGGATGGCCAGCACCGCCGGATCGTCGGTCTCGGAGTAGGCATTGGCCTGCTGGATCAGCTCTTCGTCTTCCTCTTCTTTCCGCAACTGGCTCATGGCCATATGCTCCGGATTGCCGCCCAGCATAATGTCCGTACCGCGGCCTGCCATATTGGTGGCGATGGTCACCGCTCCGAAATGACCGGCCTGGGCAACGATCTGGGCCTCCTGCTCGTGGAACTTGGCGTTAAGCACATTGTGAGGGATACCGGTGCGCTTGAGCAGTTTGCTCAGGATCTCACTTTTCTCAATGGACACCGTGCCTACCAGCACCGGCTGTCCTTTTTCATGGCAGGCGATCACCTGGTTGATGATGGCCCGGAACTTACCGGCCTCGGTCTTATATACCGTGTCCGGCATATCGATTCTTGCCACAGGCCGGTTGGTGGGGATCTCCACCACATCCAGCCGGTAAATGGCGGCAAATTCCTCTTCCTCGGTCAGCGCCGTACCGGTCATGCCGGAGAGCTTATCGTACAGACGGAAGAAGTTCTGGAAGGTGATGGTGGCAAGGGTCTTGCTCTCTCCGGCCACCTTGACCTTCTCCTTCGCCTCGATGGCCTGGTGCAGACCCTCGTTGTACCGTCGGCCGTACATGAGTCGTCCGGTAAACTCGTCCACGATGATGATCTGGCCGTCCTTGATCACATAATCGATATCCCGCTTCATAATGCCCCGGGCCTTCATGGCCTGGTTGATATGGTGGGAAATGGTGGCATTTTCCGGATCGCCCAGATTCTCAAGGCCAAAGAACCGCTCCGCCTTTTCAATACCGGAGGCGGTCAGGGACACGGAACGGGACTTCTCGTCCACCACATAGTCGCAGTCGTAATCGTCGATGGCTTCCTTGTCGTCGGTCTTGGCGAAAACCTGCCGGCGCATGGAAGCAACCAGCTGATCTGCCATCTCATAGAGCTTGGAGGAGTCCTCTCCCTTACCGGAGATAATCAGCGGCGTCCGGGCCTCGTCGATGAGGATGGAGTCCACCTCGTCCACGATGGCAAAGGCATGTCCCCGCTGGACAAGCTCCGACTTGTAGGTAGCCATGTTGTCCCGCAGGTAGTCAAAGCCCAGCTCGTTATTGGTGCAGTAGGTGATATCCGCGGCGTAAGCCTCCCGCCGCTGGGCAGGCTTCATCCCCGGCACCACCAGACCTACGGACAGACCCATGAATTTATAGACCTTGCCCATCCACTGGGAGTCACGGGTGGCAAGATAATCGTTGACGGTGACCACATGGACGCCCCGGCCGGTGAGGGCATTTAAGTAGCAGGGCAAAATGGCGACCAGGGTCTTGCCTTCGCCGGTCTTCATCTCAGCGATGCGGCCCTGATGGAGCACAATGCCGCCGATCAGCTGCACCGGGTAGGGCTTCATGCCCAGCACCCGCCAGGCAGCCTCCCGAATGGCCGAAAAGGCCTCCGGCAGCAGATCATCCAGGGTCTCTCCCTGAGAAAGTCTTTCCTTAAATTCCTCGGTCTTGGCCCGGAGCTGCTCCTGGGTCAGGGCGGCATAGGTCTCTTCCAGAGATAAAATCTTATCCACAATGGGTTGAATTTTCTTGATCTCCCGGTCGGAACGGGTGCCAAAGAGCTTGGTAAGTAATCCCATATCGGTCTCCTTTTGCGAATTCGGGTATATTTTCCTCATTATAACACACCCCTGAGCAAAATAATAGACGAAATTGTAAACAAGCAAAAGAAAACCACCAGAAAGCCGGGGACGCCATACTTTCTCACCGGTAACAAAGCGGTCACGAACCGGGCGGCGCAGGGCAGTAACGAAAACTGCCGCACCCGGTGCGAATTGTCCGCAGGCACTTGCCTGCCATACTTTCTCACCGGCGAGAAAGTATGCAAAGAGCCGCCGGGGAACTTTTCGTACGTTCCCCGGACTCCTCCGACGACCAAAGGGGAAAGCACAGAAAGACCTATTTGGTCTCTGTGTTTGTGTGCTTTCCTGTTGCGGTGCCCGGCAGCTTCCTTGCCGACGGCGCGGCTGCGTCATCTGCCGACCGCTGCCACTCGCTCTGGTCGCCTTATCTGCCACAGGCTGCGCTCGCATCGCTCCCCCCTTTGGAATCCCCCGCGAAAGTATTTTATAGATACGGCGGGAAGAAAAGCCTTGCCCTACAAAACAAGCCCCCTCATTAGAGGGGGCTTTGGTCTCGATTTTTTTGAATGTTATTTTGCCACCTTGGCAAGCCGACGCTCTTCCTTGGTCTTGCAGTACTTTTCCAGCACAGGAACCAGCAGGATGCACACGAAGATAGCGGTGAAGCCGCCGTTGTACAGGCAGAAGCCCCCGTGGAGGTTGGGCACGATGGTGACGATGGCATAGTGGATCATAGCGCCCACAAAGCTATACTGCCAGCCATACTTATCGGTAATGGGACTCAGGCCATTGGCGTAGCACAGACCTACGCAGATGGCCGCCGCGTTTACCTGCAGAGAAAACTCACCGCCCAGGAAGGCAGAGACATACTTGGCAGCGAAGGATGCCACCACATAGCCCGCCATAATGGGCCACACATTGGTGGGACGGGAGCCGGAGTTGCAGGTACAGAGCATACAGAAGATCAGGCCGAAGACCACGCCGTTAAAGTTTGCGCCGATGGCGTTGTAGTAGGCCAGAATGAACAGTCCGTATACACCCACATTCATTAGAAACACGCTGTTTCCGCAAGTGCCGGAGACATTTGCCACCTGATTGGGGTTCTTCAGCAGCTGCCAGTAGTCCTTAGCGCCGCCCATCAACAGGGCAAGGATCACGCACAAACCAAACAGAGCGCCGCAGAAAACATTGACGATGGTAGCATTGGCAAGGGCCACGTCTCCCACCGCCCCGGGCAGAGCGATGCCGGGCGCCTTGTAGAAAATGGCGTTCAGCAGGAATGCTGCCATACCCACAGGCAGGGCGGCAGAGTACAGGTTCATACCCTTATGCACATTGGGAGAGTGGGGCAGACCCGCGGGGATCACAAGGCCTGCGATCAGACCGGCGATCACCGCCATACCCAGACCCAGCAGGTTGAAACCAATGGTCTCGGCGTGGGGATACCGCAGCAGCATATCGGAAATGAAGGGCGCTACGCCTGTAGTGAACAGGGCTGCGTTTACCGTTGCGCCCAGCTTCTGCTTCTTCAGCAGGGCAAACAGCGCCGTACCCAGCATAGTGGGCCACATATTCACAATATTGATACCCCAGGAGCAAAAGCCCAGGGTCAGCAGAAAAGCCAGGGTGGACACATTGTTCACCGCTGCGCCGGTGACCCAGAACAGGATCGTGCAGATGGCGGCCACCAGACCCATATTCAGGAAGGTAGCGGCAAAGCCGCCTACGCTAAAGTAGTTGGTGGACACCTTGGCGGGATTGCTGATGATCTGCCACAGACCGGTAAGCATCTCCTTCCGGTCGGGCATGCAGGCAGCAGCCACCAGAAAACACAGGGAAACAAAGGCGAAAAACAGCTTCAAAAAGCTGCTCTCCGGCAGGTTATTTAACTTTTTCATCACAATGCACCTCTTAATTAAAAATGGGCAATCCGATCCCTTTGTAAAATCGGATTGCCCAGACGGTCGGCATAAACTCCTCTGTACTCCACCGCAGTGCTCTGCGTTTATCCGTCAGTCGTACAGAGAAAATCGGTATTAGATCTTTTCAGCAGCCTCAACCACATGCTTCATCAGCACGGAGGTGGTAACTGCGCCCACGCCGCCGGGAACAGGGGTAATGGCCTCTACGATGGGCTCAACCTCGTCGAAGATGGCGTCGCCGGACATACCGCCCTTGCCCTTGGAGGTGATCTTCTCAGCGTCCCAGTTCATGGAAACGTCGATGACCACCTGGCCGGGACGGACATAGTCCTTGGTCAGGCTCTTCAGCACGCCGGCTGCGGAGACGATGATGTCAGCGTTCTTGCAAACTTCCGCGGTGTTGACGGTACGGGTGTGGCAGATGGTGACGGTGGCGTTCTTGGCCATCAGCATCATAGCTGCGGGCTTGCCAACCACCAGAGAGCGGCCGATCACAACTGCGTTCTTGCCCTTGCAGTCGATGCCGTAGTGATCCAGGATCTCCATGCAGGCTGCGGGGGTGCAGGGTGCGTAGCCCAGATCCTGACCCTCGAACACACCGGCGTTGGACATATGGGTCATGGAGTCCACGTCCTTGCGGGGAGCCAGACGATTGCAGATCTCGTCCTGGTCTGCCTTCAGGTGCTTGGGCAGGGGACGGAACATCAGCACGCCGTGGATGGAGTCGTCGGCATTGACCTGATCGATCACAGCCAGAACCTCTTCCTTGGTAGCGGTCTCGGGCAGAACAAAGTTCTTAACAGCAACGCCCACTTCCTCAGCGCGCTTGGTAGCGCCCTTTTCGTAGGACAGGTCGGAGGGGTTCTCGCCCAGACGGACAATACCCAGAGTAGGCACAACGCCCTTTTCCTTCAATGCAGCGGTCCGTGCCTGCAGCGCAGCCACCAGCGCCTCGTTTACTTCTTTGCCAAGCAGTCTCTTAGCCATAGTATGTATTCTCCTTTTGATTATGATTGTGCGTTAAACATTGAAGCCGGCCTTGACGGAATTGAAGATCTCGTCAGCCATGGCGCAGTACTTATCCATCATACCCAGTGCCTTGGCATTCATGGCCTCGGCAGTTTCCCGATTCTTCAGGGTCTTGGTGTTGATGAACACATTCAAAGAGGCTGCCTGCAGCGCAGCCTTGCAGCACACAGCGCCGCAGCCGGCATCGGATACAGCCAGACGGCTGCCCTTAGCGGCAAAGACGGCAATGTACTCAATGGCCTGGCAGCACAGCTCCATGATCTTCATGGGGGTGGAGCAGGCGATGAGGGTAGCCTCTTCCATCACTGCGTCCCGGTTGGGATCGTCCTTGGGGATGCCGTAGGCCTTGGCCAGAGGCAGGAAGTTGACCTCGTCAGCCTCCACCTGATCCAGCAGTTCCTTCTGCAGGGCGTCGCACTTAGCCTTCAGGTCGATGATCTCAGCCTCCACCTCGGCATACTTCTTCTTGCCCACGGTGAGGCTGCCCACCATGTTGCCCAGAGCGGTACCGATAGCACCTACCAGAGCAGCAGCACCGCCACCGCCGGGAGCGGGGGCATCGGAAGCCAGCACTTCCACAAACTTGCGGCAGGTTTCCATTGTCATATCCATAGTGATATTTTCTCCTTTATCTTGGGTAAGGGGCGCAGAGCCTGCGCCCCTATCAATTTTAGAACAAACCGCTGACCTTGCCGGTCTCGGTGTCCACGTCAACACGGCGGTATGCGGGGTCAGCCGCGGTACCGGGCATCATAGAGATGGTGCCGGCCATGGGGCACAGGAACTTAGCGCCGCCGTACTCCAGAATGTCACGGATGGTCAGCTTCCAGCCGGTGGGTACGCCCTTCTTGGTGGGATCGTCGGACAGGGACAGGTGGGTCTTAACCATCATGGTGCAGTAGTCGGCGTACTTGGGATCGGACTCAAAGCGCTCTGCCTTCTCCGTTGCCAGA